>NZ_JADPKF010000065.1:0-184394 GCF_023073815.1 Bradyrhizobium sp. 157 | reverse complement strand
TATCGCTGCATCAGAGGCCGGACAGATGGCAGCATCCGACTACGCGCCAATGCGCTTCAAAAATCGCTTGCATCTCGCGGGGCGTCCACAGATGAGTACGTGCCCCTATATCCCGCTCGCGCCTTCGTGCTGAAAGCCGAGATAGCTCGCCGCAACGCGCTGGTTGCTGGCGATATCCTTCGCCGATCCTGACAGGATGAATTCGCCGAGTTCCATGACATAGGCGCGGTCGGCGATTTTAAGCGCCGCTTGCGCATTCTGTTCGACCAGCAGCACCGACACGCCGGCGGCACGCAATTCGCCGATGGTGCGGAAGATGTCGGCCACGATGATCGGCGCGAGACCAAGGCTCGGTTCGTCCAGCATCAACAGTTTTGGCGCGCCCATCAGGGCGCGACCCATCGCCAGCATCTGCTGCTCGCCGCCGGAGAGCGTGCCGGCCAATTGCTTGCGCCGCTCCTTGAGCCGTGGAAACAGCGCGTAGACGCGCTCGAATGATGTTGCTGCCGTCGCCTTCGGAATCCGGAAGGCGCCGAGCTGCAGATTGTCCTCGACGTTCATGGTGCCGAACAATTCGCGGTGCTCCGGCACGAGACAGAGGCCCGCCGCGACGCGATCCTCGATGTCGAGCGGGGTCATGTCGGTGCCGGCGAAGGCGGTGGCGCCCTTGAGCGGCAGAACGCCCATGATGGCATTCAGCAGCGTCGTCTTGCCGGCGCCGTTGGCGCCGATGATGGTGACGATCTCATCGTCGGCGACGTCGAGCGAAACCGAGCGTACAGCTTCGACCTTGCCGTAGGAAACATGGGCGTCGGAGACCGATAACAGCGCACTCATGCGGTAGCTCCGAGATAGGCCTTGATCACATCGGGATTGGTCTTGATCGCAGCCGGCGTGCCCTCGGCGATCTTGGTGCCGAAATCCAGCACCACGATGCGGTCGGCGAGATCCATCACAAAACCCATGTCGTGCTCGACCAGCAGCACCGACATGCCGCCGTCCCGCAACTGACGGAGCAGGGCAGCGAGCCGCTGCTTTTCCATGTGGCGCAGTCCGGCGGCCGGCTCGTCGAGCAGCAGCAGCAATGGATCGACGCACAGCGCGCGTGCAATCTCGACAATGCGCTGCTGGCCGAGCGACAGGCTTCCCGCCAACTGGTCGATCTGGTCGCCGAGGCCGACGCGTTCGATCTGGCGCGCGGCTTCCGCCAGCAATTTCGCCTCGTCGGTCCGGTCGAGCCGGAGCATGCTGGAGATCGCGCCCGCAGACCCTCGCAGATACGCGCCGATCGCGACGTTCTCCAGCACGGTCATGTCAGGCACCAGCTTGACGTGCTGGAAGGTACGCGCGACGCCGAGTTTTACCACCTCCTGCGGCGGAGCGTTGTCGACCTTGTGACCGAGCACCGAGATGGTGCCGCCGGTCGTCGTCAGCACGCCCGTGATCAGGTTGAAGGTCGTGCTCTTGCCGGCGCCGTTCGGGCCGATCAGGGCGACGATCTCACGGGAGCGGACGTCGAAGGAAACATCGTTGACGGCAATCACGCCGCCGAACTGCTTGCGCGCCTTCTCGATCTGCAGCAGCACGGCGGACGAAGCCTGTGCGCGCATCGGCGTGGCAAGTGGAAGCGACGTATCTGGCATCCTGCGATTCGACTTGATCGGCAGTCGCAACATCAGCCAGGGCCAGACGCCGGTCGGCGCCAGTTGGAGCAGAACGACCAGCAGGATGCCGAACACGATGGTCTCGAGTTGGCTCTGGCCGCCGAAGATATAGGGCAGATAGCTCTGCAGGATCTCCTTGAGGATCACGACGATGCCGGCGCCGAGCACCGCGCCCCAGACATAGCCGGCGCCGCCGACCACGGCGATGAACAGATACTCGATGCCGGCATGCGCGCCGAACGGGGTCGGGTTGGCCGCGCGCTGGAAATGCGCATAGAGCCAGCCCGAGAGGCCGGCGAGAACGGCCGCATAGACGAACACCAGCAGCTTGGCGCGCGGCGTCTGCACGCCGAACGCTTCGCCGGCGATATGCCCGCGCCGCAGCGCGCGGATCGCGCGACCGGTGCGGGAGTCCAGGAGGTTCATGGTCAAGAGCGCCGAGACGAGCACGGCGATCCAGATCACGAAATAGATCGTGCCGGGTTCGAGCATCCGGAAGTTGCCGATCGAGAGCGGCGGGATGCCGGAGATGCCGTCATTGCGGCCGAGGAATTCCAGCTTGCTGAACAAGTAGAACAGTCCGATGCCCCACGCGATGGTGCCGAGCGGCAGATAATGGCCGGACAGCCGCACCGTGACGATGCCGAGCAGGACGGCGGCGATGCCGCTGACCACGAGCGAGAGCGGCAGCGTCAGCCATGGCGAGACGCCATAGGCCGTGGTCAGTACCGCCGTGGTATAGGCGCCGAAGCCGCAAAACGCGGCTTGTCCAAACGAGGTGAGGCCGCCGACGCCGGTCAAGATCACGAGGCCCATCGCCACCAGTGCGGCGAGGCCGATATTGTTGAGCAGCACGATCCAGAATGGCGGGACGCCCGGAACGAACGGGATGGCTGCCATTACGAGCGCGAAGACGATGAGAGGGGTGCGCTGGTTCATCGCCGTCAATCCTTCTCTTCCTCAACCGCGGGCGCTGCGAGCGAACGCAGCACCAGCACGGGAAGGATCAGCGTAAACACGATGACCTCCTTGAAATTGCTGGCGTAGAACGAGGAGAACGCCTCGACGCTGCCGACCAGCAGCGCCGCGACCGCGGTGAGGGGGTAGCTCACCAGTCCGCCGATGATCGCGGCGATGAAACCCTTCAGGCCGATCAGGAAGCCGGTGTCATAATAGAGCGTGGTGATCGGCACGATCAGAATGCCGGAAATCGCGCCGATGAGGGATGCCAGCAGGAAAGCAATCTGCCCCGACAGCGTGGTGCGGATGCCGACGAGGCGGGCACCGAGGCGGTTGACGGCGGTAGCGCGCAGCGCCTTGCCCATCAGCGTGAAGCCGAAGAACAGCCACAGCGCGACGATGAAGGCAATGGTGAGTCCGTAGACGGCAAGGCTCTGGCCGGTGAAGCGCAACGGTCCGATCGTCAGTGCGGTATTCGACAGGGCCGGTCCGCGCAGGCCTTCGGCGCCGAAGAACACGAGGCCCAGGCCCTGCAGGGCGAGATGGCAGCCGACGGATGCGATCAGCAGCACCAGCACCGAAGTATGCGCGAGCGGTTGGAACGCGATGCGATAGAGGAACAGCCCGATCGCCGCGACGATCAAAAGCGACAGCGCGATATTGACCGCGATCGGCGTCTTGGAACCGGCAAGACCATAGGTCAGGACCAGGATCGCAGCCGGCAGCACGATGTTGAGAGCAAAGGCGGGCGCGACCCGCTTGAGCCGTAGCGACCGCCGCGCGTCAAATAGGTCGAGGCCGAACGCGACCACGCCCATGGCCATTGCCAGCTTTGCGGTGCCGGGCACCTGACCGGTTGCCAGCATGGCGTAGCTCAGCGCGCCGAACGTCACGAATTCGCCCTGCGGAATCAGGATGACGCGGGTGACGGCAAACACCAGCACCAGCGCCAGCCCGAGCAGCGCATAGATCGCGCCATTGGTGATGCCGTCCTGCAGCAGGAACAGCATGATCGTCGTATTCAAGACTGGCGCTCCCCCTAAAAGCGTCGCCGGTCCTGACCTCGCACGGTCCGCCGGCCGTCCCATATCTCGGCAGTTGAAAGACGCCGATATTTGATATATCCCATAACAATTATCAAATATAACATCAAGGCCCGGTCACCAGCCGAGCCTTTTCGGGGGCGAGCCTCACGCCATGACAGTTTCCAAGGCAGCGACCCATGTCGTCAAGTCGCCGCGCAGCAACGGCAAGGAAATCGCCGATGGCGCCGCGGAGAGTGCCGGGCTGCAACTGGGCGAGCTGGCCGACCTGCTTGGCTATTCGCTCAAACGCGCGCAGCTCAAGGTATTCGAGGATTTCCTGCGCTGTGTCGCGCCGCTGCAACTGACGCCGGCGCAATTCTCGGTGCTATTATTGCTCGATCGCAATCCCGGGCGCAACCAGACCGAAATCGCCAACACGCTCGGCATCCTCAGGCCGAATTTCGTCTCGATGCTGGATGCGCTGGAGAGCCGCGGCCTCTGCGTCCGGATGCGCTCGACCAACGACCGTCGCTCGCACATCCTGGTTCTGACCGACAAGGGCAGGGCGGTGCTGGCGCGCGCCAAGAAGCTGGTCGCGACTAAGCACGAGGCGCGCCTCAACGAGCTGCTGGGTCCCGCCAACCGCGTCGCGCTGCTTGAAATGCTGTCGAAGATCGCGGCGGAGTTTTGAGCGAGTGACACCGTCATTCCGGGGCGGCGCGAAGCGACGAACCGGGAATCTCGAGATTCCGGGTCTGGTCCTTCGGACCATCCCGGAATGACGAGCTCACGCCGCGACGATACGGCCTTGAGCCCCGCGTTCTCCGCGTCCCGACAGGAATTGCCGCTCGATCTCGGCGGCGGGAAGCGGCTTGCTGAACAGGAAGCCCTGCATCTCCGTGCATCCTTCGGATGCGATGCTGTGGAGCTGCTCTGCGGTTTCCACGCCCTCGGCGGTCGCCGTCATGCCCATTCCATTGGCGAGCGCGGCAACCGCGCGCACGATGTTGAGCGAGCTAGAATTCTCGGTGATGTTCTTGACGAAGGAGCGGTCGATCTTGATCTTGTCGAACGGAAAGCTCTGCAGGTAGGTCAGCGATGAATATCCGGTGCCGAAATCGTCCATCGCAATCCGGATTCCGAGCGCCCGCAACTGATGCAGCACGGCGAGCGTCGCTTCCTTATTGTGCAACAGCACCGTCTCGGTGATTTCGATCTCCAGCCGCGTCGGTGCAAGGCCCGAAGCGGCGAGCGCGCCGACGATCACCTGCATCAGGCCGGGACTGCGAAACTGGATCGCTGAAATATTGACGGCGACGTGAAGGTTGTCCGGCCATTGCGCGGCGGTGGCACAAGCCTGCCTGATGACCCACTCGCCCATCGGCACGATGAAGCCGATCTCTTCGGCCAGCGGGATGAAGGCGGCCGGCGTGATCATTCCCTTGGTCGGATGATTCCAGCGTATCAGCGCCTCGAAGCCGCTGATTTCCTTGCTCGCCAAGTTGACGACCGGCTGGTAGTGCAGCTCGAACTCGCCCGCCGGCAGCGCTTTGCGCAGATCTTGCTCCATGATGCGGCGGGTCTGCATCTGCAGGTCCATCGCAGGCTCGAAGAAGCGGAACGTGCTGCGGCCGTCGCTCTTGGCGCGGTAGAGCGCGAGGTCGGCGTTGCGCAGCAGTTTGTCGGGGTTCGATCCGTCGCCGGGACCGACCGAAATGCCGATACTGACGCCGATCACGGCCTGCTGGCCGTCGATTTCATAGGGCTCGCTCAACGCATCAATGACGCCCTGCGCCAGCGAAGTGGCATCGGCAGGGTCGGAGATCGTGGCCTGCACGATGACGAATTCATCGCCGCCCATCCGCGCGATCGTGTCGGAATCGCCGACGAGCCGGCGCAACCGTTCGGCGACGCTCCTGAGCAATTTGTCGCCGCAGGGGTGGCCGAACGTATCGTTTACGGCCTTGAATTGATCGAGATCGAGGTGGTGGACGGCCACCATTTCCCCGCCCGAAACCCTGCCCAGCGCATATTCGAGCCGATCGTTCAACAACACCCGATTGGCAAGGTCGGTCAGCGCATCCTGATGCGCCATGTATTCGATCTTGACCTCGGACTGGCGCTGTTCGGTGATGTCCTCATGCGTCGCGACCCAGCCGCCGCCGGGCATCGGGCGGTGGCGGATCTTGAAGGTGCGCCCGTTCTTCAACTCGACGATGCTGTCTTTCGCTTCGTTGGAAACCGCCACGTTGGTGCGCCATTGCAGATATTCGTCCCGCGTCATGGCGGGGAAGCTGCCGGCTTCGAAGCGCAGGTCGACAATCTCGACCAGCGACATGCCGGGGCTGACGCGCTCGGGCGCGATGTCGTACATCTCCACGAAGCGATCGTTGCAGACGATCAGGCGGTGGTCGGAATCGAAGAAGCAAAGGCCCTGCGACATGTTGTTGATCGCAGTGTCGAACTGGAAGTTCCTGATGCGCAGGGCCTCTTCCTGTTCTTTGCCGAGCTCGTATTGTTTCTTCAGCCGGGCATTGAGCTCTTCGCGCTCGGTGATGTCCTCATGCGTCGCCATCCCGCCGCCACCCGGCATCGGGTAGACGGTATAGGCAACGATCCGGCCGTCGGTGAACTCCTGCACCGCGGTGTCCAGTGCGATGTCGCGACCGACGCGCTCACGGATATAATCATCGACCGCGACCTGCACCTTCAGGCCGAGATTCAGCCGGTGCCGGATCAGTTCATGAGTCGGTGTTCCCGGCTTCACCTGTTCAGGCGAGAGCCCGTACATCTCCCTGTAGCGGCGGTTGCAGAAAACGACCTCGCGCTTCTCGTCGAAGACGACGATACCGAGCGACAAATGGTTGATCGCCTCCTCGAGGCGCGCACTCAAATGCGCCGACCGCAGCGCGGTTGTCGAGATGTGATCCGTCATAGAGCGTTCCCCAGCCGCCACTAGCGGCTCTCCTCCTCCAGGAGAACGGCCATTAGATGCCAAGCTGGTGAATCGCAGCTTCGAGATAGGCAAACAGCGCGCGGGTTCCTCGCAAACTGCTCAACAAAGCGTTAACGCCGTCAAGGCGCATGCGACGTTCCGGAACTGCCCGGAGATCTACGCCGGGTCCACCAAAATCACCCTGACGTCGTTGACGTTGGTAAGCGTCGGGCCGGTCAGCAGGAGATCGCCGGTAGCCGAAAAGAACGCGGTCGCATCGTTGTTGGCGAGATAGGCCGCAGGATCGAGGCCGAGCGACTTCATCTTCGCGAACGTCGCCTGATCGATCAAAGCGCCGGCCGGGTCGGTCGCGCTGCCGGCTCCGCCGTCGGCGCCATCGGTGTCTGCGGCCAGTGCCACGATGCCGGACGTATCCTTCAGAATATCCGCCAGCGCCAGCGCATATTCCTGGTTGGGACCGCCGCGGCCATTGCCACGCACGGTCACCGTGAGCTCACCGCCCGACAGGATCGCGGTTCGTTTGCCCTCGCTTTGTGCTTTCAGCGCCAGTCGCGCATGATCGGCCGCCACCTCGCGCGCCTCGCCTTCGAGATCCGCGCCGAGGCCAACAACCTCATACCCCGCGTCCTTTGCGACCTTGATCGCCGCCTCGAGCGAAGCCTTCGGCTTTGCAATCATCTCGAATTGCGCGCGGGCAAAGGCGGGATCGCCGGGCTTGCAGCTCTCGTTCCTGGGATCTTCGAGGGCGCGCCTGACGGCATCGTCGACTGTGAGATTATACTTTGCGACCAGGGCGCGGGCGTCCGCCAGCGTGGAGGAATCCGGCACCGTCGGTCCCGATGCAATCGCAGACGGATCGTCGTGCGGTACATCGGAGATCGCAAGCGTCACGATCTCGGCGGCGCGCTGCCCGGCGCGGGCCAACCGGCCGCCCTTGATCCGCGACAGATGCTTGCGCACGACGTTCATCTCGCCGATCGGCGCGCCCGAACGCAATAGCGCGCGGTTTACCTGCTGCTTCTGCGCGAACGAAACGCCATCTGCGGGTGCGATCCAGTTCGCCGAGCCGCCACCGGACAACAGCACCAGCAAAAGATCGTCCGCAGTCGCCTCCGTGGCGAGACGCAGCGTCTCATCGGCGGCTTTCAGTCCGGCTTCGTCGGGCACGGGATGGCCGGCTTCGACAACCCTGATCCGCCGCGTTGGCACGCCGTGGCCGTGGCGCGTGGTGGCAAGGCCGGTCAGTCGCGACGGATCGAGCCCCAGCGTATCGAGGTAGTGCCGTTCGGCCGCAGCCGCCATCGCCGCGGCGCCCTTGCCTGCGGCGAGGCAGATAACCTTGCCCTTGGGCGCGGGACGCAGATGCGCCGAGAGCACCACGTTGGGATGCGCGGCCGCAACGGCCGCATCAAAGATCGCACGCAAGAGGGAACGTCGGTCAGTCATGATCTGCAACGGGGCTGCTAACGGGACGGGAGGTCTGGTTATCCATCCAATCGCTGCAAAAGAAAACCCCCGCAGGATGCCTGCGGGGGCGCTTCAGGCCGGCAAATGGGCCGATTATAAATTGAGATGACTAGCCGCCGGCGTCACCGGACAGGATTTCACCGAAGCGTTCCCAAGTCTCGCCCTTGAACTTGATCAGTTGCACCGACGAGATCGGCGCAAAGTCGGTCGGTGACGTGTTGACCTTGATGCCCGGCAGCAGACCTCCGAGTTCGAGGTCCTTGATGCTGGCGGCCTGCTTCATGACGTTCTCGCGCGTGAGATTGTCGCCGCAGGCTTTGAGCACATGCACGAGACCCTGCGCCACCGTGTAGCCGAACATCACTGATGCGTCGGCGCGGTTGGCTTCCGGATAATACCTGTCCAGGAACTCGTTCCAGGCCTTCATGCCCGGATCATCCTTCCACTGCGCATCCGTCGGATCCTTCAGGTATTGCGAGGAGATAATGTCCTGCGCGTTCTCGATGCCGGCCGGCTTGATGACGCTGCCGATCGAGGCGGAGACGTTGTTGAGGAAGTGCAGCGGCTTCCAACCGATCTCGGCGTTCTTCTTGATCGCCTGCGCCGCGAATTTCGGCGTGGTGATGTTGATGAACACGTCGGCGCCGGACGCCTTCAGCTTGACGATATGGGAGTCGATGGTCGGCTCGGAGACCTCGTAGCTTTCCTCCAGCACGATCATCGACGCGGCCTTGGCGCCGAGCCCGTCCTTGAAGCCCTTCAGGTAGTCCTTACCGTAGTCGTCGTTCTGATAGAGAATGCCGATCTTCGCGTTCGGCTTCTCCTTCAGAATGTATTTCGCATAGATCTGCGTTTCGCTCTGGTAGTTGGGCTGCCAGCCCATGGTCCAGGGGAAATTTTTCGGATCGTTCCACTTGGTGGCGCCGGTGGCGACGAACAGTTGCGGCACCTTCTTGCTGTTCAGGTACTTCTGGATCGCCGTGTTCGGTGGGGTGCCGAGCGGATTGAAGATGAGCAGCACTTCATCGCTCTCGACCAGCTTGCGCGCCTGCTCCACTGTCTTTGGCGGAGAGTAGGCGTCGTCATAGCTGATGAAGTTGATCTTGCGCCCGTTGATACCGCCTTCGGCGTTGATCTTCCTGAAATAGGCTTCCTCAGTCTTGCCGATTACGCCATAGGCGGAAGCCGGTCCGCTATACGGCATGATGTTGCCGATCTTGATTTCGGTATCGCTTGCGCCGGGATCGTATTTCTTCTGTGCGAGAACGCCGCTCGACGATGCGGCGAGTAGTCCAAACGCGGCCGAAACAACCGCAAGTTTTTTCATTGTGGACATTTCTGTCTCTCCCTTTTGATTTCTTAATGTAACTGTCGGTCCCCTTGATGAGGCTCTTTTGACAGCGTCGTGATTAGCATCTTGCCGAAAGCCTCACAAACAAAAAGCCCCTGCGGCAAAAGCCGCAGGGGCTGCATCTTCAGCAGAGCTCGCAGTCGGGTTAGCCGCCGACGTCACCCGAGAGAATTTCGCCGAAGCGTTCCCAGTTCTCGCCCTTGAACCTTATCAGTTGCAATTGCGAGAGCGGAGCAAAGTCGGTCGGCGACGTATTGACTTTGATCCCAGGTAGCAGGCCGCTGAGTTCGAGGTCCTTGATGTTGGCCGCCTGCTTCATGACGTTTGCGCGGGTCAGGTCGTCGCCGCAGGCCTTTAGCACGTGCACCAAACCTTGAGAGACGATATAGGCGTACATCACCGATGCATCGGCCCGGTTGGCTTCCGGATAATACTTATCCAGGAACTCGTTCCATGCCTTCATCGCGGCATCGTTCTTCCATTGCGCGTCGGTTGGATCCTTGAAGTATTGCGACGAGATGATGTCCTGTCCATTCTCGAATCCGGCCGGCTTCATCACGCTGCCGATCGAGGCCGAGACGTTGTTGAGGAAATGCAGCGGCTTCCAGCCGATCTCGGCGTTCTTCTTGATCGCCTGCGCCGCAAACTTCGGTGTGGTGATGTTGAAGAAGACGTCGGCGCCTGACGACTTCAGCTTGACGATGTGGGAGTCGATCGTCGGTTGGGAGACTTCGTAGCTTTCCTCCAGGACGATCATTGATGCGGCCTTGGCGCCAAGTCCGTCCTTGAAGCCCTTCAAATAGTCCTTACCGTAATCATCGTTCTGATAGAGGATACCGACCTTGGCGTTCGGATGGTTCTTCAGGATGTACTTGGCGTAGATATGCGACTCGCTCTGGTAGTTGGGCTGCCAGCCCATCGTCCAGGGGAATTCCTTGGGGTCGTTCCATTTGGTGGCGCCGGTGGCGACGAATAGTTGCGGCACCTTCTTGCTGTTCAGGTACTTCTGGATCGCGGTGTTCGGCGGGGTGCCGAGCGGGTTAAAGATCAGCAGCACTTCATCGCTCTCCACCAGCTTGCGGGCCTGCTCCACTGTCTTCGGCGGGCTGTAGGCATCGTCATAGCTGATGAAGTTGATCTTGCGGCCGTTGATGCCGCCCTCGGCGTTGATCTTCCTGAAATAGGCCTCTTCAGTTTTGCCGATCACGCCGTAGGCGGAGGCCGGTCCACTGTAGGGCATGATGTTGCCGATCTTGATTTCGGTGTCGGTGGCGCCGGTGTCGTATTTCTTTTGTGCCAATGCGCCGCTGCTGGTCGCGGCAAGCAATGCGAGGGCAGCCGCAAAGGCTCCCAGTCGCAAGTTGATAACGGACATTTTTTGATCTCCCTAGGATCGGTGACTGTGTCATTGTTTTTGATTGGAGCGCTTGGCGGCTCTTGGCTGTATTGAATACCTTTCGGCTGCGTCCAGCAACAAAAAGCCCCCCGCGACGGCGTCGCGGAGGGCGATATTTAGTCGGATGCTCCGGGAAACTACCGCCCCGCGGAATATTGGTTAACGGCCGAGTCAGCCGCTGATGACGTCGCCGAACAGATCCCGCGGCGTGAAGTTACCTCTTCAATTTATCTATCATCTGCTGCGCAACGATCGCGACCTGCCTTGCGCCGTGCGGCACGAGGAAGATGACGATAAACAACAGCACGCCGAACACCGCCCCGGAGAGGCCCTTCGAGATATGTTCGGCGATATTCGGCACGAAGATGATGAAGGCGGCACCCACGATCGATCCCGGCAGCCAGCCGACGCCACCGACGACCATGCCGAGAAACAGCGAGATCGCGAGCGTGATGGTGTAGCTGTCGGGCGCCACGAACTGCACCGCGATGGCGCCGAGCCCGCCGGCAACGCCGGTGATGCCGGCCGAGACGCCGAACGCCAGCGTCTTGTAGAGGGCGACGTCGACGCCCATCGCGGAGGCCGCGATCTCGTTGTCGCGGATCGCCATGAAGGCACGGCCGGAGCGCGAGCGCAAAAGATTGACCGAGGCGATATAGATCCCGATCGTGATCACCAGCGTAAAGTAATACAGCCACATGTCCTGCGACATCGGTAGGCCGAACGGCGCATCGGGCTTGGTCACGACCAGTCCCTGCACGCCGCCGGTCCAGTGCTCGAAGAAGCCGAGCTTCAAGAGTTGTGGCATGGCGACCGCAAGCGCGAAGGTTGCCAGCGCGAGGTAGATGCCGCTCAACCGCAGCGCCGGCTGGCCGAACACGAATCCGAAGGCGAAGCAGATGAGGCCCGCGATCGGCAGCGTCAGCGCGTAGTTCATGCCGCCATGTTCGATCAGGATCGCCGACGTATAGGCGCCGACCGCGTAGAACGCGCTCTGGCCGAGCGAAAATTGGCCGCTTCCGCCGGTCAGGATATTCAACGCCAGAACCGCAAGTCCGTAGATCAGGAGCATCGTCATCTGGAAGATGATGAAGTTCTTGACGAACAGCGGTCCGACGATCAGCGCGGCGAGCACCACGAGCGAGGTGCCCAGGCCGAGCGTCATGGCTCGCTTCGGAACGGCTTCGACGGCCGGTGCTTCTGTGACGACTTCCTCAGCAGCGCTCATGATCAAACTCGCTTCACGATGGGCCGGCCCAACAGCCCAGCCGGTTTGACGACCAATACGGTGATGATCAGCGCAAGCGCGATCGGTAGCTTCAACTCGTTACCGACGCCGGGAATGTACGTCCCGGCGAGATTCTCAAAAACGCCGACCAGGAATCCGCCGACCACCGCGCCGAGCGGGCTGGTCAGGCCGCCGAGGACGGCCGCGGCAAATCCGTAGATCAGCACGCCGCCCATCATGTTCGGCTCCAGGAACACGACAGGTGCAATCAGGATGCCGGCAATCGCGCCGATCGCCGACGCCATGCCCCAGCCCAGTGCGATCATCCACGACGTGTTGATGCCGACCAGGCGAGCCGATTCAGGCAGCGAAGCGGCCGCGCGCATCGCAAGGCCGATCCGAGTAAACTGAAAGAAGAAGTAAAGTGCGAGCAGCAGCAGCAACGTGACGCCGATCATGCCGGCCTGGTGGGTCGAGATGAGCTGGCTGCCGAGGAAGGGCGAGGATCCGAACGGTGTCGGATACTGCTTGATCGTGAAGTCCCAGATCAGCCCGGCACAACTGTTGACGATCGCAAACAGGGCGATGAAGCCGGCGACGTTGGTCAGGACCGGCGCCTTGGCAAGCGGTTTGAACAGCAGCCGCTCGATGATGATACCGCCGGCAAAAGAGATGACCAGCGTGATCAGAAACGCCCACCAGTAGGGTATGCCCCACTGCATGAGTTGCCAGGAAATGAAGGTTGAAAACATCGCCATTTCGCCCTGGGCGAAATTCAGGTGGTCGATCGCCTGGTAGATCATCACGACCGCGAGCGCCATACAGGCATAGATCGCGCCCGTGGCGATGCCGGCCAGGACTTGGTTGATAAAAAGTTCCATGGCCGCTCCTCAATAACCCAGATAGGATTTACGGACGTCTTCGTTGTTCGCGATTTCGGCAGCGCTTCCCGACATCACGATGCGTCCGGTTTCAATTACGTAGGCCTTGTCGGCGAGCTCCAGCGCAAGCTGCGCGTTCTGCTCCACTACCAGAATGGTGACCTTGTCCTCGCGGTTGATCTTGCCGAGGATCTTGAACAGTTCACGCACGATCAGCGGCGCCAGTCCGAACGAGGGTTCGTCCAGCAGCATCAGCCGCGGACGCAGCATCAGCGCGCGGGCGACCGCGAGCATCTGCTGCTCGCCGCCCGAAAGTGTGCCGGCCTGCTGGGTGTGCCGTTCCTTCAGCACCGGGAAGTGCTCGTACATGCGCTCGATGTCGGCCACCACGCCTTTCCTGTCGTTGCGGGTGATGGCCCCTAACTGCAGGTTTTCCTCCACCGTCATGGTGGTGAAGGTGCCGCGGCCCTGCGGCACATGCGCAATGCCGAGACGGACGACATTCTCGGTCGATTTGCCGGAGAGCGGCTTGCCCTCGAACTCGATCGCGCCGGTGGAGCGCACCATGCTGCAGATCGCCCGCAAGGTGGTGGTCTTGCCGGCGCCGTTGGCGCCGAGCAGCGTGGTCAGGCTGCCCTCGTTGAGCGAAAAGCTCAGGCCGTGGAGCGCCTGGACCTGGCCGTAATAGGCGCGCAGATCCTTGACGTTGAGCATCGCGGTCATTGGTCTTTGCTCCCCAGATAGGCTTTGATGACATCTGGGTCGGCCTGGACCTGGGCCGGTGTTCCCTCGGCGAGCTTGCGGCCGAAGTTGAGTGCGACGACGTGGTCGGCGATCGACATCACCAAACCCATGTGATGTTCGACCAGCAGTACGGTCATGTGGCGCTCGTCGCGAATGCGCTTGATCAGATCGCCAAGCACGTGGACTTCTTCGTGATTGAGACCGCCAGCAGGCTCATCGAGCAGCAGGATCTTGGGATCGGCAGCAAGTGCGCGCGCCAGCTCGACTCGTTTTTGGGTACCGAACGGCAGGCCCGAGACGATGGTGTGGGCGACGTCATCGAGGCCGAGATAGGTGACGATCTCGTGGACGTGCCTGTTGAGCTCGGCCTCGCCACGACGCACCCAGCCCAGTCGCAAGGAGTCGCTGATGATGTCGCTGTTGGAACGGGAATGGGTCCCGACGCGAACGTTGTCGAGCACCGAAAGATTGGGAAACAGCGCGACGTTCTGGAAGGTGCGGCCGATGCCGATCTCGGCGATCCGGTGCGGCGGCCGCGTCAGGATGCTCACGCCTTCCATCAGGATATCGCCGGAAGACGGCTGATAGAGTCTGGAGAGGCAATTGAACAGCGTCGTCTTGCCGGCGCCGTTTGGCCCGATCAGACCGAGGATTGCGCCCTTGTGCATGTCAAAGGACACACCGTTGAGCGCGATGATGCCGCCGAACACGACGCTGACGTCGCGGACCGCGAGCAGGGGAGCATTGCCCTGCGCGAGCTGTGCCTGCGTCATCGCGTCCCGCCCGCCCTGATCACGGAGCGGGAATGACCGTGCAACTGTTTTTGCCGGTCACGGTGAAGGCTATCTGATCCCCTCGGCCAAACGTGCAACTCTTCCTCCTGCTTTCGACTTCTTGTTCTCTGATTTTTTTGATTGCGGTGCTGCGCCGCCCAGCGCTGCTTCGATGTTCCTTACCATCGTGACAAGACGAGGTCCAATGTCGTTGATCAAACGATCTTCCGTGAAGCGGAAAGCGGGCGCGCCGCAATTGAATGCGTATGGTCCGGTTCCGTCGCTCAGCTTCAACGGCACACCTACGGCGTGCACATCGTCCTGCCATTCGCCGGCAGAGATAGTGAATCCGTGACGCGCGAGCATTTCGCCCGCACGCTCGATGCCGTCACGCATTTTGGGCCAGCGGTTGCCGTAGTGGTCGCGTAGTTCGCGCAACAAGGAGGCACGTTCGTCGTCGGGCAGTGCCCAGATGTAGGCTCGCCCCATCGCGGTGGTCGCGATCGGAACGCGTGAGCCGACGTCAAGCTGCACACCAAGCAGCCCGGTGCGGCTCTGGCCGAAATAGATCATGCTGTGGCGGTCGCGTCCGCCGACCGCGACGGCGCCGCCGGTTTCGCGCATCAGGGCCTCGCGATAAGGCTCGGACAAATGCCGAACGCCGAGATTGGCAAGGGCGGCATACCCCAGCGCCATGGCTGATGGCGCGAGCTGATACTTCTCGAAACGCGGAACGGGTGTAAGATAGCCGAGTTTGGTCAGGGTGTAGGTCAGCCGGGAAATGGTTGGCTTCGGCAGTTTGGTACGGGCGGCAAGTTCTTGATTGCCAAGAAGCCCGTCATTGGGTTGGAATGCGCGCAACACATCGAGTCCGCGCGAAAGCGCGACGACGAAGCTGCGATCACTCGCCACTTTCTTCCCTGGACGCTTCATTCCCTGCCGCTGCTGATGAGCTCGTTGACAAGGGACGTGCTTCAAAATAACCCTCGCTGTCAAGGTGTGGAATTAAATTTCGCAGTGCGAAATTGCGAAAATGACGACCGTAGCCACTCAACGCAAGTCGAGCGGCAATCCAAGAACAAACGATCCAGGGAGAGTCCCGTGAACGAAGTCGTAAAACTCGAGCGTCATGACGTTATCGCCATCGTCACGGTCAACAGTCCTCCCGTTAACGCGCTGAGCGCCGCGGTGCGCGGCGGTATCTTCGAATGCATGAAGAGCGCGATCGCGGATTCGGAAGTGAAGGCGATCGTGCTGACCTGCGCAGGCCGTACCTTCATCGCCGGCGCCGACATTACCGAATTCGGCAAACCGCCGAAGCCTCCGGGCCTCGCCGAGGTGCTTGATCTCATGGAGAACTCGCCGAAGCCGATCATCGCGGCCATTCACGGCACGGCGCTCGGCGGCGGTCTCGAAGTCGCGCTGGCATGCCACTATCGCGTCGCGGTCAAAGAAGCGAAGCTCGGCCTGCCCGAGGTGAAGCTCGGCCTGTTGCCGGGCGCTGGCGGCACCCAGCGCCTGCCGCGCGCAGTCGGCCCCGAACTCGCGGTCAAGATGATCGTCAGCGGTGACCCGATCGGCGCGGCGGAGGCGCTCAAGAACGGCCTGATCGAGGAAATCGTCGAGGGGCCGGCGTCGGGCGGTGAAGCTTTCGCGCGCAAGGTGCTGGCGGAGAAGCGCCCGCTGCGCAAGCTGCGCGACGATGACAGCAAGCTCGCTGCCGCCAAGGCCGACATCTCGATCTTTACCAACGCAGTCGCCGCATTGACCAAGAAGGCGCGCGGGCTGGAAGCGCCGTTCGCCGCAGCCGATGCGGTACGCGCCGCGATCGAGTTGCCGTTCGACGAAGGGTTGAAGAAGGAGCGTGAAGGTTTCCTCAAGCTGGTCTCCAGCGACCAGTCCAAGGCGCAACGTTACGCCTTCTTCGCCGAGCGCGAAGCCGCCAAGATCGCCGGCGTGCCCGATGGAACAAAACCGCGCCCAGTCGAACGCGTCGCTATCATCGGCGCCGGCACCATGGGCGGCGGCATCGCCATGTCCTTTGCCAATGCCGGTATCCCGGTGACGCTGATCGAGACCGGCGAAGAACAGCTCAAGCGCGGCATGGGCGTGATGCAGAAGAATTACGAGGCGACCGCGGCGCGCGGCGGTATTCCCGCCGATGCCCCCGCCAAGCGCATGGGCCTGATCGACGGCAAGGTCGGTCTCGAGCACGTCAAGGACGCTGACCTTGTGATCGAGGCCGTGTTCGAAACCATGGCGGTCAAGAAGGAAGTGTTCGAGGCGCTCGACAAATACGCCAAGCCCGGCGCGGTGCTGGCTTCCAACACTTCCTATCTCAACATCGACGAGATCGCGAAAGTCACAAAGCGTCCGCAGGACGTGCTCGGCATGCACTTCTTCTCGCCGGCCAACGTGATGAAGTTGTGCGAGATCGTGCGTGCCGACAAGACCGCGCCGGATGCACTGACGACCGCGGTGTCGATCGCGCGCAAGATTGCAAAAGTGCCGGCCGTGGTCGGCGTCTGCGACGGCTTTGTCGGCAATCGCATGCTGGCCCAGCGCGGCAAGCAGTCGGAAAAGCTGTTGTTCGAAGGCGCGTTGCCGCAGCAGGTCGACGCTGTGGTGACGAAGTTCGGCATGCCGATGGGCCCGTTCGCGATGAGCGATCTCGCCGGTCTCGATATCGGCTGGCGTTCGCGCAAGGACCGCGGCATCAAGTCGGAAATCGCCGACGCGCTGTGCGAGGCGGGACGTTTCGGCCAGAAGACCGGCAAAGGCTACTACAAATATGAGGGCGGCTCGCGCGCGCCGCTGCCCGATCCCGAAGTCGAGAAGCTGATCGACGAGACGCTGCAGCGCATGGGCCGCAAGAAGCGCGTCGTCAGCGACGACGAGATCTTGGAGCGCATGATGTACCCGATGATCAACGAGGGAGCGCGCATCCTCGAAGAGGGCATCGCGGCGCGGCCGAGCGACATCGACGTGATCTGGCTCTATGGCTATGGCTGGCCGATCTATCGCGGCGGCCCGATGTACTATGCCGACCAGGTCGGGCTGAAGCACATCGCGGACCGGCTGTCGTACTATGCGAAGGAGACCAATGATCCCTCGCTCGAACCGGCACCATTGCTCAAGCGCCTCGCCGCTGAAGGCAAGACGTTTGCGTCGCTGGCCCAGCAGTCGAAGGCGGCTTGATGCTGACTGTAGGCACAGTCTCTCCGTTCCCTCCCCCCTTGCGGGGGAGGGTCCGGGAGAGGGGTGGCCGCATCGGGACTGCCCGTGTGAACCACGTTCCCCAACCTCGAGAGCGGGCTTCGCTCGCCTCGGACCCCTCAAGGGGGAAGGGAGCCCGCGCAGTTGTGCTCACCTCACGGTCGTCAAAGTGCTTATGACCCATCCCGGCGAGCAGTTCTTTCCGCAAGGCGTCCGCTGGGACGAACCGATCGCATGCGGCACGCTGCCGGACCTGTTGTCGGACGCGGCCGCCGAGTTCGCCGCACGGCCGGCCATCGAATTCCGCGACCGGCCAATCAGCTACAGCGAACTCGAAGCGTTGGTGGAGACCGCCGCTAGCGCCTTCCTCCGAGCGGGCTACGGCAAGAACAGTTCGGTCGCGCTGTTCCTCGGCAATTCGCCCGATCACCCCGTCAATTTCTTCGGCGCGCTGAAGGCCGGCGCACGTGTCGTGCATCTGTCGCCGCTCGACGGCGAGATCGCGCTGTCGCACAAGCTAACGGACTCCGGCGCGCGCGTGCTGGTCACCAGCAATCTATCAGCGCTGTTGCCGACCGCGCTGAAATTCCTCGACAAGGGACTGATCGATCGCCTGATCGTTTGCGAGGACGATCATTGGGGCAAGGTCGGGACCCCCCAAACCGCGCTACCGGCTAATCCGAAGATCGTCACCTACCAGCAATTCACCGGCGGCGCGGCAAAGCCGGCGCAATGGCCCGCGATCTCGGCCGACGATGTCGCGCTGCTGCAATATACCGGCGGCACCACCGGCCTGCCGAAGGGCGCGATGCTCAGCCACGGCAATCTGACTTCGGCGGTATCGATCTACGATGTCTGGGGCAGGCCGGCGCGCGCCGAGCGCAATGCGATCGAGCGCGTGATCTGCGTGCTGCCGCTGTTCCATATCTATGCGCTGACGGTGGTGCTGCTGTCGTCGATCCGGCGCGGTAATCTGATCTCACTGCATCAGCGTTTCGACGTCGAGGCCGTGATGCGCGATATTGAGGTCAAGCGTGCTACCGTTTTTCCCGGCGTGCCGACGATGTGGATCGCGATCGCAGCTCTGCCGGACCTCGACAAGCGCGATCTGTCCTCGCTGGTCAGCGTTGGCTCGGGCGGCGCACCGCTGCCGGTTGAAGTCGCACGGATCCTGGAGCGCAGGGTCGGCATGAAGCTGAAGAGCGGTTGGGGCATGACCGAAACCTGCTCGCCCGGCACCGCACATCCGAAGGAAGGGCCGGACAAACCCGGCTCGATCGGCCTGATGCTGCCCGGCATCGAGATGGACGTGGTGTCGCTGGAGGATCCGACCAAACTGATGCCGGTGGGCGAAACCGGGGAAATCCGCATCCGCGGCCCGAACGTCACCAAGGGCTACTGGAACCGGCCGAAGGAAACCGCCGAAGCCTTTGTCGGCGACCGCTTCCTCACCGGTGATATCGGCTATATGGATGCCGACGGCTATTTCTACCTGGTCGATCGCAAGAAGGACATGATCATCTCCGGCGGCTTCAACGTCTATCCGCAGATGATCGAGCAGGCGATCTATGCGCATCCTGCCGTGCAGGAAGTGATCGTGATCGGCATTCCCGATGATTACCGCGGCGAGGCGGCAAAGGCGTTCATCAAGCTGCGCGCGGATGCAAAGCCGTTCACGCTGGATGAGCTGCGCGCCTTCCTTACCGGCAAGCTCGGCAAGCACGAGCTGCCCGCGGCGGTCGAGTTCGTCAGCGAACTGCCGCGCACGCCGGTCGGAAAACTGTCGCGCCACGAACTGCGCATGCAGCAATCGCAAGTCGCATCGCCGAAACAGCAAGCCGCATCAGGAGGTCGTTCCTAAACTCCGCCGTCGTCCCGGCCTTGAGCCGGGACCCATACGCCGCGGCCTTGCTTCGGGCACATGGGGAGACGGCTTTGTCAATCGTAGAAGCCGGTGGTTATGGGTCCCTGCGTTCGCAGGGACGACGAAACAAAGAGTTCGCGTCACAACGAATGTAATTCATTCGCTCACAAGGAGGATCCGATGGATCTCGCTTTCAGCAAGGAAGAAATCGCGTTTCGTGAAGAAGTGAGAGCCTTCTTCCGCGACAACGTACCGCCGGAAACGCGGCGCAAGATGGTCGAGGGCCGCCATCTCTCCAAGGACGAGATGATCGCCTGGTGGCGCATCCTGAACAAGAAGGGCTGGGGCGTCTCGCACTGGCCCAAGGAATATGGCGGCACCGGCTGGAGCTCGGTGCAGCAGTACATTTTCAACGAAGAGCTGCAGATGCATCCGGCGCCGGCGCCGCTCGCCTTCGGCGTCAGCATGGTCGGGCCGGTCATCTACACCTTCGGCAACGAGAAGCAGAAGCAGTACTATCTGCCGCGCATCGCCAATGTCGACGACTGGTGGTGCCAGGGCTTCTCGGAGCCGGGCTCGGGATCGGACCTCGCCTCGCTGAAGACCAAGGCCGAGCGCAAGGGCGACAAGTACATCATCAACGGCCAGAAGACCTGGACCACGCTGGCCCAGTACGCTGACATGATCTTCTGCCTGTGCCGTACCGACACGTCAGCGAAGAAGCAGATGGGCATCTCCTTCATCGTGTTCAGCATGAAGTCGAAGGGCGTCACCGTGCGCCCGATCGAGACCATCGACGGTGGCCACGAGGTCAATGAAGTGTTCTTCGACGACGTCGAGGTGCCGGTCGAAAACCTGATCGGCCAGGAGAACAAGGGCTGGGACTACGCAAAATTCCTGCTTGGCAACGAGCGCACCGGCATCGCCCGCGTCGGCGTCTCCAAGGAACGGCTGCGCCGCATCAAGGAACTCGCCTCCAAGGTCGAATCGAACGGCAAGCCAGTGATCGAGGACCAGGGCTTCCGCGAGAAGCTGGCTGCCTGCGAGATCGAGCTGAAGGCGCTCGAGCTGACGCAGCTCCGCGTCGTCGCCGACGAAGGCAAGCACGGCAAGGGCAAGCCCAACCCGGCGTCTTCGGTGTTGAAGATCAAGGGCTCGGAAATCCAGCAGACCACCACTGAACTGCTGATGGAAGTGATCGGCCCGTTCGCAGCTCCCTACGACGAGCACGGCGACGACGCCTCCAACGAAACCATGGATTGGACCGCCCAGATCGCGCCGAGCTACTTCAACAACCGCAAGGTCTCGATCTACGGCGGCTCCAACGAGATCCAGCGCAACATCATCACCAAGGCGGTGCTGGGGCTCTAGTCCCGCCACAACAACACCTGTCGTCCCCCGCGAAGGCGGGGGACCCAGTACGCCGCGGCGATCGTGATTACGGCAGGCGGCTGTGGTTACTGGATCCCCGCCTCCGCGGGGATGACGATCGAGAGTGGGGCAACGGCGTGCCCGCATTGAATTCTGGAGAGAGTAAACAACATGGATTTTGATTTGTCCGAGGAGCAGCGCCTTCTCAAGGAAAGCATCGACGGTCTGCTGACCGACTCCTACGATTTCGATGCGCGCAAGAAGTACCAGAAGGAGAAGGGCGGCTGGAGCAAGGCCGTCTGGGGCAAGCTTGCCGAGCAGGGCCTGCTCGGTCTGCCGTTTGCGGAAGCCGATGGCGGCTTTGGCGCGGGTGCGGTCGAAACCATGATCGTGATGGAAGCGCTCGGCAAGGCGCTGGTACTGGAGCCGTATCTCGCCACGGTCGTGATAGGCGGCGGCTTCCTGCGCCATGGCGGCTCGGCCGAGCAGAAGGCCGCGCACATCCCCGGCATCATCGACGGCAGCAAGACTTTTGCCTTCGCCCAGCTCGAGAAGAACTCGCGTTACGATCTCGCCGATGTCTCCACTACGGCCAAGAAGAAGGGCGACGGTTGGGTCATCGACGGCGAAAAATTCGTCGTGCTCAACGGCGAGAATGCCGACACCCTGATCGTGACCGCGCGTACCAAGGGCAGCCGGCGCGACAAGACCGGCGTCGGCGTGTTCCTCGTTCCGGCGAATGCCAAGGGAGTCACCCGCAAGGGCTATCCGACCCAGGACGGGCTGCATGCCGCCGATATCACCTTCACCGGCGTCGAGGTGGGTAGCGACGCTGCGATCGGCGATCCCGAGAACGGCCTGCCACTGATCGAGCGCGTAGTCGATGAAGCCCGCACCGCAATGTGCGCGGAAGCGGTCGGCGCGATGGATGAATCGCTGAAGACGACCGTCGAGTATCTCAAAACGCGAAAGCAGTTCGGTGTTCCGATCGGCAGCTTCCAGACCTTGCAACATCGCGCCGCCGACATGTTCGTCGCCCTCGAACAGGCCCGCAGCATGTCAATGTTCGCGACGATGGCGGCCGATTTCGACGACGCCAAGGAGCGCGCGACCGCGGTGGCCGCTGCCAAGGTGCAGATCGGGAAGTCCGGAAAATTCATCGGCCAGCAATCGATCCAGCTTCACGGCGGCATCGGCATGACCCAGGAAGCCAAGATCGGCCACTACTTCAAGCGGCTGACCATGATCGAGAACACCTTTGGCGACACCGACTACCACCTCCGCCGCGTCGCGGAAGGCGGGCTGGTGTAAGCCACGTGTCGTTGCGGGGCACTGATGTTGCCCCGTCATTGCGAGCGTAGCGAAGCAATCCATAGTGCCGCAAGGTCGGGCATGGATTGCTTCGTCGCTTCGCTCCTCGCAACGACGAGGAAGGATTCAGGGAACAACCAACAATGAAAAACACCCCGTTCGATCTCACCGGCAAGATCGCCGTCATCACCGGCTCCAGCCGCGGCATCGGCCGCTCCTCCGCTGAGCTGCTCGCCAAACTCGGCGCCAAGGTCGTGATCTCCAGCCGCAAGGCCGACGCCTGCCACGAGGTCGCGGAAGGCATCAAGAAGGTCGGCGGCGACGCCCATGTCATTCCCTGCAACATCTCGCGCCGCGAGGAAGTCGAGGCGCTGATCGCAGGTACCACCAAGCACTACGGCAAGGTCGACATCCTCGTCTGCAACGCCGCAGTGAATCCGTATTACGGTCCGCTGCTCGACATCAAGGACGAGGCCTTCGACAAGATCATGGGCAGTAACGTCAAGAGCAACATCTGGCTCTGCGCGCTGGCGATCCCGCAGATGGCGGAGCGCGGCAACGGCTCGGTGGTGATTATCTCCTCCATCGGGGGATTGCGCGGCTCTACCGTGATAGGCGCCTACGGCATTTCGAAAGCGGCAGACTTCGCGCTGTGCCGCAGCCTCGCCGGCGAATGGGGCCCAAAGGGCGTGCGCGTCAATTGCGTCGCGCCGGGTCTCGTCAAAATCGATTTCGCCCGTGCGCTGTGGGAAGACGCCGACCTCCTCAAGCGTCGCACCGCCACCACGCCGCTGCGCCGGATCGGCGAGCCCGACGAAATCGCTGGCGCCGTAGCCTATCTGGCCTCCGATGCCTCCACCTTCATGACCGGCCAGACCATTGTGGTGGATGGCGGCGTGACGACGGCCTCCGTGTAGCCGGTCTCGTGTCCCGGACGCGGTGCAGCGTTCTTCACGCTGCTCCGCAGAGCCGGGATCGATGCTTCGTACCCCAATCATTGGCCCCGGCTTAGCAGCGCACCGCCGGAGTCGCGCGAAGCGCGATCCCGAGGACGCTGCGCTGCATCCGGGGCGCGCGACGGGATATTGACGAACCTCCCTCAATCGGATTGCCTCTCAGCAATCAAAACCTCCCCGGGGAAGCAACGTCATGTCCTTTGTGCTGGCCATCGATCAGGGCACCACGTCTTCGCGCGCCATGGTGTTCCGCAGCGACATCTCCATCGCCGCGACGGCGCAGCAGGAGTTCCCGCAGCATTTTCCGGCGTCCGGCTGGGTCGAGCACGAGCCGGAGGACATCTGGACGTCGACGGTGACGGTCTGCCGCGAGGCGCTGGAAAAGGCCGGCCTGAAAGCAAAAGACATTGCGGCGATCGGCATTACCAACCAGCGCGAGACCACGGTGGTCTGGGACCGCGCCACGGGGCAGGCCGTGCACCGCGCCATCGTTTGGCAGGACCGCCGCACCGCTGACATGTGCGCCAAGCTCAAAAATGAAGGCCACGAGCGTGCGATCTCGGCCAAGACCGGCCTGATCATCGATCCCTATTTCTCTGGCACCAAGGTCGCCTGGATACTCGACCACGTGCCGGGTGCGCGCGAACGCGCCGGCCGCGGCGAATTGATGTTCGGCACCGTCGATTGCTATCTGCTGTGGCGACTCACTGGCGGTAACGTGCACGCCACCGACGCCACCAACGCCTCGCGCACGCTGCTGTTCAACATTCACACCGGCGACTGGGACGACGAGCTCTTGAAGCTGTTGCGCGTGCCGCGCTCGATGCTGCCGGAGGTCAAGGACTCCTCCACCAAGTTCGGCGACTGCGTCGCTGAACTATTCGGCGGCTCCATCCCGATCTCCGGCATCGCCGGCGACCAGCAGGCCGCGACCATCGGTCAGGCCTGTTTCACACCCGGCATGATCAAATCGACTTACGGCACCGGCTGCTTCGCGCTGCTCAACACCGGCACCACGCCGGTCGCCTCGAAGAACAAGTTGCTCACCACCATCGCTTATCAACTGAACGGCAAACGCACCTATGCACTGGAAGGCTCGATCTTCGTCGCAGGTTCGGCGGTGCAATGGCTGCGCGACGGCCTCGGCATTATCAAGCAGGCGTCCGAAACCGGTCCGCTCGCGGACAAGTCCGACTCACTGCAGAGCGTCTATCTGGTGCCGGCCTTCGTTGGCCTCGGCGCGCCCTACTGGAATCCCCGCGTGCGCGGCGCGCTGTTCGGCCTGACCCGCAATACCGGCCCGGCCGAACTCGCGCATGCCGCGCTGGAGAGCGTCTGCTATCAGACCTTCGACCTCTGGGCCGCGATGCGCGCCGATTGGCCGGACGCAACCGCCGCTAACATCGTGCTCCGCGTCGACGGCGGCATGACCGCGTCTGATTGGACCATGCAGCGCCTAGCCGATCTGCTCGACGCGCCGGTCGATCGCCCCATGATCCAGGAGACCACAGCGCTCGGCGCCGCCTATCTCGCCGGGCTGAACGCCGGCGTCTATCCCGAGCCCGGCAAGTTCGCCGACAACTGGCGGCTGGAGCACCGCTTCAAGCCGGCGATGAGCGCGGCGACGCGGGAGCGGAAGCTGGCGGGATGGGCGAGGGCGGTGAAGGGCGTGCTCGCGAGCGATGAAGGGGAGTGACGTCAGTTGATAGTGCCCGACGGCTATTCGGACGTTCCCGCCGGCAAGATCGCCGCTATCGTTACGCATCTGGAGATGACTGAACGGCCCGCGCCGCGTTCCGATCCCGCCGGCGCATGGTCGCTGCGCCGGGTGGAGATGCCGCCGCTCGATTGGTTTCGCGATCTCTATCGTCGCGTCGGCGAGGAATGGCTGTGGTTCTCGCGAATACAGATGCCCGACGCCGAACTCGCGGCGCGGCTCCATTCGCCGCAGCTCGAAGTCTACGCGCTGGTCGACAACGGCCGCGACGAGGGCCTGTTAGAGCTGGATTTTCGCGAGGCCGGCCAATGCGAGATCGGCATGTTCGGCGTCACCGCAAAACTGGTCGGCACTGGCGCCGGCCGCTGGCTGATGAACCGCGCGCTGGAAATCGCGTGGTCGCGGCCGATCACACGCCTCTGGCTGCACACCTGCACCTTCGATCATCCAGCCGCGCTGGCGTTCTATCAGCGCTCGGGTTTTCGTGCCTTCCGGCGGGAGGTTGAGGTGAGCGATGATCCCCGCCTCGACGGCACCGCGCCGCGCGAGGTGGCGCGGCATGTGCCGGTGATTGAGTGAAGCGCCAAAGCGTCCTCATCCTCAGCCGTCATCCCCGCGAAAGCGGGGATCCAGTATTCCAGAGACGTTACGACAGAACCGAGACGCTGCGGCGTACTGGATACTCCGCTTTCGCGGAGTATGACGACTTGTGGGTGGGGTTCGTCAGAGCATTCCCCTAAAACACCTCCTGCTTCCCCCGTTGCATTACTAACCGACGTACTTAGGATAGTGTGCAGCGCAACCCCAAAGCAAACCTCGTCATGCCCCGGCTTGACCCGGGCATCCATCACTCTTCGGAGGAATCTTTCCAACGAGGATGGATGGCCGGGTCAAGCCCGGCCATGACGAGCAGAGAGAAACCATGATCCTGATCGGCCAATACGACTCCCCCTTCGTCCGCCGCGTCGCCATCGCCACGCGGCTCTATGGCATCGACTTCGAGCACAAGCCGTGGTCGACCTTCGGCGATGCCGACAAGATTGCGGCCTATAATCCGCTGCGGCGGGTGCCGACGTTGGTGCTGGACAGTGGCGAGGCGCTGATCGAGAGCGCGATGATCCTGGATTATCTCGACGATCGCGTCGGGCCCGAGAAGGCGATGATTGCGAAGAGCGGCGAGGCGCGCTGGCGGCATTTGCGGATTTGCGCGCTGGCGATGGGGCTTGGCGACAAGGGCGTCAGCCTGTTGTACGAGCGCGTGCTGCGCAAGGAGCAGCTCGATCTCTGGGTCGAGCGCTGCAAGGCGCAGATCGCGGGCGTGCTGGAGGTGCTGGAGAAAGAGCGCGCGGCGGTGAAGACGCCGTACTGGTTCGGCGAGCGCGCCGGCCACGCCGATATCGCGGTCGCCTGCGTGCTGCGCTTTGTCGGCGAGGCACATCCCGAGCTGTTCGACGCCAGCTATCGGGCGCTGAAAGCGCATTCTGCCACTTGCGAGGCGCTGCCGCCGTTTAAGGAAATCGTGCAGCCGCTGGCCCCGCCGAAAGGGTGATTGAGCTGGACGGGGCCGCGCCCGGCCACAGCCGCGGAGCCAGCCCAATCCTACTTTGCATGGGGTCGTTTTCGCGATTTTTTCAGGCCGGCTGCGGCGCGTCCGGGGAGTCGCGCCGCCGGCCGGCCGGCCTCGCTTTCACACCCTAGGCCGCATCGCCTCGGGCGTATCCGGCTGCACCAGCGGATGGGCTTTCGCAAATTCCGGCAGCGCCATCGCGGTCTCGAAGGTGCGCTTCACGGTCGGATAGGTCGTCATATTGACCTGCTGGTTCAGCGCGACGGTGACATGGCCGACCATGCAGATGTCGGCCAGCGTGGGCGTATCGCCATGGCAGAATTCGCCGGTGTCCTCGTGGTCGGCGAGATGTCCCTCCAGCGCCGCCAGCGTCTCGGCGATCCAGTGCCGCCGCCATGCCGCCTGCTGGGTGTCGCGCAGATTCAGCTCGTGGTCGAGATAGCGCCGCACCCGCGGCGTTAGCAGCGGGTGGCCCTCGCAGGCGACCATCAGCGCCAATGCGCGCACGCGGGCGCGGCCGGCGAGATCAGTGGGCAGCAGCGGCGGGGAGGGATATTTCTCGTCGAGATATTCGAGGATGGCGAGCGACTGGAACAGCGCGGTGCCGTCATCTTCGACCAGCGCCGGCAGCGCCATCTGCGGGTTGATCCGGCGATATTCGGGATCGCGATGCGCGTTGGCATCGATGTCGACGAAGATCACTTCAGCCGGCACGTTTTTCAGATTGAGCGCGATTCGAACGCGAAAGCTCGCCAGCGATCGCCAGAAGGAGAAGAACTTCATGGGAGGAGCCTCAGGCACTGTGTCATGCCCGGGCTTGACCCGGGCATCCATCACCTTCGTAAGAGTCTTTAAGATGGATCACCGGGTCAAGCCCGGCGATGACGAAGTTGTTCCTGTACTTCTTCCCCTCTCCCCTTGTGGGAGAGGGCGGATCGAATGAGCGAAGCTCATTCGAGACGGGTGAGGGGTTCTCTCCGCGGATAGAACCCCTCATCCGGCGCTTCGCGCCACCTTCTCCCACAAGGGGAGAAGGGAAGAAAGCGGTTCTACGCCCCCACCGCCTTCTTCCGCCAGGCCAGATGCACCGCGCAGGCGCAGCCGGGCGGGTGCGAGGCCAAATCGTTGGAGGTCATGTCGTTGGCGGGAACGGCCGCGATCGACGCTGGTTCTTTCGCCGCCTGTTCCTGCGAGGGAATATAATTCAGCACCGGCGCCAACCAGCGCTCGGTCTCGGCCACGCTCATGCCCTTGCGCGCGGCATAGTCCTCGACCTGATCGCGCTCGATCTTGCCGACACCGAAATAGAAGCTTTCGGGATGGGAGAAATAAAGTCCTGACACCGACGAGCCGGGCCACATCGCAAAGCTCTCGGTCAACTTCACACCGGCTGTCTTCTCCGCATCGAGCAGGCGGAATAGCGTCGCCTTCTCGGTGTGGTCGGGCTGCGCGGGATAGCCGGGGGCCGGGCGAATGCCGGCATACTGCTCGAGGATGAGCTGATCAGAGGTTAGCGCCTCGTCCGGCGCGTAACCCCAGAATTCCTTGCGGACGCGCTGATGCATCCGCTCGGCAAAAGCTTCTGCGAGGCGATCGGCCAGCGCCTTGCACAGAATCGAGGAGTAATCGTCATTGGCGTTCTTGAAGCGGTCGGCCACCGCGTCCTCGCCGATCCCCGCCGTGACCACGAAGGCGCCGATATAATCAGGCAAGCCCGAGGACACCGGCGCGATGAAATCCGACAGCGCGGCGTTGAAGCGGCCCTCGCGCTTCTCCAGTTGCTGGCGCAGCGTGTGGAAGGTCGCGATCTTCTTGGCGCGCGCATCGTCGGCATAGACAGCGATATCGTCGCCATCAGCATTGGCCGGCCAGAAGCCGATGGTGGCGCGGGCCTTGAACCATTTCTCCTTGATGATGCGGTTGAGCATCTTGCGCGCGTCGTCATAGAGCGAGCGCGCGACTTCGCCGATCTTGGGATCGTCGAGGATGGCGGGGAAGCGCCCGGTCAATTCCCAGGTCTGGAAGAACGGCGTCCAATCGATGTATTCGGCGAGCTCCGCAAGGTTGTAGGCGTCAAAGCTCTTGATGCCGAGGAACGCCGGTTTCTTCGGCGGTGCCTTGGCGAAGTCAATCTTGACCGCATTGGCGCGCGCGTCCGCAAGCTTCAGCCGCTTCTTGTCGGCCTGCGCCCGGAAATGCGCCGCGGAGATCTTGGCGTACTCGGCGCGAATGTCGGCCGCATAGGCCTCGCGCCTGTCCGGCGAGAGCAGCGACGACGCGACGCCCACCGCGCGGCTGGCGTCGTTGACATGCACCACCGGACCACCCTTGTAGTTCGGGTCGATCTTCACGGCCGTATGGACGCGGCTCGTGGTGGCGCCGCCGATCAACAGCGGCATCTTCATGCCCTGCCGCTCCATTTCGCCGGCCAGAAAACTCATCTCGTCGAGCGAGGGCGTGATCAGGCCCGATAGCCCGATGATATCAGCGCCTTCGGCTTTCGCCGTCTCGATGATCTTGTTGGCGGGAACCATGACGCCGAGGTCGATCACCTCGAAATTGTTACATTGCAGCACGATGCCGACGATGTTCTTGCCGATGTCGTGGACGTCGCCCTTGACGGTCGCCAGCACGATCTTGCCGGCGGCGTTGCGGCCGTCGCCGGTGACGCCATTGGCGAGGTTGCGCGCCTTCTCCTCTTCCATGAACGGCATCAGATAGGCGACCGCCTGCTTCATCACGCGCGCCGATTTCACCACCTGCGGCAGGAACATCTTGCCGTCGCCGAAGAGATCGCCGACGATATTCATGCCCGCCATCAGCGGCCCTTCGATCACGTTCAGCGGCCGCTCCACTGTCAGCCGAGCGGCCTCGGTGTCTTCCTCGATGAACTCGGTGATGCCGTGCACCAGCGCGTGGCTCAGCCGCTTTTCGACGGGCCATTCGCGCCAGGCGAGATCCTGCTCCTTGCTCTGCTTCTCCTTGCCGCGGAATTTTTCGGCGAGCGCCAGCAGCCGCTCGGACGCGCCGGGGTCACGGTTGAGAATGACGTCTTCGCACACCTGCCGCAGCTCGGCATCGATGTCGTCATAAACGATCATCTGGCCAGCATTGACGATGCCCATGTCCATGCCGGCATGGATGGCGTGATACAGAAACACCGAGTGCATCGCCTCGCGCACCGGCTCGTTGCCACGGAACGAGAACGAGAGGTTGGAGACGCCGCCGGAAATATGCGCGCCCGGCAGGTTCTGACGGATCCATCGCGCCGCCTCGATGAAGTCGACGCCGTAATTGTTGTGCTCTTCAAGACCCGTCGCGATCGCGAAAATATTCGGGTCGAAGATGATATCCTCTGGGGGAAAGCCGACCTCGTTGACGAGGATGTCGTAGGCGCGCTTGCAGATATCGGTCTTGCGCGCAAACGTATCGGCCTGGCCGATCTCGTCGAATGCCATCACCACGACGGCTGCGCCGTGGCGGCGCGCGATGCGGGCTTCGTGGATGAATTTCTCCACGCCTTCCTTCATCGAGATCGAGTTCACGACCGGCTTGCCCTGAACGCATTTCAGGCCTGCCTCGATCACGTTGAATTTCGAGGAGTCGACCATCACCGGCACACGCGCGATGTCGGGTTCGGCGGCGACGAGGTTGAGGAACGTCACCATCGCGGCCTCGGAATCGAGCAGGCCCTCGTCCATGTTGACGTCGATGATCTGCGCGCCGTTCTCGACCTGGTCGCGCGCCACTTGCAGGGCCGCAGTGTAATCGCCCGCGGTGATCAGCTTGCGGAATTTCGCCGAGCCGGTGACGTTGGTGCGCTCGCCGACGTTCACAAAGGGGATCGCCGGAGTCAGTTCGAACGGCTCGAGCCCCGAGAGCCGCAGCCGCGGCTCGATCACGGGCACGATACGCGGCTTGTGCGGGGCGACCGCGGCAGCTATCGCGGCGATATGGTCGGGCGTGGTGCCGCAGCAGCCGCCGACGATGTTGACGAGGCCCGCTTCGGCGAACTCGCCGATCAGCCGCGCCATGTAATCCGGCGTCTCGTCGTACTGGCCGAACTCGTTGGGCAGGCCGGCATTCGGATAGGCGCACACCAGCGTGTCGGCGACACGGCCGATGTCGGCGATATGGGCACGCAGGTCTTCCGCGCCGAGCGCGCAGTTGAAGCCGACGGTGATCGGCTTGGCGTGGCGGATCGAATTCCAGAACGCTTCCGGTAATTGCCCGGAGAGTAGGCGGCCGGATTTGTCGGTGATGGTCCCGGAGATCATCACGGGCACGTCGATGCCGCGTCCTTCCGTGATCTCCGAAATCGCATAGAGCGCTGCCTTGGCGTTCAGCGTGTCAAAAATGGTTTCGACCAGCAGCAGGTCAGCGCCGCCGTCGAGCAGGCCGTTGACCTGTTCGCCATAGGCCTTGCGCAGATCGTCGAAGGTGACGGCGCGGTAGCCGGGATTGGAAACGTCGGGCGAGATCGAGGCGGTGCGGTTGGTCGGGCCCAGCGCGCCGGCAACGAAGCGCTGTTTGCCGTCCTCGGCCGAGACGCGCTCGGCGGCGGCGCGGGCAAGCCTGGCGCCATCGCGGTTTAGTTCATAGGCGACGTCCGACATGTCGTAGTCGGCCTGCGCAATCGAGGTGGACGAAAACGTGTTGGTCGCGACGATGTCGGCGCCGGCGCGCAGATAGGCGGCGTGGATGTCTTCGATCGCCTTCGGCTGCGTCAGTATCAGGAGGTCGTTGTTGCCCCTGATATCGCGATGGAAGTGCTTGAAACGCTCGCCGCGAAATGCGGCTTCGTCGAACTGCAGGCCCTGGATCATGGTGCCCATGGCGCCGTCGAGCACCAGGATGCGCTCGCGGGCGGCGGCGAGCAGAGCGGTTCGCTTCGGCGAAATCGAAGAAATCATCGGATCAGGCGGCTTTCTGTGCGCCATTGGGGCGAATGCCCAGCAAATGGCTGATCGCGAACACGAGGTCCGCGCGGTTCATGGTGTAGAAGTGAAAGGTGTCGACGCCGTGCTTGGCGAGCTTGTGCACCTGGCCGGCGGCGACGGTGGCGGCCACCAGCTTGCGCGTCTCGGCGTCGTCGTCGAGTCCCTCGAACTTGTCCGCCAGCCAGTCCGGCACGGTCGTGCCGGCGCGGGTCACAAAGCTGCGCGCCTGCTTGAAATTGTGCATGGGCATGATGCCGGGGACGACCGGGATGTCGATGCCGCGGGCGCGGACGCGGTCGAGATAGCGGAAGTAGAGGTCGTTATCGAAGAACACCTGGGTGATGGCCCGCGCCGCGCCGGCGTCGACCTTTGCCTTTAGTGTATCGATATCGGCGTCGATCGTCGGGCTCTCCGGATGTTTCTCCGGATAGGCGGACACCGAGATTTCGATATCGGGAAAGCGCTTCTTGATGCCTGCGATCAGGTCGGGCGAACTTTGATAGCCGTCCGGATGCGCGTGATAGGCAGTGCCGATGCCGGTGGTTGGATCGCCGCGCAGCGCTACGATGTGGCGGACGCCGATCTCGTGATAGCGCGCCACCACGTCGTCGATCTCGCCCTTCGGCGCGCCGACGCAGGTCAGGTGCGCGGCAGGCGTTAGGCGCGTCTCTTTCAGGATGCGGGCAATGGTCGAATGGGTCCGCTCGCGGGTCGATCCGCCGGCGCCATAGGTCACCGAGACGAAATTGGGCGCGAGCGGCGCCAGCCGGTTGATGGTCTCCCACAAGCTCCGCTCCATCTCTTCGGTCTTGGGCGGAAAGAACTCAAAGGAGATCTTTGGCGAATGCAGCGCGCGATGGCCGTCCAAAACGGGGGGCGTAACCTCGGTCATGGCACTTCACAAAGCTCCGAAACTATGGGCGGACGTCAGCCGTAGCGACGAGGAGCTAAAATAAGCGAAACAGGGCTGACCAAACAGCCCATTCGAGATGGGAAATAGCCCAATCTTTGCAAGATATATGAAACTATGCCTTAGCTGAAGGTGTAGTTGGGCTGCGTTGGCGGAAATTTACCCAGTAAATACAATAAGTCTGGAAAATGATTATCTCCTGCGGATATATTTACTGGTGGGCAACGGTAAACAATAGCGAATTTGTCACATTTCGTCCCACTCCAGCGCTGGGATGTGGCGCTCTTTCCCCACAAGCGCGGGCCTGCTCTGCGCCGGCCAGGCCTTTGTCGCCTCCGGTTGCCGCACTAGTTTAGCGCCATGATCCCGCTTTCCGTCCTCGACCTCTCCGTCGTCACCACCGGCACAAAACCCGCCGCGGCGCTGCAGAACAGCATCGACCTGGCGCGCCACGTCGATGGGCTCGGCTATGTCCGCTACTGGCTCGCTGAGCACCACAATCTGGCGTCGGTGGCGAGCCCCGCGCCTGATTTGATGATCGGGCAGATCGCCGCGGTGACCAAAAACATCCGCGTCGGCTCCGGTGGCGTGATGCTGCCCAACCATGCGCCGCTGGTTGTGGCCGAGCGCTTCAAGATGTTGGAGGCGCTGTTTCCCGGCCGCATCGATCTCGGCCTCGGCCGCGCGCCCGGCACCGATGGCGCGACCGCGCATGCGCTGCGCAGCCGGCTCGATCGGCGCGAGGGCGACGATTTTCTCGAACGGCTGAGCGAACTGGTGTTGTGGGAGACCCGCGGCTTTCCCGCCGGCCATCCCTACAACAGCGTCGTGGCGATGCCGGACGATACGCCGCTGCCGCCGATCTGGCTGCTCGGCTCCTCCGACTACAGTTCGGAATTGGCGGCGCAGGTCGGCATGGGCTTCGCATTCGCCCATCATTTCGCGTCCTATGACGCGATCGCGGCGATGACGAACTACCGCAGCCACTTCAAGCCGTCCGGCTGGCGGGAGACCCCGCACGGCATTCTCGCCGTCGCAGCGGTCGCCGCCGAAACCGATACGGAAGCCGAAAGGCTCGCTTCGTCCATGGACCTCAACCGGCTGCGCCGCGACCGCGGCCAATATTTGCCGCTGCCCAGCGTCGAGGAAGCGCTGGCCTATGACTACTCCGACGCCGAGCGCGCCTCGGTCATGCGTAACCGCTCACGGCTGTTCGTCGGCAGCCCGGCGACCATCATGGCGAAGCTGCAGCCGATGATTACGGCCAGCCAGCCGGACGAGTTGATGATCATCACCGCCGTCTACGATCACGATGCACGCAAGAAGTCATATGGTCTCTTGGCCGATGCGTTCGGGCTGAGCAAGAAAGTCGCCGCCTAGATCGTGATGACTTTTCTGCGAATCTATATCTCATTCTTTGAGCATTCCTGATCTGCATACCTGCGTTTGTTCGAGCCTCAGAAGCAACCAAGCGTTGTCAGAGAAATTGTTGAAGTCTCCAGCCAAGGGAGACAAACCATGGAACTGAAATCTGCAGTTGTCGGATTGGCCGCCCTCGGCGGCGTTATGCTCGCCGTCGGCTCAGCTTCCGCCGCGATGCCGAACGGGCTTCCGCATGCCGACCAGATCTCGCGCCAAGCCACTGATGTCGAGCAGGTCCGCTGGGTCTGCAACGCTTGGGGTCGCTGCTGGTGGCGTCCTGGTCCGAGATGGGGCGTCTATGGCGGTTGGGGCCCGCGCCCGGTGTGGCGTCCGGGATGGCGCGGCGCCTATGCTTGGGGCGGGCCAGTTTGGGGCCCGCGGCCAGGGTGGGGTCCGCGCCCCGTGTGGGGTCCGCGTCCAGGGTGGGGCTGGAACGGCCGGTGGTGATCGGAGAGGGGCCGTACGCCGGCTGATAACGCCGCGAGTACCGCTTTCATAATATCCGTATCCGCTTAGAGCTTTAGCCGATCTGGCTGCTCCGCTCCTTGGGCCGAACAAGAAAGTGGCGGCCTAACCGCTCTCCGTTCCCCGGACGCAGCGCAGCGCGCCGCGCTTGCGGCGTGGTGCGCTGCAGAGCCGGGGCCCAGTATCCGCGGTGAGATAGGTCCCGGCTCTGCGGAGCAGCGCCAAGCGCTGCACCGCGTCCGGGACGCGAGAGACTAATCCAGCTTCTCGCTGAACGTCGCGCGGAACGGATGCGCCGGATAGACGCCGACGATGCGGAATTCGCGCGAGAAGAATTTCAGTTCCTCGAGCGCAAAGGCGAGGCCCTTATCGTCGGGATGGCCGTCGACGTCGGCATAGAATTGCGTGGCAAAGAAATTGCCGTCGATCATGTAGCTTTCGAGCTTGGTCATGTTGACGCCGTTGGTGGCAAAGCCGCCGAGCGCCTTGTAAAGCGCGGCGGGCAGGTTGCGCACCCGGAAAACAAAAGTGGTGACCAGCGGGCCCGAGCCTTGTCTCGCCCAGTCGGCCTCGCGTGCCAGCACCACGAAGCGGGTGGTGTTGTGGGCCTCGTCCTCGACGTCCTCGGCAAGAATATCGAGCCCGTAGATCTGCGCCGCCAGCCGTGACGCGATGGCGGCGACGCTCTTGTCCTTGCGTTCGGAAACGTCGCGCGCGCTGCCGGCGGTATCGGCGGCGACGATCGGCTTGATGCCGAGCTTGCGGATGATGCGCCGGCACTGGCCGAGCGCGTGAACGTGGCTCTCCACCGTCTTGATGTCGGAGAGTTTTGTCCCCTTCGGCGCCATCAATTGATGGCGGACCGGCAAGAACCATTCCCCGACGATGAACAGGCCGGACGCCGGCAGCAAATGATGGATGTCGGCGACGCGCCCCGCCACCGAATTCTCGATCGGGATCATGCCGAGATCAGCCTCGCCCGAGGCGATCGCCGACAGCGCGTCCTCGAAGGTCGCGCAGGGCAACGGCTCGGCTTCCGGATAGGCTTCGACGATGGCGATATGGGAATTGGCGCCAGGCTCGCCCTGGAATGCGATTTTGAGCTTTTTGGTCATGTCTCGTTTCTCTGGCGGGCCTTTTAGCAGCCGTTCAGCTATTTGCCAGTATGCGGCGGGCGGTTTCGAGGTCGGCCGGGGTATCGACGCCGCGCGGCACGCTATCGACGATGGTGATGTCGATCCGCATCCCGGATTCCAGCGCGCGTAGCTGTTCGAGTTTTTCCTGCTGCTCCAGCGGCGAGGGGGGTAGGGTCACGAACCGCTCCAGCGCGGCGCGGCGGTAGGCATAAAGGCCGATATGGTGGTAGCGCGGTCCGTCACCGTGAGGCGCGGTGGCGCGGGTGAAATAGAGCGCGCGCAGCCGGTTTGGACCGATCGGTGAGCCGACCGCCTTCACCACGCTCGGCGCCCGGTCTTCCTCCTCGGTGTGGATCTGCGAGGCCAGCGTCGCGATGTCGACCGCGGGGTCGTCGAGCGGCGGCAGCGCGGCGCGGATGGTGTCTGGCGCGATCGTCGGGAAATCGCCCTGCAAATTGACCACGATCTCGGCCCGGCCGGACGGATCCAGCGTCTGCATGGCCTCGTGAATCCGGTCGGAGCCGGAGGGATGGGAGGCACGGGTCATCACCGCCTCGCCGCCGGCGGCCCTCACCGCGTCGGCGATCTCCGGCGTGTCGGTGGCGACTGCCACTCGGCCGATTTTGGCTTCTTCCGCCCGCCGCAGCACGTGCACGATCATGGGCAGGCCGGCGATATCCAGCAGCGGCTTGCCCGGTAGCCGGGTCGCCGCCATCCGGGCGGGAATCAGCACCAAAATACGGGAATCGGTCATCGTCTGAAGGCCCGGCGGGATAGCTGGTTTTGATGGGGATGGGACGAAATTCGGCGCGTTTATACGGGTTGCCAGAGCCCGGGCAAACCGATATCTCAGGCCCTGCTGAGGGTGCGGCGCGAAAGGCTGATTCCTCACGCCACCCGCGGCCGTTTTGCCGGCCTTCAGTCGACCTTTCCGGCCTGGAGCCTGATCCCGTTATGGACTCCTTCGAACTTAACAAAATTCTCGGCGCCGTCCTCGGTACCTGCCTTCTTCTCCTGGTGACCAACTTTGCTGCGGAGGCGATTTTCGCGCCCGTGAAGCCGGAAAAGCCGGGCCTCGAGATTGCCGTGAAGGAAGACACGCAGGCTGGTGGAGCCAAGGAAGCCGCCGCGCCGTCCGAGCCGATCGAGAAGCTGTTGCAGACCGCTTCGGTCGAGAAGGGCACAGCCGCCGCCAAGAAATGCGTCGCCTGCCACACGTTTGAGAAGGGCGGCCCCAACCGCGTCGGCCCCAATTTGTACGGTGTCTTGAACGAGCCGAAGGGTCAGGGCCGCGGGGGGTTCAACTTCTCGGCCGCCTTGAAGGCCAAGGGTGGCACCTGGACCTATGACGACCTCAACAAGTTCCTCGCTAACCCCAAGGCCTTCGTTCCAGGCACGGCGATGGGCTTTGCCGGTATCCCGAAGGACAGCGAGCGCGCCGACGTGATCGCCTATCTACGCAGCCTCTCGGACAACCCGGCTCCGCTTCCGACGGCGGCGAATTAATATTTCGTCAGTCCTGCAGGGACTTCGCCACGACATCACGGCCAGGCATTGCCTGGCCGTTTGCATATGAGGGATCGCATTGTCGTGATCGGAGTTGTTACCGGGACTTTTCGCCGCAGCGGCGGTGTTCCCAAGCTGCTATCATGAGGAAAAAGCAACGTAATTCGTCGAACCCTTGCCTTATATTGGGTCCTCACTAGCTCGGCCTTGTTGTTTGCGTCGTTCGTGGCAGGGGCGGCGGACTTCGAAACAACGGATACTGGCGTCAGCAACAGGAATTCTGCATTTGGCCATTACCCGACGACATCTTCTCCAGGGCAGCGCAGTCGCCGCTATGGCACCCGCATTGGGGCTAGGCATCCCTGAAATTTCGCCGGCTCACGCACAATCGGGCGCGGGCGAACCGGTCTTTCGGCATGGCCTGTCGCTGTTCGGCGAAATCAAATACCCTGCCGGCTTCAAGCACTTCGACTACGTCAATCCAGAGGCCCCGAAGGGCGGCACCGTACGTCAGATCCAGATCGGGACGTTTGACAACTTCAATCTTGTGGTTGCCGGCGTCAAAGGGGCGCTCGCAGGCGGCGTTCAGCTGATTTACGAATCGCTCATGACGCAGTCGCTGGATGAGGTTTCGACCGAGTACGGCGAGCTAGCCGAAGCCGTCAGCCATCCCGAGGATTTCTCCTGGGTCACCTATCGTCTCAGAAGAGAGGCGAAATGGCATGACGGAAAGCCTGTCACGCCTGACGACGTTATCTTCTCGCTCAATGCGTTCAAGCAACATCATCCGCAGTACTCGGCTTACTACCGCCATGTGGTGAAAGCTGAAAAGGTCGGTGATCGCGACATAAAGTTCAGCTTCGATGCGCCAGGCAATCGAGAGCTCCCGCAGATTGTCGGACAACTCACGATTTTGCCGAAGCATTGGTGGGAGGGCACCGACAGCGAGGGTCGCAAGCGCGATATCGCTGCGACAACGCTGGAGAAGCCGCTGGGCTCAGGCCCCTACCGCATCAAGGAGTTCGTACCGGGAAGGACGATAACGCTGGAGCGGGTGAAGGACCATTGGGGACGCGATTCCAGCACGAATGTCGGCCGCAATAATTTCGACGAACTGCGCCTGGAATATTTCCGGGACTCTACGGTCGCGCTTGAGGCGTTCAAGGGCGACCAGGTCGATTGGCGTACCGAAAACAGCGCCAAGAACTGGGCCACGGCCTACGACTTTCCGGCCGTCCATGACAAGCGCGTGCTGCTTGAGGAATTTCCAAACCGCAGCTCCGGAATTATGCAGGCGTTTGCGCTGAATATCCGGCGTGACCAGTTTAGGGATCCGCGGGTTCGACGTGCGCTGAATTATGCATTCGACTTCGAGGAAATGAACAAGCAGATCTTCTTCGGTCAGTACAAGCGCATCAGCAGCTATTTCGATGGCACTGAACTGGCTTCAAGCGGCCTGCCTGAAGGCAGGGAGCTGGAAATACTCGAAGCCGTCCGCGCGGAAGTGCCGCCCGAGGTATTCACGAAGCCCTATATCAATCCCGTCGGCGGCAGTCCTGAAGCGGTTCGTGAAAACCTTCGTGAGGCGCTGCGCTTGCTGAAGGAAGCCGGCTATGAGGTGCGCGAGCGCAAGCTGGTGGATAGCAAGACGGGCGCGCAATTTACGCTCGAATTGCTCGGCGCAGACCCGACCTTCGAACGCGTCATGCTGTTTTTCAAACCTTCTCTGGAGCGGCTAGGTATTGCTGTCAGCGTGCGCACGATCGATCCGACGCAGTATGAAAACCGGCTTCGTAGCTGGGATTTCGATGTGGTGGTCTCGTCGTGGCCGGAATCGTTGTCGCCCGGAAATGAGCAGCGTGAATATTGGGGCTCGCAGGCGGCAGACATGGCCGGCTCGCGCAACATCATCGGCATCAAGAATCCCGCGGTCGACAAATTGATCGAGCGGCTGATCTATGCGAAGGGCCGGGATGACCTTGTTGCCGCGACCAGGGCGCTCGACCGCGTGCTGCTTTGGAATCACTACGTCGTGCCGCAGTGGAACTATCCCAAGGTCCGTACCGCGCGGTGGGATCGCTTCGGCAGGCCGTCCGAATTGCCGAAATACGGTCAGTCGGGCTTCCCATCGCTGTGGTGGTACGATGCCGATAAAGCAGCCAAGATCGGCAAGCGCTCTTGAAGGATTTTTCGCGCATGGCGCCATTTTCCCGCCGGCACGTCCTCGGCCTTGGTGCAGGCGCGCTAAGTGTGCTCGTGCTCGGGCCCGCCCGCGCCGCCGAAGAGAATGGCGCCGAGGTGCACGGCATCTCGGCATTCGGTGATCTCAAGTATCCCGCCGACTTCAAGAATTTCGACTATGTGAATGTCGCAGCGCCCAAGGGCGGTGTGTTTTCGACCATTCCCTCGACGCGCTCCTACAATCAGTCCTACCACACCTTCAATTCGCTCAACGCCTACATCCTCAAGGGCGAGGGCGCGCAGGGCATGGACCTGACCTTCTCAGCGCTGATGGTGCGGGCCGGCGACGAGCCGGATGCGATGTACGGGCTCGTCGCCAAGTCGGTGCGAATTTCGCCGGACAAGCTGATCTACCATTTCACGCTGCGCCCCGAGGCCAAGTTTCATGACGGCTCGAGAATCACGGCGCATGACGTCGCCTGGTCCATCAACACGCTGAAGGCCAAGGGCCATCCGCTAATTCAGGTCCAGATGCGTGACGTCAAGGGCGCCGAGGCGCTCGACGATGCGACCGTGATCGTCACCTTCGCCGAGAAGCGGGCGCGCGACGTGCCGCTCTACGTCGCGGGCCTGCCGATCTTCTCGAAGAAATACTATGAGACGCGGCCCTTCGACGAATCGACACTGGACACGCCGCTGGGCTCGGGGCCCTACAAGGTCGGCAAGTTCGAGGTCAACCGCTACATCGAATACGAGCGCGTCAAGGACTGGTGGGGTGCGAATCTCCCGGTCTGCCGCGGTTATTACAATTACGATGTGGTCCGCTACGAATTCTATCGCGACCGCGACGTTGCCTTCGAAGGCTTTACCGGCAAAAATTATCTGTTCCGCGAAGAGTTCACCGCGCGCATCTGGGCGACGCGTTACGACTTCCCCGCCATCAAGGACGGCCGCGTCAAGCGCGAGCAGGTACCGGACGAAAGGCCGTCCGGCGCGCAGGGTTGGTTCATCAATACCCGCCGCGACAAGTTCAGGGATCCCCGCGTACGCGAGGCGCTGATCAACGCCTTCGATTTCGAGTGGACCAACAAGACCATCATGTACGACGCTTATGCGCGGACGCATTCGCCGTTCCAGAATTCGGACATGATGGCGAAGGGGCCGCCCTCGCCGGACGAGCTGAAGCTGCTCGAGCCATTCCGCGGGCAGGTGCCCGACGAAGTGTTCGGCCAGCCCTACGTGCCCCCAGTTTCGGACGGCTCGGGGCAAGACCGCAACATGCTGCGCAAGGCGCAGCAATTGCTCAATGAAGCCGGCTTCGTCATCAAGGACGGCAAGCGGATGACGCCGAGTGGCGAAGTGTTTCGCATCGAATTCCTGTACGATGAGCCCTCGCTGAATCCGCATCATGCGCCCTATATCAAAAATTTGGGAACGCTCGGCATCGAGGCGAGCCCGCGCATGGTCGATGCCGTGCAGTACCGCGCGAGGGTGGAAGATTTCGATTTCGACATGACGATCACGCGCTTCTCGATATCGACGACGCCGGGCGACGCAATGCGCGCCTTCTTCTCCTCGCACGCCGCCAAGACCAAGGGCTCGTACAATCTCGCGGGTATTGAGAGCCCTGCCATCGACGCGCTGATCGAAAAGATCATTGCGGCGGATAACCGCGCCGAGCTGACGATTGCCTGCCATGCCTTCGACCGCGTTTTCCGCGCCGGGCGCTACTGGGTGCCGCAGTGGTACAACAAGACGCATCGGCTGGCTTACTGGGACGTGTTCGATCGTCCGAAGAACCTGCCGCGTTATCAGATCGATGCATCGGGGTCCGGCGAGCGCGTTATCTGGTGGTATGACGCCGCCAAGGCCGGCAAACTCGAGCAGGCGAAGCAATAATGACCGCCTATATCGCCCGCCGCATCCTGTTGATGTTTCCGACGTTGCTCGGCATCCTCTTCATCTCCTTCGTGGTCGTGCAGTTCGCGCCGGGCGGCCCGGTCGAACGCGTGATCGCGCAGCTTTCCGGCGCCGATACCGGCGGCTCCTCCCGCATCTCAGGCTCTTCCACCGGTGACTTCGCCGGCCGTACGCCCCAGGCGGGCGCCTCCGCCGATGCTGTCAATTCGAAGTACCGCGGCGCACAGGGGCTCGATCCGGATTTCATCAAGAACCTGGAAAAGCAGTTCGGCTTCGACAAGCCGGCGCATGAGCGCTTTGCGCTGATGGTATGGAATTTCGCCCGCTTCGATTTCGGCAAGAGCTACTTTCGCGACACCACCGTGTTGCAGCTGATCAAGGAGAAGCTGCCGGTCTCGATATCGCTCGGCCTCTGGTTGACGCTGCTGACCTATTTGATCTCGATCCCGCTCGGCATCCGCAAGGCGGTGGCGGACGGAACGCGATTTGATACCTGGACTTCTGCCGCTATCATCGTCGGCTTTGCGATCCCCGGTTTCCTGTTCGCGATCCTGCTGATCATCCTGTTTGCCGGCGGTTCATTCTTCAATTGGTTCCCGCTGCGCGGATTGACCTCGGACGGCTGGTCGCAATTCCCCTGGTACTGGAAGATCATCGACTACTTCTGGCACCTCACGCTGCCTTTGATCGCGATGGGTCTCGGTGCCTTCGCCACCATGACGCTACTGACCAAGAACTCGTTCCTTGACGAGATCCGCAAGCAATACGTGATGACCGCGCGCGCAAAGGGCTGCAGCGAGCGGCAGGTGCTTTACGGCCACATCTTCCGCAATGCCATGCTGATCGTGGTCGCAGGCTTTCCCGGTGCGTTCATTGGCGCCTTCTTCTCCGGCTCGCTGCTGATCGAGACCATCTTCTCGCTCGACGGGCTCGGGCTGCTCGGCTTCGAGAGCGTGCTCAACCGCGACTATCCGGTCGTGTTCGGCACGCTGTTCATCTTCTCCCTCGTGGGCCTTGTGGTGGGTCTGATCTCCGACCTCGCCTACATGTGGATCGATCCCCGGATCGATTTTGAGGCGAGGGAAGTCTGATGGCGCTGCTCGCTCCACAACCGGTCGAAACCACCGCGCGGTCGCCGCTTGGCGACGTCGTTCCGGCCACGCAGCACGCGTTCGCGCCATCGCCGCTGAACCGCCGGCGCTGGCAGAACTTCAAGGCGAACCGCCGCGGCTACTGGTCGCTCTGGATATTCCTTGCGCTGTTTGTGATCTCGCTGTTTGCCGAGCTGATCGCCAACGATCGGCCGTTCCTTATCAAGTATGACGGAAAGCTGTATTGGCCGGCGTTTGTCAGCTATTCCGAGACCACTTTCGGCGGCGATTTCGAAACCGCGGCCGACTACCGCGATCCCTATTTGCAAAAGCTGATCGCCGAAAAGGGCGGCACCATCATCTGGCCTTTGATCCGCTATTCCTACTCCACCCACAATCTCGATTTGCCGACGCCGGCGCCGTCGAAGCCGACGTGGATGCTGACGGAAGAGCAGTGCAAGCCCGTGGTGGAGAAGAAGGGCCTGAAGAGCTGCAGCGACCTCGAATACAACTGGCTCGGTACCGACGACCAGGGCCGCGACGTGGTGGCGCGACTGATCTACGGTTTTCGCATCTCGGTGCTGTTCGGCCTGACGCTGACCATCCTGTCCTCGATCATCGGCGTCATCGCCGGCGGCGTGCAGGGCTATTTCGGCGGCTGGACCGATCTGATCTTCCAGCGCATCATCGAAATCTGGAGCGCGATTCCCTCGCTCTATCTGCTGCTGATCCTGTCATCGGTGCTGGTGCCCGGCTTCTTCGTACTGCTCGGCATTCTCCTGCTGTTCTCCTGGACCTCGCTGGTTGGCCTGGTTCGCGCGGAATTCTTGCGTGGGCGCAATTTCGAATACATCCAGGCGGCGCGTGCGCTCGGCGTCTCCAATGGCGTGATCATGTTCCGGCATCTGCTGCCGAACGCGATGGTAGCGACCATGACCTTCCTGCCGTTCATCGTGTCGTCCTCGGTGATGACGCTGACCGCGCTCGACTTCCTCGGCTTCGGCCTGCCGCCGGGTTCGCCCTCGCTCGGCGAGCTGCTGTCGCAGGGCAAGTCCAACGTGCAGGCGCCGTGGCTCGGCTTCACCGGCTTCTTCTCGGTCGCGATCATGCTGTCGCTTTTGATCTTCATCGGCGAGGGCGTGCGCGACGCCTTCGATCCGCGCAAGACGTTCCGGTAGAGCATGATGGACGCCGTCAACCAGCCTTTGCTCGATGTGCGCGATCTCTCGGTGGCGTTTCACCAGCCGAGCGGCGCCACGATTGCGGTCGACCGCGTCTCGTTTTCCATCAAGCGCGGCGAGTGCGTGGCCCTGGTCGGCGAGTCCGGTTCCGGCAAATCGGTCAGCGCGCTGTCGGTGCTAAGACTGCTGCCCTATCCGACCGCGTCGCACCCCTCCGGCACCATCCATTTCAAGAGTCGCGAGCTGCTCAATGCCTCGGAACGCGAGATGCGCGAAATCCGCGGCAACGACATCTCGATCATTTTTCAGGAGCCGATGACCTCGCTCAATCCGCTCCACACCATCGAGGCGCAGATTGGCGAAATCCTCTCGCTGCATAGAGGTATCAGCGGATCGATGGCGCGGGCGCGGACGCTCGAACTGTTGACGCAGGTCGGCATTCCCGATCCGGAAACGAGGCTGCAAAGCTATCCGCATCAATTGTCCGGCGGCCAGCGCCAGCGCGTCATGATCGCGATGGCGCTCGCCAACGAGCCGGACCTTCTGATCGCGGACGAGCCGACCACTGCGCTCGACGTCACGGTGCAGGCCCAGATCTTGGCGCTGCTCGCCGAGATCAGGTCCCGCCTCGGCATGAGCATGTTGTTCATCACCCACGACCTCGGCATCGTCCGCCGCATTGCCGACGTGGTCTGCGTGATGAACTCGGGCAAGATCGTCGAGCAGGGCCCGGTCGAGGAGGTATTCACCGCGCCGAAACATGCCTATACCCGCGCGCTGCTCGCGGCCGAGCCCAAGCCCGATCCGGCGCCGCCGCGGCCCAACGAGCCGGTGGTGATGTCGGCCGACAATCTCAAGGTCTGGTTTCCGATCAAGCGAGGGCTGTTGCGCTCGACCGTCGGCTACATCAAGGCGGTCGACGGCGTCAGCGTCGCGGTCCGCAAGGGCGAGACGCTCGGCGTCGTTGGCGAATCCGGCTCGGGCAAGACAACACTGGGTCTCGCGCTGCTCCGGCTGATTTCCTCCGACGGCCCAATCGTGTTCCTCGGCAACAACATCCAGGGCCTGCGCTTCAAGGCCATGCTGCCGTTCCGACGCGACATGCAGATCGTGTTTCAGGATCCGTTCGGCGCGCTGAGCCCGCGCATGTCGGTCGGCGACATCGTCGCCGAAGGCTTGAGCGTGCATCAGCGTTCCCTGTCGTATGAAGAGCGCGAGGCGCGTGTCGTCAAGGCGCTCCAGGACGTCGGCCTCGATCCAGCGACGCGCTTCCGCTATCCGCATGAATTTTCCGGCGGTCAGCGCCAGCGCATCTCGATCGCGCGCGCGGCGGTGCTGGAGCCGAATTTCGTTGTGCTGGACGAGCCGACGAGCGCGCTCGACATGCTGTTCCAGGCGCAGATGGTCGATCTCCTGCGCGAACTGCAGCGCAAGCGCGATCTCACCTACATGTTCATCTCGCACGATCTGCGCGTCGTGGCCTCGCTGGCGAGCCATCTGATCGTGATGCGTCACGGCAAGGTGGTGGAGGAGGGGCCCGCCGCGGAGCTGTTCAAGAATCCGAAGAGCGACTACACGCGCGCGCTGTTCGCTGCGGCGTTCCGGATCGAGGCGGTTCCGGACCTATAGCCTGTCATGCCCCGCCAACGGGTCGCGCGAATGCGCGCCGATGACAGGCTCCGGCGGGGCATCCAGTACGCCGCGGCCTCTCGATTCACTCACAACGGTCTCGGAGCACTGGATCACCCGCTTTCGCGGGTGATGACGGCGGAACTCTCGGCTATAGCCGCTTGATCGCCGTAACCTCGCTGCCGACGGCTTTGATCCGCGCAATGGCCTCCTGCGTGTTCTCGATCACCGTTGCCATGTGGTGCGCGTTGGCATGCACGACGCTGTCGGCGTCGCGAACGATCGCGACGTGGCCCTTCCAGAAGATCAGATCGCCGCGCTGCAGTTTTGTCATCTCGGCAGGACTCAACGTCCGGCCGAGGCTTGCCTCTTGCATGTCGCTGTCGCGCGGACAGCCGATGCCGGCGGCGCTCAGCGATACCTGGACAAGGCCGGAGCAATCGATGCCGAGCGAACTCTTGCCGCCCCAGAGATAGGGCGTACCGATGAAGCGTTCGGCAACCGCGACGAAATCCTTTTCCACGGCATCGAGGCTGCCGACATGGTGGCGCGGCAGATACCAGCCGTCGCTTGTAATGGCGAACGCGCCGTCTTCGCGTATGACCGTCATTCTTGCTCCCGTCGCCAGCGTCTCGACCGGCGGCAGCTTGATCGAGGGACCCGGAAACGCGAACGTCCGCAGCGCCGTGACCTTGTGCGTCGGTGCGGCCGCAGGTTTTGCCAGCGCTGCATCCGGAATCCAGCCGACATAGCCGTCGCTCGCGAGTTGGCCCCACGCAAACCCTTCGCCATTGCGGTCGTAGATCGTGACGCGTTCGCCCTTCAGCGCCTGCGTCAGCATCATGGCGCCCGCAGCCGGTCGCTCCCACAGCGGCGCGATGGCCTCAGACACGCAAAATTCGTCGCCGGAGACATAGCGCGCGGCCTTCACCTTGCCTTCGAGATATTTCGCGGCGAGGTCGGGTCGTGCCGGCGTCAGGCGCGGATCATCCATAGCGTTCGCTCAACAGTTTGTAGATCGCGCGTGCGGCCTGGCATTCGCCGCCTTCGGGACGCGCGGGTTTTGCCGAAGGCGTCCAGCCGTAGATATCGACATGCAGCCAGCTCTTGGCATCGGTGACGAAGCGCTGCAGGAACAATGCGCAGGTGATCGAGCCGGCAAAGCCGCCCGACGGCGCGTTGTTGATGTCGGCGACCTTCGAATCCAACCACGAATCATAGGGCGGCCACAGCGGCATTCGCCACAACGGATCGTTCTCCCGCTTTGCATGTTCTGCGACGCTTTCGGCGAGCGTCTCGTCATGGGTGTAAAAGGGCGGTAAATCCGGTCCCAGCGCCACCCGCGCCGCGCCGGTCAGTGTGCCCAGATCAATCAACAGATCCGGCTTGTCTTCGTCCGCCAAGGCCAGCGCATCCGCCAGCACCAGCCGTCCCTCGGCGTCGGTATTGCCGATCTCCACGTTAAGTCCCTTGCGCGACTTGAAGATGTCGAGCGGACGGAAGGCGTTGCCGGCGACCGCATTCTCGACCGCGGGGATCAGGACGCGCAGCCGCACTTTGAGTTTCGCGTCCATCACCATCTGCGCCAGCGCCAACACGTTGGCGGCGCCGCCCATGTCCTTTTTCATGATCAGCATGCCGCTGGATGATTTTATGTCGAGCCCGCCGGTGTCGAAGCAGACGCCCTTGCCGACCAGCGTCACTTTGGGATGGGAGGGATCGCCCCAGCTCAAGTCGATCAGGCGCGGGGCGCGCGCCGAGGCCATGCCGACCGCGTGGATCAGCGGAAAATTCTGCTTCACGAGTTCGTCGCCTACGGTGCAGTCGAAGCTGGCGCCGAAACGCGCCGCCAATGCTTTCGCGGCTTCCGCCAATTGCTCCGGCCCCATGTCGTTCGACGGCGTATTGATCAGGTCGCGCGCCAGCGCCGCCGCTTCCGCCATCCGCGCGATGTCGATGATATCCACGCCGTCGGGCGGCACCAGCCGGACCTTGGCTTTTTCGGCTTTGCGGTAGCGGCGGAAGCGGTAGCTCCCCAGCGCAAAGGCGAGCGTCGCAAGCCGCAGATCGTGCGACGCGTTGGCGAAGCGATAGACGCCCGGCGGCAGCAGGCCAGGCAGCGCGCCGGGCCGGAACAGGTCGCGCGACCTGGCGGTCTCTTCATCAAGCCCGAACACGACCTGCGCAATCTTCCCGTCGGGGGCGGGCAGCGTCAGGCACTTGCCGGGCTTGGCGGTAAAATCATTGGCGAGCGCAAACTGCCGGGCCGGTTCGGGAAGGTCTTTGGCGATCGCGCTCCAGGTCGTTTTAGTGGCGAAGGTAATCGGAATGGCGGGGGCGATAGGTGCGGTCTCGAACGGCGATTGCATGCTTGTCTCGTGAGGGGATGGGCGTGTCTGGCAGGCATAGCACGGCCGATTAACCGGCCGTTAGGGTTAACAGTCTATTGCTGACTCGTTCGGCTCTATTTGTCCCGCCATTCCCATGAGTTGAAGTGCTATGCGTCGATCGTCCAGCCACGCCGGGTCTATCGCCCGGTTCCTGACCTCAGCCGCGGTAACCGCGGTTTTGGCCGCGGGCCTCGGCGGCTGCAAGACCATGTCCGATATCACGGGATCACTGGATTCGTCCTCAACCAAGGCCCAAGCCGCCCCCGAAGATCCGCGCCGCGCGGCCGAGGTCTATGGCGAGCGCTACCGCGCCAATCCCAAGGATGCCGAGGCGGCGCTGGGATATGGCCAGGCGCTCCGCGCCACCGGCCAGCGAGCGCAGGCCGCTGCCGTGCTCGAACAGGCCACCATCGCCCATCCCGGCAACAAGACGCTGCTCGCTGCTTACGGCCGCGCGCTCGCCGACAACGGCAATTCGCAGGCTGCCTTCGACGTGCTCAGCCGCGCCCATACGCCCGCCAATCCCGACTGGCGCATCCTCTCGGTGCAGGGCACCACGCTCGACAAGATGGGCAAGCACGAAGAGGCCCGCCGCTATTACGCGAGTGCGCTGAAGATCGTGCCGGAAGAGCCGTCGGTGCTGTCCAATTTCGGCCTCTCCTACATGCTGACGCGGGAGCTGCCGCAAGCCGAGGAAACGCTGCGGCGCGCCTATTCCAATCCGCGTGCCGACGCAAGGGTGCGGCAGAACCTCGCGCTCGTCGTCGGCTTGCAGGGCCGTTTCGCCGAAGCCGAGACCATCGCCAAGGGCGATCTGCCCGCCGACGAGGCGGCTGCCAACGTGGCTTACTTGCGGGAAATGCTGAGCCGCAAGGACAAGGACCATTCGCGCCCTGCCGGCAACAAGGCGACCGTCCCGGTCGCCGCCCTCAACCGGCCGGACTGAGCATCGCCGCCATCGTCGCTGCCAATGCGGGTGACTTGTTCCGCCGGAGTTCAACGCGCGAAGCCCGATCTGACGTTCCGAAGCTAACCGTCATCGAGCAGGCGTCGGCGTGATGCCTCGCCTGCTTTCGGCTTGCGAAGAGTTCGCCGGGCGGGCCGGCCGCACGACCGACGACGGCCGAATGGCGCCGCGCCGCGGCCTCACGGCAACGCCTGGATCTTGATGTAGGTCGGTCCGAGAATGACGATGAACAGGCAGGGCAGGAAGAACAGGATCATCGGCACGGTCAATTTCGGCGGCAGCGCCGCCGCCTTCTTCTCGGCCTCGGTCATCCGCATGTCGCGGTTTTCCTGCGCCATCACGCGCAGGCTCTGGCCGAGCGGCGTGCCGTAGCGTTCCGACTGCATCAGCGCCAGACAAACCGATTTCACGCCCTCGAGGCCGGTGCGCTTGGCGAGGTTCTCGTAGGCCACCTTGCGATCCTGCAGGTAGGACAATTCCGCCGTGGTCAGGGCGAATTCCTCCGACAGCGCGATCGATTGCGAGGCGATCTCGGTGGAGACCTTGCGGAAGGCGACTTCGACCGACATGCCGGATTCGATGCAGATCAGCAGGAGGTCGAGCGCATCGGGAAAGGCGCGCTTGATGGAGAGTTGGCGCTTGCTGATGGCGTTCTTCAGGAACAGCATCGGCGCCTGCAGCCCGAGATAGGCGGCGCCGATGCAGATGCCGAGCTTGACCGTCAATGACTTGTCCATGTTGGTGATCACGAACACGTAGAAGGCCGCGCCGAGAAACAGCACGACCGGCGTCACCGCGCGGGCAAACAGGAAAGTGACGTACGGCGCGTGGCCGCGGTAGCCGGCCATGATCAGCTTGTCACGCGCGGCCTCCTGCGCCAGCCATTTGGTCAGGTTCAGGTCTTCCACAACCTTGGAAACAAGTTGCTTCGGAGTCTGGCGCAGCGACACTTTCTCCGATTTGTTGAGGCGGTCGCGCTCGCGCTGACGAAGCCGTTCGCGCTCGTTGGCGACCGCCTTCATGCGCTTGGCGAGTCCTTCGCCGGCAAACAGCGGCATGATCAGCGTATAGGCGGTCGCACTCGCCGCGATGGCGGCAAGCAGCATGGTCATGAACCGCGCGTCGTGCATCTTGGTGATCAGAAAATCAATCATGGCCGCACCATCAGAAGTCGAAATTGATCATTTTCTTCATCACCAGGATGCCGATCGTCATCCAGCCGACGCAGCATAGCAGCATGAACTGGCCGAGATGGGTGGTCCAAAGCAGCGAGATATAGTCGGGCGTCGAGATCCATACCATTATCATCACGGCCGGCGGCAACGAGCCGATGATGCCCGCGGAGGCCTTGGCTTCCGTCGACATCGCCTGAATTTTCTCCGCCATCTTCTTGCGGTCGCGCAGCACCTTGGAGAGGTTGCCGAGCGCCTCCGACAGGTTGCCGCCGGACTTCTGCTGGATCGCGATCACGATGCCGAAGAAGTTCGCCTCCGGCACCGGCATCCGCTCGTACAGCCGTACGCAGGCCTCGCCGAGCGGCATGCCGATGGTCTGGGTTTCGATGATGGCGTTGAACTCGCTCTTGAGCGGTTCCGGCGCATCGGCTGCGACCACCTTGATCGATTCGAACAGCGGCAGACCGGCCTTGATGCCGCGCACGATGACGTCGACGGCGTCGGGAAGTGCTTTCAGAAACGCCTTCTCGCGCCGCTTCTTGAGATAGCTCAAGAGCCAGCGCGGCAGGCCGAGGCCTGCACCAAACGCCATCACGGCGGCGCCCAATAGCGAGCCGCCAGCGATGAATGCTAGCACGAAGCCCGCTGCGGCGAGGATGCCGGAAGCAATCCAGAATTTCTGAGGCGTCCAGGATCCCAAGCCGGCCTGGGTGAGGCGGGTCGAGAGCGGAACGGACTTGTCCTTCTTGCGCCGTGCGTCGAGTTCCTTGAGCGATCCCTCGACCTGCTCGCGGCGCGAGCGCTGGCTTTTCTCGGCCTGGCGCGCCGGCGCATCGGAACGGGCGATCGAGGCGCGGCGCGATTCGGCCTTCCTCTCGCCCGACAGCGACGGATAGATGAATACCCAAGCCAGGCCGCCGATGGCGGTAGCGGCGAGGAAGGCCAGTGCGAGTGTCTGCATTGTCATTGTCCCCTCAAGCCTTGTCGGAGACTTCGGCGGCATCGAGCGCGGCGGCAAGCCGCTTCTCTTCGCCGTAATATCGCGCCCGTTCCCAGAACCGCGGCCGGCCGATACCGGTCGAGCGGTGCCGCCCGATGATCTTGCCGTTCGCGTCTTCGCCGACAATGTCGTACAGGAACAGGTCCTGGGTGATGATGGTTTCGCCTTCCATACCCATCACCTCCGTGATGTGGGTGATGCGGCGCGAGCCGTCGCGCAGGCGCGCGGCTTGCACGATGACGTCGATCGAGGCGCAGATCATCTCGCGGATGGTGCGCGAAGGCAGCGAGAAGCCGCCCATCGTGATCATCGATTCGCAGCGCGACAGGGCTTCGCGCGGGTTGTTAGCGTGCAGCGTTCCCATCGAGCCGTCATGGCCGGTGTTCATGGCCTGCAACAGGTCGAATGCTTCGGGTCCGCGGACTTCGCCGACGATAATGCGCTCGGGGCGCATACGCAGGCAGTTGCGGACCAGTTCGCGCATCGTGACCTGGCCTTCGCCCTCGATATTGGGCGGGCGGGTTTCCAACCGCACCACATGCGGCTGCTGCAACTGAAGTTCGGCGGCGTCTTCGCAAGTGATGACGCGCTCGTCCTCCTCGATGAACTGGGTCAAGCAGTTCAACAGCGTGGTCTTGCCGGAGCCGGTGCCGCCCGAGATCAGCACGTTGCAGCGGACGCGGCCGATGATCTGCAGGATCTGCGCGCCCTCCGGCGAAATCGCGCCGAACTTGACCAACTGCTCGAGCGTCAGCTTGTCCTTCTTGAACTTACGAATGGTGAGCGCGGGCCCGTCGATCGCCAGCGGTGGAACGATGGCGTTGACGCGGGAGCCGTCGGCGAGGCGGGCGTCGCAGATCGGCGAGGATTCGTCGACGCGCCGGCCGACCTGGCTGACGATGCGCTGGCAGATGTTGAGGAGCTGCTGGTTGTCGCGGAAGCGGATGCCGGTCTTCTGTATCTTGCCGGCGACTTCGATGAACACCGTGCCGGCGCCGTTGACCATGATGTCGGCGATGTCGTCGCGCGACAATAGCGGCTCGAGCGGGCCGTAGCCGAGCACGTCGTTGCAGATGTCGTCGAGCAGCTCTTCCTGCTCGGCGATCGACATCACGATGTTCTTGATCGCGATGATCTCGTTGACGATGTCGCGGATTTCCTCGCGCGCGGACTCGCCGTCGAGCTTGGCGAGTTGGGCAAGGTCGATCGCCTCGATCAGCGCGCCGAAGATGGTCGCCTTGACCTGGTAATAATTGTCGGAGCGCCGCGCCTCCATGGTAGCCGCGGGCTGCTGCTTTGCGGGGGCGAGCGGCGGCGAAGCCACCGTCGGCGCCGCGATCTCGCGCGGCACGGCTACGGCGCTGGAGGCCGGCTCCGGCGCCTGAATGGCGGGCTTGAGTACCCGCGTATCACTATCATTTCCGCTACGCTTACCGAACACGATGGCACTCCACGCGGGCTGCTTACTTCTTGGCCCGCAACTTCTCGATCAAGGGCGATAGCAACGAACTCTTCGGCTTCTTGGTCTCGCCGCGGCCGGTCAGCCGTTGCGCAATCTGCAGGAACATCTCAGTGGTGCGATGAGTTGCGGAGATCTCCGCGATCATCTGGCCGTTGTTGGCGGCCGAGCCGAAGATTTGCGGCTCGAATGGAATCGTGGCGATCGGGTGGTTTTCGATCGCCTTGGCGAACTCGGCAGCGGGGATCTCCGGCCGCTTCGGGATGCCGACCTGATTGAGGCAGTAGAGCGGCGCACGATCGTTCGGCCGCGATGCCTTGAGGAGGTCGTAGATATTCTTGGTGTTGCGCAGGTTGGCGAGATCGGGCGCGGCGACAATCAGGATGTCGTCGGCCGCGATCAAGGCGCGCTTGGTCCATCCCGACCATTGATGGGGAACGTCGAGCACGATGCAGGGCATCGTGGTGCGAAGCGTATCGAAGATCGAATCGAACGCTTCCGCGCCGAAATCGTAGACCCGGTCGAGCGTGGCCGGCGCCGCCAGCAGGCTGAGATGATCGGTGCATTTCGACAGCAGGCGATCGAGAAACGCGGTATCGACCCGGTCAGGCGAGAACACAGCATCCGCAATGCCCTGCGGCGGATCCTGGTTGTAGTCGAGACCGGCGGTGCCGAAAGCGAGGTCGAGATCGGCGACCACGGAATCCAGCGCCAGATCGCGCGCGATCGCCCAAGCGACGTTGTGGGCGACGGTCGACGCACCGACACCGCCCTTGGCGCCGACGACGGCGATGATGCGGCCGACGGCCTTGGCTTCCGGCGAGGAGAACAGGTTGCAGACCGAGCGCACGACGTCGATCGCGCTGACCGGGGCGATGACGTAATCGCTGACGCCACGGCGAACCAGTTCGCGATAGAGCATGACGTCATTGACGCGCCCGATCACGATCACGCGGGTTCCGGCGTCGCAGACGGTGGCGAGCTGGTCCAGGCCAGCGAGAATGTCGTTGCGGCCCTCGGTCTCCAGGATGATGACGTTCGGGGTCGGGGCCGAGCGGTAGGCCTCGATGGCCGCGGCCATGCCGCCCATCTGGATCTTGAGATGAGCCTTGCCGAGGCGGCGGTCTTCGCCCGCCGACTGCACGGCGGCCGCGGTTTCCACCGTCTCGCAGAACGCCTGCACCGACACCCGCGGCGCCGGCGCGATGTGGTCCTCGGTCGACGGCGCCGTGATGTCCGGCTGCGATGCTGCATTCTGGCGCGAGTAAGTGATCATTTGCCGGTATCGCTGAGTTTGGCCTTGTCGCTCTCGGGATAGGTGGTCGCGGTGGACGTACCCTTGCGATACTTTTCGAAGGCTGTGCCACGGCGCGGCGCATAGGCTGGGGTTTCGGGACGCGGCTGCGCGAGGTCGGATGGGTTGTCGACCATCGCCGCCAGATTGCGCTGGTTGGAGCAGCCGAAATTATAATACTGCTTGTTGTCGAAATAGCCCTTGTTGTGGATCGACGGTCCGAGGTCCTCCGGCCACAGCCCGCATGGGCCGGCCACCGCCGAGATCTTCGGATAGTTGAGGCGGATCGCGGCCATGTGCCGGGGATCTTCGGGATGATACTGACGGACATTGATCGCGCGCGGCGGCACGCCCGCAGCGGCAAATGCCGCCCGGATCTCGCGCAATGAATCCTCGGCCGCTCGCGCATTCGGTGTATTGACGGGCACGTCGACGCTGATGACGCCGGTACCTTCGCGAAGCCAGTCCTGGGCCAGCCCCATGACGTCGGCGCGCTGAGAGGCGGACAAGCCGCCGCGTCCGCGACCGACGAAAACCACGATCGAGCGGTCGGCTTCCTGGACTGCGATCGGATGGCGCAGGCGGTAATCGTCGGGCACACCGGCCGTCGTCACGGGATCGACGACGGTATGTTTGCAGGCGCCGAGCGCCACGGAAACACCGATCAGCGCTGCGGTTAGGCGCAGCGCGCGCCTGCGATCGGCGGGTCTTGCGGATGTGCTCTGTGGTGTCATCGTCCCGCCTCAGTCCGTAATAAAGCCGTAGGTGCCGCGATAATTCCGAGCCTTCTCGACGCGGCCCGGAACGCCGTAGATGCGATTGATGCTGCCGAGCAGGTCGGCCTGCGGGTCCGAGGCGCTGGCAAAGCCGTCATCGGGGCGCGACAGGTCCTTCTGCGCCACCGCGCGCACCACATAGGGCGTGACCAGAACCATCAGTTCGGTCTGGTTGTTGACGAAGTCGCGGCTGCGGAACAGCGAGCCGAGAACCGGCAGTTGCGCCAGGCCCGGAAAGCCGTTGATGGCCTGCTTGGTCTGGTCCTGGATCAGCCCGGCCATCGCCATCGCGCCGCCGGACGGAATTTCCAGCGTCGTCTCGGCGCGGCGGGTCTTGATCGAGGGAATGGTCGTTCCATTCTGGCCGCCAGTCAGAGAGTTTTCGGTCGAGACTTCCGACACTTCGGTCATCACCCGAAGGCTGATCCGTCCCTCCGTCAGCACGACCGGCGTAAAGTTGAGCGAGATGCCGAATTTCTTGAAGCTGACTGTCTGGACGCATTGTCCGATGCCACCAGTCGCCGTTGTTTGGCAGGTCACGCCGGTAGGAATCGGAAATTCACCGCCGGAGATAAAGGTTGCGGACTCGCCGGAAATGGCTGTGAGGTTGGGCTCAGCAAGGGTCCGCACCACGCCGGCGCTTTCCATCGCGCGCAGCGTCGCCTGCACAGATGGCGTCGCGCCGAAAGCCGCTTGAAGGCCATTGCCGGCGACGAGCGGCGCATTGTTCGCGGTGAACGGGTTGTTGTTGGCGAACCTGACAACGGATGTGCCGTAGGTCAGGTTGGCGCTGAGATCAATGCCCATCTGCTTGATGATCGAGCGCTGGACTTCAGCGAGCGTGACCTTCAACATCACCTGGTCACGGCCGCGAATTGCGATCGAATTGACGACTTTTTCGGCGCCGCCCACCAAGCGGGCGGCGATTTCGGCGGCCTGTTGCGCCTCGACCGGGTTCGCCGCGCTGCCGCTCAATAGCACGCCGTCACCGACGCCTTCGATCTGGATGTCCGAATTCGGCAACGACTGCTTCAGCGCGGCGCGCACGCCGTTGAGGTCGCGCTTGACCGCGATGTCGTAGGCCGCGATCTGCGCGCCGGTGGAATCGAAGAAAACGATATTGGTCTGGCCGACCGCGGCGCCGATGACATAGGCACGCTGGGTCGAACGCACCACGGCGTTCGCGATCTTCGGATCGGCAACCAGCACGTCCTTGATCTCGCGCGGCAGGTCGATCACGATGGATTTGCCGATCCCGAGCGAAACGAAGCGCGCGTTCATCTGTCCGTCGGCGGACACCGGCGCGACGCGATAATCGCTCGCCAGCACCGGCGTCAGCGCCGGATTGAGCGTGAGAGCAGCCACGGCCGAAAACGACAGGGCGCGGACGATGAACGTTCGCATCATCGGCTGAATTTCCCTGCACTTCATATCGTGCGTCCTTTCGGTCACTTCTGCATAGTCTGCTGGCTGGCAACGCCGTAACGAATGACGTTGAGGGCTTCGCCGCGCTTGTTGAGTTGTTCGTCCGGCTTTTCGACCGCGTTGATATCGGCAATGCTGCGCAGCGCCAGCGTCAGCGAGCCGCTCTGGCGCGACCGCGCCAGCGTTTCGGCCTGCTCGGGCTTCAGCTCGAGGGTGACCGTCCTGCCGACCAGCGAGCTGGCGCCTTCTTTTTCCTTCGGCGCCTGGTCGATCGCGAGAACGCGAACATTGGTGAGAATGATCTCCGAACTGGAGATATCCGGGCTCTTCTCGTCCGGATTTTTCTCGCGCTTGGTAAGAATCACGTCGACGCGGTCGTTCGGCAGGATGAAGCCGCCGGCGCCGGTTTCCGGCGAAATTTCGGTGGAAATGGCCCGGTAGCCTGCGGGCAGGATCGCCGCCATGAAACCGGAGCCGTCGGCCTTCACCAGCTTCTGCTCGCGAATCGGCTCGCCCGCGATGAACGGCGCGCGGGCGATCGAGCCGGTGATCTCCTTGACGGCGTCGGCCTTGCTGGCGCGGCTGATGAAATTGCTGCTGGCGGTCGCGGCCGGCCAGGTCTGCCATTGCAGATCGTCCGGCTTGACCGACTGGCCGAGGCCGATATCCGACTTCGCGACGAGAATATCGACGGTCTGCATCTGCACGACCGGCTGCGCCGGGGCAGACTTGTCGTCGGACCCGCTGGCGAGATATGCGGCAATGCCGCCGGCGCCGATCGCGATGGCCAGGACCACAATGCGTGCGGTATTCATACGCGCTCACTTTCCACATTACGCTGCGACGGTTCCGCCGCTGTGATGGGAGTTGACCAGCTATTCGTCAAAGCATGGTTAATGAGGCGTGTGTAAATTGCCTTAACGGAAAGTTAGCGACGTTGGATCAGCGCATCGCGAGGTGAGTGAGGTCAACCGCCTTGATCCATTCGGTTTCCGGATAGACGATCAGCGCGCCGAGCGCGAGCGCGATGCCATAGGGGATTCCGCTCTGCTTGTCGTGCAGCCGGTTCAGCCAGGCTTGTCCTGTGAGCAGCGACGGTAGCGGCCATTGCCGGAACTGAATCAGCAGGACCGTCAGCGCGCCGCCGAGCAGCGAGACGTAAACCAGATAATTGAGGAGGTGGTCGAAGCCGAACCAGAGCGCCACGCTGGCCGCGACCTTGGCGTCGCCGCCGCCGACCCATCCCATCGCGAAGCAGGCAAAGGCTACGACGAGAACTGCAGCGCCGGCGCCGAAATGCAGGAGCATGTCGTGCAGACCCATGCCGCCGAACACCGCAAGCACAACGAATCCCGCGATCAGGGCCAGCGACACCCGGTTCGAGATCGTCATGGTGAAAAGGTCGCTCGCGGCTGCGAACGCCATGAGGGCCGGAAACAGCAGGAGGCGGGCGGTATCGAGGATCATGAATTCACGCTTGCTGGCGGTTGACCCGAGGTCCAGGCTCCGGCTGAGCCTAGCCACGAGAAATGAACAATCGGGAAACGCCGGAGATCGCAGGTCGTGCGCATCCGCGGCGGCTTTCTGAGTCCGGCGCGCCGACTTTGCGAAAACAACAAAGGCCCCGGCATGCCGGGGCCTTTGAAGCTAACTCGCAACCGTCGCTTACTTCAGCGAGGTCGAGATCGTAACGAAGTTGGTCGACAGCTTGGTGCCGAGGCCGTTGACGGCGGTGATGATCGCGATCGCGATGCCGGCGGCAATCAGACCGTACTCGATGGCGGTGGCGCCGGACTCATCCTTCACGAAACGCGAAACGAGATTCTTCATGATAACTCCTGTGTACACACGTGGCTGGTCGAACTTAAGTTTGGTCTTGCCGGCGTTCTCAGCACCGTGACCATGGCGTCACCCTAGGGTGCGACAATTTCGGCGCAGTTAATTCGACCGTGCAAAAATGCTTGGAACTTGCAGTTCTTGAGCACAGTAAATGCTGCATTAAGGGATCCAATAAAATGCAAGCGCGGCTTCGTTGCACGGCTGCTAGCGGCGCGCCGCGTCGACCGACGCCTTTGATTCACGGCTCCTTAAGCGCGAGCAGATACCCCTTGCGGTGTCCGATTGAACGAGGTCGTCATGTCCGGTTTGCCAATGGAAGTCATCGAGGTAGTGGGCCAGACGATAGCGAAGGTCGTTCCTGTCACGATCGCGCTCGCCCTTGTGTTCACGGTACTCTCGCATTTCTGGGCCTGCAATCCGGGCAAGCCCTGGTGGCGCAAGCGCGAGCTCATCACCGACATCTGCTATTGGTTTCTCGTGCCGGTGTTCGCGCGCATCTTCCGCATCGGACTATTGGTGCTCGGCGCCGCGGTCGTCTTCAACATTCACGAGGTCGACGAACTGATTGCATTCTACGACAATGGCCATGGACCGCTGTCGCAGCTTCCGCTCTGGGTGCAGGCGCTGTTATTCCTCGTTGCATCCGACTTCATGCTGTACTGGCTGCACCGCATGTTTCACGGCGGCGGGTTCTGGAAGTATCATGCCATCCATCATTCCTCTGAGGATCTCGAGTGGATCTCGGCAGCGCGATTTCACCCCGTCAACCTGTTCATCGGAACGATCCTGGTCGACGTCATCCTGCTGATAGCGGGCATTTCTCCCAACATCATGCTCTGGGTCGGGCCGTTCACGACCTTCCACTCCGCCTTCGTTCACGCCAACCTGAACTGGACGCTCGGACCGTTGAAGTATGTGCTTGCCACGCCGGTCTTTCATCGCTGGCATCACACCTCGCTCGAGGAAGGCGGCAATACCAATTTCGCGGGCACCTTCCCGGTCTGGGACATTCTGTTCGGAACGTTCCGCATGCCGGAGAACCGGCTGCCGGAAACTTACGGCGTGGACGATCAGCAGATCCCTGCCGAGATCGGCGGGCAATTGGCCTATCCATTCCGTCAATAATCCGGCCGGTCATTTCGCATGAGCACTGAAGCCGGGACGATCCAGCGGGCCAAAGCCTTCAGCCTTGGCGATGTCCCGGCATGGCTCTGGCTCGGAATTGGCGTCTACGCGCTGGTACTGATCGGCGGGCGGGCACTTCTGAACGATTCCGATACCTACTGGCAGATCGCGGTGGGCCAGTGGATCCTCGACCACCACGCTTTGCCGCGCGTCGACATCTATTCCTTCACCAGAGCGGGAGAGCCGTGGACATCATCGTCCTGGCTGTCGCAGGTGCTGTATGCGGTGAGCTACAATCTGGCGGGCTGGACCGGACCGGTGGTTCTCGCCGCGGCCTCTATCGCCGTAACCTTTGCGTTGTTCGCCCATATTCTCGGTCGCCGCATCCCCGCGGCCTATGCGGTCGCGGTTGCGATCGCGGCGCTGGTGCTCTCGATGGGGCATTTTCTGGCGCGCCCGCATGTGTTGGTGCTGCCGATCATGCTGGCGTGGGCGTACGGGCTGATGTCGGCGAGCGAGCGCGGCCAGGCGCCGTCGCCATGGCTTTTGCCGTTGATCGCGTTGTGGGCGAACCTGCACGGCGGATTCGTGTTCGGCCTGGTGCTGGTCGGCGCGTTCGCGCTCGATGCGCTGTGGAACGCCGATCGCGCGCAGCAAAGGTCGCTGGCGCTGCGCTGGGCGGTGTTCGGTCTTGGCGCGCTGGTGGCCTGCTGCGCCACGCCATACGGCTGGGGATCGATCCTTGCCGCACGCAAGATTCTTGATCTCGGCGAACTCCTGCATCTGATCTATGAATGGATGCCGGCGGACTTCAGCAAATTCGGCGCGTTCGAGATGGCTATCCTCACGCTGATCGCCGGCGCGCTTTACGGCGGCGTCAAGCTCACGCCGCCACGGATCGCGCTGGTGCTCGGCCTGTTGCACATGGCGCTGTCGCACGTCCGGAACGTCGAGATCTTCGCGTTGTTGCTGCCGATCGTGGTGCTTGCACCGGTGGCATCGCAGTTCGCGTTGCGGCCGGCCTGGCCCGCCCGCACCGGCGCTCCGATGTCTGTGATGGCAGCAGTGATGGTTCTGCTCGGCGGCTGGACATGGCTGCTCGGGGCCAACACCACGTTTGCACCGCCGGAAAGCCAGTCGCCTTCCGCGGCCGTCGATGCGCTGAAGGCGCATCATCCGAAGCGGGTTCTCAACGATCTTCCGTTCGGCGGCTATCTGATCTGGCGGCAGATTCCCGTATTCGTCGACGGGCGCGCCGAGCTCTATGGCGAAGCCTTTGATGTGGCTTACTACCGCGCGATGCAGCTCAAGGACGTCAACCAGTTTCTCGACATTCTCAAGAGATGGGACATCGACGCCGTACTGCTGACGCCACACACCCCGGCGGTCAGCCTGCTCGACAATATCAGCGGCTGGCGGCGCGCCTACGCCGACGAGAACGCGGTGCTGCACGTTCGCACCAACTGACCTGGATCAGCTTCGATTTGCAGCGGGCGAACTGGCGGGCGAGCCGGGATTCTGGTACGCGGGCCGGATGAACCTGCCGATCGAAGTCGTGGAAATGCTGGGCCAGACCATGGCCAAGGTGGTGCCGGTCACGATTGCGCTGGCGCTCGTGTTCTCGCTGCTTTCGCATTTCTGGGCCTGCAATCCCGGCAAGCCGTGGTGGCGCAAGCGCGAACTCGTCACCGACGTCTGCTACTGGTTCCTAATGCCGCTATTCGCGCGCGTATTCCGCATCGGACTATTGGTGCTGGGCGCCGCTTTGCTGTTTGGAATTCACGACGCCGACGAGCTGATCGCCTTCTACGACAACGGCCACGGTCCATTGTCGAGGATGCCGTTGTGGCTGCAGGCGGTTCTGTTTCTGGTCGCGGCCGACTTCATGATGTACTGGCTGCACCGCATGTTCCACGGCGGCGGATTCTGGAAATACCACGCCATTCATCATTCGTCGGAAGATGTGGACTGGATCTCGGCGGCACGCTTTCACCCCGTTAACCTGCTGTTAGGTACCATCGGGGTCGACGTCGCGCTGCTGATAGCCGGCATTTCGCCGGGCGTGATGCTGTGGCTCGGGCCGTTCAACATCTTCCATTCGGCGTTCGTTCACGCCAACCTCAACTGGACGCTGGGGCCTTTCAAATACGTCGTGGCGACGCCGGTGTTTCACCGTTGGCATCACACCTCGCGCGAGGAGGGCGGGGACACCAACTTCGCCGGCACCTTTCCGCTCTGGGACATCCTGTTCGGGACCTTCCGAATGCCGCCGGATCGCCTGCCGGAGCAGTATGGCGTGGACGATCAGTCCTCGTTCCCGCGCGAAATCATTGGGCAACTGGCTTACCCATTCCGCAAATAGGCCGGCGGCGGATTTCTTGCCGTACGGCGGGGCCTATTTGCCGTTTGTTCATGAATTGTCGTCAGATTCACCTTGTCGGGCGCCGGTTCCGCTGCGTATCGCCATCGCCGGCTTGTTGATGCCCCGGGGTAAAGTATGTCGTTCAAGTTCCCGCGTATTCGCGCACGCGCGCGTTTTGGATTGCGTTTCCTCGCTGCAGGAATGCTGTTGTGGCCGGCCCTCGGTTTGGCCTCGCCCGATCCCGACCGAATAGCCGTCTATGTCGATCAGGCGAAGCTTGTGAAGCTTCCCGCCAAGGTCTCCACCATCGTGGTCGGAAACCCGCTGATTGCAGACGTTACGCTGCAGAGCGGCGGCATCGTCGTCGTCACCGGCAAGGGCTACGGCGCGACCAATTTCATCGCCATGGACCGCAACGGCGAGGTGCTGGTGGACCGCCAGATCCAGGTCGAAGGCCCGACCGATCAACTCGTCACCGTCTACCGCGGCGTCGAACGCGAATCCTATAGCTGCATGCCGATCTGCCAGCGCCGGGTCACCCTTGGTGATGGCGACGGCTACTTCAAGACCGCCATTGATCAGGCCGGCTCGCTCTCCAGCCAGGCCGCCGGGTCTGCGGGCAGCAAGTGAACTGAACCGATTGCGCAGGGCTCGCCGTCCCGTTCGGCGGGCGCGTCGGCGCTGGTCTTCCGGCGCGGTTAATATCCGCTTAACGGCGCAGGCCGCTCTGTCTGGATCGGACGAAACAATTCAACAATCAGTTTCGGATAGGTTTTCGCGGCAATTCCCCTCGCGTTCTGAGGTCTCTTCGATGCCGCCTTCCACAGCTTCCAAGACAAACATCCTGCGCAGGTTTGGTCGCAATCGAAGGGGCTCGGCCGCTGTCGAGTTTGCACTGGTTGCGCCGATATTCTTAGCCGTTCTGTTCGCGATCATCGAACTGGCGCTGGTGTTCTTTGCCAGCCAGATCCTCGAAACCGTGACACAGGACTCGGCGCGTCTGGTCATGACCGGCCAGGCGCAGAACGCCAAATACACCAAGGAGCAGTTCAAGGACATCGTTTGCGCCAGGCTGGTCACGATGTTCGATTGCGCGAACGGTGTCTCGATCGATGTGCGGAGCTATCCGGCGTTTGCCGGTGTGAACATCGCCGAACCGATCGATTCTGCGAAGGTCTTTATCGACGACACGAAATACTGCCCCGGCAAGGCGGACGATGTCGTCGTGGTGCGGCTGTTCTATCCATGGCCGGTGTTCGTCACCGGGCTCGGCTTCGATCTGAAGAACCTTGCCAACGGCAAGCGTCTTCTGACTGCCACCGCTGCATTCCAGAACGAGCCGTTTCCGACCCCCGGTGCTACCTGCTCATGAGCGTTTCCATGAAAACGAAAATGCCGTCGTCGATTTGGCTGTTGCGCCTGCGGCGCCACGTCGCCGCTCTGCGCAAGAACAACAGCGGTCTCGCGGCGGTCGAATTCGCCATGATCATCCCGCTCATGGCTATGCTTTTCCTTGGAACTTACGAGTTTTCCGCGGGCGTTGCCATCGATCGCAAGGTGACGATCATGGCGCGTACGCTCTCGGACCTGACGTCGCAGAACACCGAAGTCGACGACACGAAATTGACCAACTTCTTCAATGCCGGCAAGGTGATCATGACGCCTTATTCGTCGACCCCGGTGCAGGCGACGATCAGCGAACTGTATATCAATCCAGACACGCTGAAGGCGCGGGTGCAGTGGAGCAAGGGCGCCGAACCGCATTCGGACGGCAACATCATCGAGATCCCGGATGCGCTGAAGATAGGCGACACCTATCTGATCTACAGCGAGGTCAAGTACAAATACGTGCCCAGTGTCGCCTGGTTCATCAACAAGGTGAGTGGCATCACGCTGAGCGACGTCTCCTACACCCGTCCGCGCCAGGGGCTTTGCGTAAAATACAAGCCGTTGGACTGCACCAAGAAGTGAGGCGGTCGCGCCCGATCGGATGAGTGCTTCGAAAATCATCACAAAAGAAAAAGGCCGCGCCATGGGCGCGGCCTTTTGATTTATTCAGGAGCGGTCTCCGGAACGCGCATGCCCCGGAAAATCGCTTATCCGGCGGCGCGCAGATTGTCGGCCGAAGATTTGCCAGAGCGGCGATCTGCCACGATTTCGTAGGAGATCTTCTGGCCTTCACGCAACGTTCCGAGGCCGGCACGCTCGACAGCGCTGATGTGCACGAACACGTCATTGCCGCCGTCATCCGGCTGGATGAAGCCATAGCCCTTGGTAGCGTTAAACCACTTCACGGTTCCCATGCTCACTGGGGTAGTCCCTTCTCAGATAGACAAGTCGTAGCCCACCTTTCGATGGGCTGGTGAGATCGAATTTTTGGAAGGGTCGTCAGCGTCTAAACCGGCTGTACCGGTGGATAGCTAATGTCGTCCGGCCGAAAATCGATACCTAATATTATTCGATAGTAGGGTCCAAAACAATCCTGACGTGCGATTTTTTGATTCGGCCGGCCAGCCGCCCTCGATCGCGCGCGACGCGGTCGCGTCGGGCGCGATTTCGAGGGTGTTTACGATGCGTTTACCGGCGGCGGAACTGGCCGCCGCGCGGCGGCGCGCCACGCGGGGCGCCCGTCGACGGTCGCTCGTCCTTATGTCGGAAGATCAGGCGACCCTTCTCCAGATCGTATGGCGACATCTCGATCGTCACGCGATCGCCGGCCAGCGTCTTGATCCGGTTCTTCTTCATCTTGCCCGCGGTATAGGCAACAATCTCGTGTCCGGCATCGAGCTGCACGCGATAGCGCGCGTCGGGGAGGATTTCGGTCACCAGTCCTTCGAACTGGATCAGCTCTTCTTTAGCCATGGTGGTCTCCAGGTCGATCGAGGCTAGCGCTGCGGTCGGTGGCTACGGTTCGGTTGATTATTCGGACGGCTCTCGCGATGCAAGAAGGCGACGCCTTGAATGCTTTCGCTGTGGCCGGCCTGGCTCTTGCCGCCCTGCTGCGCCGGACGCGGCCCTTCATGCCGGTTCGGCTGCGGCGCATTATTACCACCACCGCGGCGGCGTCGGCGAGGGCCTTTTGAAGGCTGGCCCGCGTCATTGGACCTCACGGTGTGGGCACGTGGCGCCGAGCGTCCACCCCGGTGTTGGGCAGGCGCGGCAGGCGCGGCGTCGCTTCTGCCCGGCGTGCGGCGGTCTTCCCGCGGCAGCGCGATGCGAATTAGCCGCTCGATGTCGCGCAGATAGCCCATTTCCTCGGCGCCAGCGATCAGCGAGATCGCCACGCCTTCGGCGCCGGCACGCGCGGTGCGGCCGATGCGGTGGACATAGGTTTCGGGAACGTTGGGCAGGTCGAAATTCACGACATGGCTGATGCCGTCAACATCGATGCCGCGCGCGGCAATGTCGGTGGCGACCAAGGTGCGGATCTCGCCGGTGCGGAACGCCGCCAGCACGCGCTCGCGGTGGTTCTGTGACTTGTTGCCGTGAATGGCGTTGGCCGAGATGCCGGCCTTCTCCAGCGTCTTCACGACCTTGTCGGCGCCGTGCTTGGTGCGGGTGAAGATCAGCGCGCGGTCAACCGGTTCCTGCTTCAGAAGCTGCGCCAGCACGCCCGATTTGGCTGAGAAATCGACCTGGATGATGCGCTGGGTGATACGCTCGACAGTCGACGCCACCGGCGTCACCGCCACGCGGGCGGGGTCGCGCAGCATGGCTTCGGCGAGTTCCGCGATGTCCTTCGGCATGGTGGCCGAGAAGAACAGCGTCTGCCGCTTGATCGGCAGCTTGGCGACGACTTTGCGGATGTCGTTGATGAAGCCCATGTCGAGCATGCGGTCGGCTTCGTCGAGCACCAGGAACTCGACCTGGTTCAGCTTCAGCCCGTTGCTTTGAACGAGATCGAGCAGGCGGCCGGGGGTCGCCACCATCACTTCGACGCCCTGCATGACCGAGCGGACCTGGCGGCCCATCGGCACGCCGCCGATCGCCAAGGCCGAGGTCAGGCGGATGTGGCGGCCATAGGCGTTGAAACTGTCGAGGATCTGGCCTGACAGCTCGCGGGTCGGCGACAGCACCAGCACGCGGCAGCTCTTCGGCTGCGGCCGGATGCGGTTCTCCAGGATCCGGTGCAGGATCGGCAGCGCGAAGGCTGCGGTCTTGCCGGTGCCGGTCTGGGCGATGCCGACGACGTCACGGCCGGTCAATGCGAGGGGGATGGTCTGGGCCTGGATGGGCGTGGGCGTGTGGTAATTTTCTTCCTTGAGCGCACGCGAGATGGGATCGGCGAGGCCGAAATCCTGAAAGGAGGTCAAAAGGGTGGTTCTTTCCATTAAAAGAGGCAGGCGCCCGGCGATGTCGGCCAGGAGCGCGCGAGTGTGTCAGAGACACCCGCGTGTTTGGGGCGTCGGTTTTGCTAGCTGAAGGGGGCAAGCCAGAAACCGCAAAACGGGATCAGAACACGCGGCTCGCAAGGACCTGATGATTCTCTAGGTCACGACAGTCATATGGAGCACCTGCGCGCCGCTTTCAAGGTAAATTCGGCGCGCCACGCCAGCGCGGTTAAAAGGAACCGGTCGGTCAGATCGCGCCGTGCCGCTTGGCCAACCCAAACGACCAAATTTCGTGCAAGAAATTTAGCCAAATTGCGACATTTGCACAAAAAATGGATAGTTTGCCACCAAAGCATACATTTCTACCGCGTAATAAATAGGCAGATTTCCCGCCCGCGACTTTCGCGTAGCCGCGATTTCCAAGCGATTATAGCAGCTTATCCGACCATCGAGCGATGGCATGGTTCTTGCGATTCCTTTAACGCAGGCGGCCGTGGGGCCGTTTCGCAGCGTTCAACGCCTGCGTCAGGGAGATGACATTTCATGCTTACAAAATTGACTCACGATATAGCGACGCTGAGTCGCCGCCGCTGGCTGGCGGCCACTGCCGGCCTGGTTTTGGGTCTGGCTGCGTTCTCGAACGCCAAAGCGCAGGAGACCATCAAGGTCGGCGTCCTGCATTCGCTTTCCGGCACCATGGCCATCAGCGAAACCACGCTGAAGGACACCATTCTCTTCCTGATCGACGAGCAGAACAAGAAGGGCGGCGTGCTCGGCAAGAAGCTCGAGGCCGTCGTCGTCGACCCCGCCTCGAACTGGCCGCTGTTTGCCGAAAAGGCCCGTGAGCTGATCACCAAGGACAAGGTCTCGGTGGTGTTCGGCTGCTGGACCTCGGTGTCGCGCAAGTCCGTGCTGCCGGTGTTCAAGGAGCTGAACTCGATCCTGTTCTACCCCGTGCAGTACGAAGGCGAGGAGAGCGAGCGCAATGTGTTCTACACCGGTGCTGCGCCGAACCAGCAGGCGATCCCGGCCGTGGACTACCTGATGAAAGACGAGAAGGTGAAGCGCTGGGTGCTGGCCGGCACCGACTACGTCTATCCGCGCACCACCAACAAGATCCTCGAAGCCTACTTGAAGTCGAAGGGCGTCAAGCAGGAAGACATCATGATCAACTACACGCCGTTTGGTCATAGTGACTGGCAGACGATCGTGGCCGACATCAAGAAGTTCGGCTCGGCCGGCAAGAAGACCGCCGTGGTCTCCACCATCAACGGCGACGCCAACGTTCCCTTCTACAAGGAGCTCGGCAACCAGGGCATCAAGGCGACCGACATTCCAGTGGTCGCGTTCTCGGTCGGTGAAGAAGAACTCGCCGGCATCGACACCAAGCCGCTGCTCGGCCATCTCGCCGCCTGGAACTATTTCCAGTCGATCAAGTCGCCCGAGAACGAGAAGTTCATCAAGGCCTGGCAGGCCTACACCAAGAATCCGAAGCGCGTGACCAACGATCCGATGGAAGCGCACGTCATCGGCTTCGAGATGTGGGTGAAGGCGGTCGAGAAGGTGAAGTCGACCGATCCGGACAAGGTGATCGATGCGCTCCCCGGCATCGAAGCCAAGAACCTGACCGGCGGCACCTCCAAGATGCTGCCCAACCATCACATCACCAAGCCGGTGTTCATTGGCGAAATCAAAGCCAACGGCCAGTTCGACGTGGTGTGGAAGACCCCGGGTCTTGTCGCGGGCGACGCCTGGTCGAAGGAGCTCGAGGGCTCCAAGGACCTGATCGGCGACTGGGTCGGCAAGAAGTGCGGCAACTACAACACCAAGACCAACAAGTGCGGCGGTCAGGGCTCCTGATGTCGATCTGATCCGACAGGATCATGATCCGACTGAGTTGCAATAAAGAACTTCCAAGAGTTCTTCGAAGAGAACGACTGGAGAAGGCGGCGCTGCCGCCGCCTTCTCCCCATACTCCTGCCGGGGTCGTATTGTGTCTGCCAATTTCCTTGATCGTCTTCGCGCGCTTTTGCTCGCGATTTCTCTCGCCGTAGCCTTTGCAGCGCCGGCGCTAGCGGGTCCGTTCGAAGACGCCGTCACCAAGTTCGCCAACGACGATTTTTCCGACGCCGATGAGGCGATCGGCGCGGTTGCGACATCAGGCAATCCGCTGGCCTTTCCCATCATCAGCGCGCTGCAGGAAGGCCGCCTGTCGGCCGATCCGGATACCAAGAAGGTTTTCGTCACCGGGAGCGACGGCAAGATCATCGATGCTGCGACCGGTGCCGCCGTGGACAAGCTGCCGGACAGTGCGGCGGCGGTTCGCCTCAACAACCGCCTGCGTCGCGCCGTGGAAGCCGCACTCGGCGGCCTGACGCTGCTGTCGCCCGATCCGGCCAAGCGGATCGCGGCCGCGCAATCGGTCTTCAAGAGCCATGAGGAGAGCGCGCTGCCCGTAATCGACGGCGCCCTGGCGAAGGAGACCAACAAAGCCGTCAAGGCCGCCTTCGCGGAAGCCCGCGCCGCCATCCTGCTCTACAAGTCTGACGCGACCGAGATCGAGAAGCTCGAAGCGGTCGCCCTCGTTAAGGCGCGCGGCGATCAGGAGGCGATGGCGCTGCTGACCGGCTTGGGCAGTGACCTGCCGCCCAATGTCGCGCGTGCCGTAGCAAGCGCGATCGCCTCGATCCAGGGCAATCTGCAGATGTGGTCGATGGTGCAAAACGCCTGGTACGGCCTGTCGCTCGGGTCGGTACTGCTGCTTGCCGCGATCGGGCTCGCCATCACCTTCGGCGTCATGGGCGTCATCAACATGGCCCACGGCGAAATGGTGATGCTGGGCGCCTACACCACCTTCGTGGTGCAGGAAGTCATCCGCACCAGCTATCCTGGCCTGTTCGATTATTCGCTCCTGATCGCGGTGCCGCTGGCGTTCCTCGTTGCTGGCGCAGTCGGTGTAGCGATCGAGCGCGGCATCATCCGCTTCCTCTATGGTCGCCCGCTGGAAACGCTGCTCGCGACCTGGGGCCTGTCGCTGGTGCTGCAGCAGGCCGTGCGCACGGCGTTCGGCCCCACCAACCGCGAAGTCGGCAATCCCTCCTGGATGAGCGGCGCGTTCGAGCTCGGGCAGATCACCATCACCTATAACCGGCTCTGGATCCTCTGCTTCACGCTCGCGGTGTTCGTCATCCTGCTCGCCATGCTGCGCTACACCGCGCTCGGGCTCGAGATGCGCGCGGTGACGCAGAACCGGCGCATGGCGGCTTCGATGGGCATCGCCACCTCGCGCGTCGATGCGCTGACTTTCGGTCTTGGCTCGGGGATCGCCGGGATTGCCGGCGTGGCGCTGTCGCAGATCGACAATGTCAGCCCCAATCTCGGCCAGAGCTACATCATCGACAGCTTCATGGTCGTCGTATTCGGCGGCGTCGGTAATCTCTGGGGCACCCTGGTCGGCGCCTTCACGCTCGGCATTGCCAACAAGTTCCTGGAGCCGGTGGCGGGCGCCGTGCTCGGCAAGATCGCCATCCTGGTGCTGATCATCCTGTTCATCCAGAAACGTCCGCGCGGCCTGTTCGCGCTCAAAGGCCGGGCGGTGGAAGCATGATTCCGGTTTTCGTAATGAATGGCTATCCTGGGCGATGCCCGCTTACCTCTCCCGCTTGCGGGGGTCGAGACGAGCGAAGCTCGCTCTTAGGTCGACGCGCTCGCCAGAGCGCGGCGGGTGGGGGTGCCTGCACCGGGCGCTGGCGCTCGTGGAGAGGCCCCCACCCCAGCCCTCCCCCGCAAGCGGGAGAGGGAGCGTGCCGCCAATGACACCGCATATCCTCACACGCTCGCTCGATCGCAGCGCCACGATCTTCCTCGTCGTCGTCGCCGGCGTCGGCGTGCTGATCCCGTTGTCCAACCTGCTGCTGCCGGCGGGCTCCGCGCTGCAGGTGCCGACCTACCTAGTCGCGCTGTTCGGCAAATACGCCTGCTACGCCATTCTCGCGCTCTCGATCGATTTGATCTGGGGCTATTGCGGCATTCTCTCACTCGGCCACGGCGCGTTCTTCGCGCTCGGCGGCTACGCGATGGGCATGTACCTGATGCGCCAGATCGGCAGCCGCGGCGTCTACGGCAATCCGATTCTGCCCGACTTCATGGTGTTCCTGAACTATCCGGCGCTGCCCTGGTATTGGCACGGCTTTGATATGTTCTGGTTTGCGGCGCTGATGGTCATTCTTGTTCCGGGCCTGCTCGCGTTCTGCTTCGGCTGGCTGGCGTTCCGATCCCGCGTCACCGGCGTCTATCTCTCGATCATCACGCAGGCTATGACTTACGCGCTGCTGCTGGCGTTCTTCCGCAACGATTTCGGTTTCGGCGGCAACAACGGCCTGACCGATTTCAAGGACATCCTCGGCTTCAACGTGCAGGCCGACGGCACCCGCGCCGCTCTGTTCGCGCTGAGTTGCCTCGCGCTGATCATGGCCTTCCTGATCTGCCGGGCGGTGGTAACCTCGAAACTCGGCAAGGTCCTGATTGCAATCCGCGATGCCGAGTCGCGCACCCGCTTCCTCGGCTACCGCGTCGAATCCTACAAGCTGTTCGTATTCACGCTGTCGGCCTGCATGGCCGGCGTTGCCGGCGCGCTCTACGTGCCGCAGGTCGGCATTATCAATCCAAGCGAATTCGCGCCGGGCAATTCCATCGAGGCGGTGATCTGGGTCGCCGTCGGCGGCCGCGGCACGCTGGTGGGTGCCGCGCTCGGCGCTGTCGTCGTCAATTACGCAAAGACCTACTTCACCTCGGGCCCGCTGGCGCCGTACTGGCTGTTTATGCTGGGCGCGCTGTTCATTCTGGTGACGCTGCTGCTGCCGAAGGGTATCGTCGGCACCTTCAACGCCTGGCGGGATTCGCGGAAGGAAACGCAGGTGGCCAATGCCGAAAGCGCCGCGCTCGAAGACGGCGTCGGCGAACCGAAGCCGGCGGAGTGAGCGCATGAGTGTCATGGAGGGAAGGACCACTTCGGCGCTGCTTTATCTCGACGGCGTGCACGTCTCGTTCGACGGCTTTCACGCCATCAACAATCTCTCGCTTACTCTCGAGCCAGGCGAGATGCGCGCCATCATCGGTCCGAACGGCGCCGGCAAGACCACGATGATGGACATCATCACCGGCAAGACCAAGCCGGACGAAGGCACAGTGCTGTTCGACGGCATGATCGACCTGACGCGGCTGGATGAGACCCATATCGCCGAACTCGGCATCGGCCGCAAATTCCAGAAGCCGACGGTGTTCGAGAGCCAGACCATCGAGGACAATCTGTTGTTGGCGCTCAATGTCGACCACAGCGTCAAGGGCACGCTGTTCTGGCGCGGCAGCAACGATGAATCCGAGCGGATCGACCGCGTGCTCGAAACCATCCGCCTGACCGATGCGCGCAATCGTCTGGCAGGAAGCCTGTCACACGGCCAGAAGCAGTGGCTGGAGATCGGCATGCTGCTGGCGCAGGACCCAAAGCTACTCCTGGTCGACGAACCGGTCGCGGGCATGACCGACGTCGAAACGCATCAGACCGCCGAGCTGTTGAAGGAAATCAACAAGGAAAAGACCGTCATGGTCGTCGAGCACGACATGACCTTTGTGCGCGAACTCGGCGTCAAGGTGACCTGCCTGCACGAAGGCACCGTGCTGGCGGAGGGGACTATCGATCAGGTCTCGGCGAACGAGCGCGTGATTGAAGTGTATCTGGGAAGATAGGCGTGGAAGCAGATATGCAGTTTCGTGTCCCGGGCACAGCGCAGCATGAGCGCAGCGAAATGATGCGCTGTAGAACCGGGACCCACTCTGGATCCCGCATCTGCGGTGCATCACTGCGTGCTGCACCGCGCGCGGGATACGAGATGTGGAGGCCGCTTGTATGCTGAAGGTCGACAACATCAATCTCTACTACGGTGCAGCGCAAGCCTTGCGCGGCGTCTCGCTGTCGGCTGAACCGGGCAAGGTAACTTGCGTGCTGGGCCGCAACGGCGTCGGCAAGACCTCGCTGCTCCGCGCGATGGTCGGCCAGTATCCGATCGCGAGTGGCTCGATTACGCTTGAAGGCAACGACATCACCGGGCTGAAGCCCTACGAGCGCGCGAGGCGCGGCATCGGCTTCGTACCACAGGGACGCGAGATCTTCCCACTGTTGACGGTGGAAGAAAACTTGAAGACCGGCTTCGGACCACTCAAGCGCGAGGACCGTTATATCCCCGACGACGTGTTCTCGCTGTTTCCGGTGCTGAATACGATGCTGGGCCGGCGCGGCGGCGATCTCTCGGGTGGGCAACAGCAGCAACTCGCGATCGGCCGTGCGCTGGTGATGCGGCCGAAACTGTTGTTATTGGACGAGCCAACCGAAGGCATCCAGCCCTCGATCATCAAGGACATCGGCCGCGCCATCTCTTACCTGCGCAGCCTCGGCAACATCGCCATCGTGCTGGTCGAACAATATCTCGACTTTGCCTGTGAGCTCGGCGACAATTTTGCGGTCATGGATCGGGGCGCGGTGAAATATGCCTGCGACCGCGCCAATCTCGATCCCGCGGAGATCAGCCGCCAGATGGCGCTGTAACGTTTTCGAGCGCGGCACACACCGTTTGGGGGACGGATGCGGACCGATATCACGCGCGCGGCTTCGGCAACGTTCGCGGCCAACCGGGCCCAGGGTGCGGTGCGGTTCGGCGTGCATCTGCAGGATGGTGTCACCCGCCGCGGCGACCTGCATGAATCCGGCTCGCTCCGCGTACGTTTTCCCTCGCCCGAAGCAGAAGGGTTGTCCGGCGTGTTCGTCAACACGGCCGGCGGCATTGCCGGCGGCGACCGTTTCGACATCGACATCGGGGCCGGTGAGGGGACGCGGCTGACGCTGACGACGGCAGCGGCCGAAAAGGTCTATCGCGCCCCCGGTCCTGCCGCGCAACTCGCCATCGCCCTGAAGGCGGAAGCGGGCGCGCATCTTGCCTGGCTGCCGCAAGAAACCATCCTGTTTGATCGTGCCCGGATCATCCGCCGCATCGACATCGATCTGGCCGACGACGCCTCGCTTCTGCTCTGCGAAATCGTGGTGTTCGGCCGCGCGGCGATGGGCGAAACGATGCGGCACGGCGAGTTCGTCGACCGCTGGCGACTGCGCCGCGGCGGCAAGCTGGTGTTTGCGGAGACCATCCGGCTCGACGGCGACATCGGCGCTAAACTGGCGCGGCCGGCCGTTGCGAAAGGCGGCGTCGCCATCGGCACCGCGCTGATTGTGCCCGGCGATGAGGCAATCGTGGAGCAGATCCGCGAAGCCTCGGAAACGTTTGGCGGCGAGGTCGGCATCTCCTGCTGGAATGGATTTGCAATGGCGCGCTTCTGTGCCCAAGATGCGGCCCGGCTGCGCGCCGATATGATGACGGTGCTCGGCCGCGCCAGCGGCGTGGCGCTTCCAAGACTTTGGCTCAATTAACCGCTGCGGCTCAACTAGAGACAATCACCAGAGTGCTCGCATGAATCTTTCCCCCCGCGAAAAGGACAAGCTCTTGATCTCGATGGCGGCCATGGTGGCACGCCGCAGGCTGGAGCGCGGCGTCAAGCTCAACCACCCCGAGGCGGTCGCCATCATCTCCGACTTCATCGTCGAGGGCGCCCGCGACGGCCGCACCGTCGCCGAGCTGATGCAGGCCGGCGCCCAGGTGCTTACCCGCGCGCAGGTGATGGAGGGCATCCCCGAGATGATCCACGACATCCAGGTCGAAGCGACGTTTCCGGATGGGACCAAACTCGTCACCGTGCATGAGCCGATACGATGAGGCGCGCGGACATATCGACGTCGTCATGCCCGGGTTTGTCCCGGGCATCCACGTCTTTCTTGAATCAGATAGTAAGACGTGGATGGCCGGGACAAGCCCGGCCATGACGCAGCAAAGTTTGTGAGGTAGCATAGATGATCCCCGGCGAACGCTTCATCAAGGACGGCGAGATCGAACTCAACGCCGGCCGCAAGACGGTGACACTCACCGTCGCCAATACCGGCGATCGCCCGATCCAGGTCGGCTCGCACTACCACTTCTTCGAAACCAATCCCGCACTGAAATTCGACCGCAAAAAAGCGCGCGGCATGCGCCTCGACATCGCCGCCGGCACCGCGGTCCGGTTCGAGCCCGGCCAGACCCGCGACGTGCAACTCGTCGCGCTCGCCGGCAAGCGCACCATCTACGGCTTCCGCGGCGACGTGATGGGCAAGCTGTGATTTGCGGGAACGCGCTGTGATGAGTTGCAGTGAGGTGAGCACACTGGCTGGGCTCCCTCCCCCCTTGCGGGGAAGGGTTGGGGAGAGGGGTATGCCCCGGACTCCGTCCGGAGAGAGTCGTCGCGGTGCGAACCAAACTCGAAATGCGCTCGACAGTCTCGCTGCCGCGATTCGTCAAGCATCGGAGCAAGCGGCACCCCTCTCCCTAACCCTCTCCCGCAAGGGGAGAGGGAACCCGTCCGCCGGTGCGTCCCTGACTCGTGCCAATCACATCAGCGGTCGCCATGATGCAATGTGAGGTGAGCACACTGGTGCCGCTCCCTCCCCCTTTGCGGGGGAGGGTTGGGGGGAGGGGTATGCCACACGACGAGGTCAGCAAGACTCAGCGAGATCGCGCCAAGCGTTTACGGCGCGAGATGACGCGTGCGGAGACGTTGCTTTGGCGCCATCTCAAGGCGAAACGGCTCGCGGGTTTTGGCTTTCGCCGACAAGTTCCGATGGGCAGTTACATAGCCGATTTTGCTGCTCACTCTTGCAAGCTGGTCGTTGAACTTGACGGCGAGAGCCACGACTTTGTGGAACGCCTCCGTCACGATGAACGGCGTGACCGATGGTTTGAGGTTCGCGGCTATCGCGTACTGCGCTTCACCAATGACGAGGTCTTGAAGAACCTCGAAGGTGTCGTGCTCGCCATTGGTCTAGCAGCGGAGCAAGCGGCACCCCTCTCCCTAGCCCTCCCCCGCAAGAGGGGAGGGAACCCTTCCGCCGATGCGTCCCTGACACAAGCCGATGCATCCCCCAAGCACGCTAACGACGTCCGGGAGCTGTAATGCCATCTCCCGCAGCAGCCGCGATGCAAGGTGAGGTGCGCACACTCGTCAGACTCCCTCCCCCCTTGCGGGGGAGGGTTGGGGAGAGGGGTGGCCGCGAGTCGCCCTGCCGGCAATTGGCACGAAATTCAGATCTGAACGCTGGAGCCTGATATGTCCGTAAAAATCAAACGTAGCGTCTATGCCGACATGTTCGGGCCGACCACCGGCGACAAGGTGCGGCTGGCCGATACCGATCTCATCATCGAGGTGGAAAAGGATTTCACCACCTACGGCGAGGAGGTGAAGTTCGGCGGCGGCAAGGTGATCCGCGACGGCATGGGGCAGTCGCAGGTCACGAACCGGCAGGGCGCGGCCGATACCGTCATCACCAATGCGCTGATCGTCGATCACTGGGGCATCGTGAAAGCCGACGTTGCGATCAAGGAAGGCATGATCGCCGCCATAGGCAAGGCCGGTAATCCCGACATCCAGCCCGGCGTCACCATCGTGATTGGTCCCGGCACCGACGTCATCGCCGGCGAAGGAAAAATCCTCACCGCGGGCGGTTTCGACAGCCACATCCATTTCATCTGCCCGCAGCAGATCGAGCACGCGCTGATGTCTGGTGTCACCTCGATGCTGGGCGGCGGCACCGGCCCGTCGCACGGCACCTTTGCGACCACCTGCACGCCCGGTCCCTGGCATATGGGCCGGATGATCCAGTCGTTCGACGCCTTCCCGGTCAACCTCGGCATTTCCGGCAAGGGCAACGCGGCGCGACCCGCCGCGCTGGTCGAAATGATCAAGGCCGGCGCCTGCGCGCTGAAGCTGCATGAGGATTGGGGCACCACGCCGGCTGCGATCGATAACTGCCTCGCGGTCGCCGATGACTACGACGTCCAGGTGATGTTGCATTCGGACACGCTGAACGAATCCGGCTTCGTCGAGGACACGGTAAAAGCCTTCAAGGGCCGCACCATCCATGCTTTCCATACCGAAGGCGCCGGCGGCGGGCACGCGCCTGATATCATCAAGATCGCCGGGTTGAAAAACGTGCTGCCGTCCTCGACCAATCCGACGCGCCCCTTCACCCGCAACACCATCGACGAGCATCTGGACATGCTGATGGTGTGCCACCATCTCGATCCCTCGATTGCGGAAGACCTCGCCTTCGCCGAAAGCCGTATCCGCAAGGAGACGATCGCGGCCGAAGACATCCTGCACGATCTCGGCGCGCTCTCGATGATGTCATCGGACTCGCAGGCGATGGGCCGGCTCGGCGAAGTCATCATCCGTACCTGGCAGACCGCCGACAAGATGAAGAAGCAGCGCGGCGCGCTGCCCGAGGACAAGGGCAACGACAACGACAATTTCCGCGTCAAGCGCTACATCGCCAAATACACCATCAACCCCGCGATCGCGCATGGCGTGTCGAAACTGATCGGCTCGGTGGAGAAAGGCAAGCTCGCCGATCTCGTGCTATGGTCGCCGGCGTTCTTCGGCGTGAAACCCGATTGCATCATCAAGGGCGGCTCGATCGTGGCGGCGCCGATGGGCGATCCCAACGCCTCGATCCCGACGCCGCAGCCGGTGCATTACCAGCCGATGTTCGCCGCCTTCGGCAAGTCGCTGACGGCGTCCTCGGTGGTGTTCACCTCCAAGGCCGCGATAACTGGCGGCCTCGCGCGCAAGCTCGGCATCAGCAAGACGCTCTATCCGGTGAAAAACACCCGCGGCGGCATCTCCAAGAAGAGCATGATCCACAACAGCGCCACTCCAAAGATTGAGGTCGATGCCGAAACCTATGAGGTGCGCGCAGACGGCGAGCTTTTGACATGCGCCCCGGCCGAGGTTCTGCCCATGGCGCAGAAGTATTTCATGTTCTAAAGCGATCAGCAAAAGCATGCCCTCGGACTTGATCCGTGGGTGGGCACCGGTTTTGCGTTCGATCGCGCTTCTGGGGTAAGGTCCTTCCCGGAACCAGAACAAAAAGTCCGGGAGGATCGAGTGATCTACGTCGTTGCCACGCTGACCATCAAGCCCGAAACGCGCGCCGATTTCATCGCGGCCGCCACCGCCTGCATCAAGGAAACCCGGAAAGAACCCGGCAACATCGCCTATGACCTGCATGAGAGCGTCACCGATCCCTCAAAAATGGTGTTCGTCGAGCAGTGGGAAAATGCCGAGGCGCTGGTGCCGCATCGTGGCGCCGAGCACATGAAGACGTTCGGCCGCGTCGCCGTGAAATGCATGTCGGCGCCGCCGAAGATCGAAGTCATTACCCCCGAAAAGGTCGACATCCGCTAATCAAGAAAAACAAGGGATAGAAACTCATGATCTACGTCATCGCCACCACGCCGATGAAGCCGGAAAACAAGGACGACTTCATCAAGGGGCACAAGGCCTGTATCGCCGAAACTCTGAAAGAGAAAGGCTGCATCTCCTATGAAGGCCATGTCAGCGTGAACGATCCAAACCTGTATGTGGTGGTGGAGCGTTGGGAGACCCGCGACGACCTCAATGCACATGGCCGTGCGCCTCACATGAAGGTGTGGCGGGAATACTCCTCGCAGATGAAGACCGCGCCGACGGTGATCGAGATCATCAGCGACGGCAAGGTGGAGAAGTTTTAGTGTTCGCGTATTGCTGCGCATTCAGTGGCCTCTTGGTTCGAGACGCGCGGCGTTGCCGCGCTCCTCACCATGAGGGTCTTAGACCTCATCCTGAGGAGGCGCAGAGCGCCGTCTTGAAGGATGAAGCCCAGATGCCCGAATGCGCTTCAGGTATTTCCACATGATCCGCGCGACCAAAGTTTTGGGCCAGCATCGCTGGACGCAATCAGCCGCCGACACCATCGTGCTCGATTTCGACGACCGGCACCGGCGGCGGATGGCGATGACGGGCACGCGCGGACTCGAATTCCTGCTCGACCTGGAGAACGCGGTGGCGCTGCGCGGCGGTGACGCGCTGGTGCTGGAGGACGGCCGGCTGATCGAGGTGGTCGCGGCCGCCGAGCCCTTGATCGAGATCCGCGGCGTCGATCCCCTGCATCTGGTCCGCATCGCCTGGCATCTCGGCAACCGCCATCTGCCGACCCAGATCATGCCGAAGGGCCTGCGTATTCGCCGCGATCATGTCATCGAGGCGATGGTGAAGGGGCTGGGTGCGCGCATCATCGAAATCGAGGCGCCGTTCGATCCCGAAGGCGGGGCGTATGCGGCGAGCCAGGCACATGATCATGCTACGCATGATCATGGCCACGGTCATGACCATCATCGCCATCATGACAATCACGCGCACCATCATCACGACCATCCTCATCACGATGAACATTGCGACCACGATCATCACCACCACGATCATTCCCATGCTCATGACCACAAGTGAGCCTGCGCCCGCCGACGCGAGCAGCGGAATGAGTGCGGAGGAGTCAGCGGCGCTGTACCGGCTGATGACCTGGCTGTCGCCGTCCTTCCCGGTCGGCGCATTCTCCTATTCCAGCGGCATCGAATGGGCGGTTGAGGCCGGTGACATTACCGACGCCGCCTCGCTGCGCGACTGGCTAGCTGCGATGCTGGTTGACGGTTCCGGTTTCTGTGACGCCGTATTTCTGGCGCAGGCGCATCGCGCTGCGTCCGCGCAGGACGCCACGGCGTTGCGCGACATCGCCGAACTCGCCGCTGCCTTCGTGCCCTCGCGGGAGCGTCAGCTCGAGACGACAACGCAGGGCCGCGCCTTCATCGATATCGCGCGCGCAGCCTGGGCCTGCGACGGGCTCGACGGCATGGTTGCCGCGTGCGGCGGCGTGGTCGTCTATCCCGTCGCGGTTGGCGTCGTCAGCGCCGCCCATGCCGTTCCGCTTGCGCCGGCGATCCATGCCTTCCTGCATGCCGTGGTGTCGAACTGGATTTCCGCCGGCGCGCGGCTAGTGCCGCTCGGGCAAACGGACAGCCAGCGCATTCTCGCCGGCCTCGAAACCGATGTCGCCGCCACCGCCCGCCGCGCGCTCGCAGCTTCCCTTGACGATCTCGGCAGCGCCACTTTCCGCGCCGATCTCGCCAGCCTTCGCCACGAGACGCAGTATACGCGGCTGTTTAGGTCATGAGGCCGCAGCAAGCTGTAGCCTGGATGGAGCGAAGCGTAATCCGGGGGCGCCTCACGTTCGGATCAACTGATCCCGGATTGCGCTGCGCTCCATACGGGCTACGATCGTCCAAGCGAAACTAGAAGAGCATCGCAAATGTCAAAATCTCACGGCCCGCTCCGTATCGGCGTCGGCGGTCCTGTCGGCTCCGGCAAGACCGCGCTGATGGACCTGCTCTGCAAATCGATGCGCGAGCGCTACGACATCGCCGCCATCACCAACGACATCTACACCAAATGGGACGCGGAGTTTCTGGTCCGCTCGGGCTCGCTGACGCCGGACCGCATCGCCGGCGTCGAGACCGGCGGCTGTCCGCACACCGCGATCCGCGAGGACGCCTCGATGAATCTCGCGGCGGTCGCCGACATGCGCGCGAAATTTCCCGATCTCGATCTGGTGCTGATCGAATCCGGCGGCGACAATCTTGCCGCGACGTTTTCCCCCGAACTCGCCGATCTCACGATCTACGTGATCGATGTCGCCGCCGGCGACAAGATCCCCTCCAAGGGCGGGCCTGGCATCACCCGCTCGGACCTCCTCGTCATCAACAAGATCGACCTGGCGCCTTACGTCGGCGCGTCGCTGGAGAAGATGGAGACTGACGCCAAGCGTATGCGCGGCGAGCGGCCGTTCGTGATGACCAATTTGAAGAAGAGCGAGGGGCTCGATCGCATCATCGGCTTCATCGAGACCAAGGGCGGCCTGCGCCCGGCCGCGAAGGCCCGGTAGGGCCCAGACCTCCCTCGCCCCGTGAAGAACGGGGAGAGGGACCACAGCGAGCGCGGGATAGCCGGCCCAGCGAACAGGCGGCCGAACAAGCGGTCAGGCCAGCGGCAGGTGAGCGGCGCGTTAACATTAATGCTCGGTCCGCCGCCGCAGCCGTCGGATTTGTCCGTCCGCGCCGGAACCAAATCGACGCTGTCAGATTATCAACTTCTGGCGCCGCCAAATCAGCGTTAACGGCTGCCGTGTTGTTTGCCCGCTGCCAAGCTGTCAGTTGCGTGCTGATGATCGCTCCGTCATATTCGCCGCGCTTGGCCTTCGCGCTATTGCCATGTGTCTCTGCCCCGGCAGACCTCGAAATGCTTCCAATACGTCTTCGCCAACACGTCATTCCTGAGTAAGCGAGTGGTTCGGCTGGGCTTCATTATCGGCTTCATCGCGCTGATCGGAGTTTTGCTCTCCGGTCTCGCAGCCTATCGCGTTCACGAGCAGGAACTGGCAATCGACGGCATCGCGCTGTCGCGCGCTATCGACGTTCATGCCAGCCTGGTGCAGGACCGGCTGACCGAGCGCGAATTGCTCGCGCGCGTTGCATCCGGATTGTTCCGCTCACCTTCGGTAGTAAAGGCCAACATGCTGCAGCCGCTGCGCTCGGCGATCTATGCCTTCAAGACCGATTTCGTGAGCGCGTTCTGGATCGCGCGGCTGAAGCCGGGCGATCTGGCCGCGGCGCAGGCGGAGTTGAAGGGGGCCGGCTTCACCAACCCGACGATCAGGGATTTCGACGACAAGCCGCTGGATCTCCGGACCATCAACAAGCCGATCGACGTGCTGATGGATCTCGAGCCGCGCAGTCCGGATACGCTCGGCTTTCCCGGGCGCGCCTACGACCGCCACTCGGTGATCGGTCCGATGCTGGCGCAGGCGGCGGCAAACGGCAAGCCGCTGGCCTCGGACCCGATCCCGCTGTTGCGCCAGAACGGGCCGATCGGCCTCGTGCTGGCGTCTCCAATTCTGCTGGAGGGCAGTTCGGAGCCGGCCGGCTTCGTCACCTTTTCCTACGAGCTGGCGCCGCTGATGCTGACCGATGACGACCGCTCGCTGTTTTCGGTGGTGTTGAAGGACCCTGATGACGCCAATGACGAATATGTCGCCAACGAGCAGGGCGTCGTCACGCTGCGGGCGGTGAGGCAGGGCGATCCGCTGCCGTCGGTGGTGCGGACGGTAACGTTCGGCGGCCGCGACTGGTCGCTCGGCTACTACGCCAAGAACAACGCCGCGCAGCGTGCGCAGCAGACCGCGATCGTCGTCGCGGCCATTGGGCTGGCGCTCACCGGCATCGTCTGCGGGCTGTTCGGCTATGTCGCCTACAACAATCTGCGGCTTAGCCGCGAGATCGAGGTGCGGATCGGTTTCGAGCGGCGCTTGACCGCCGTCATCGACGAGCTCAACCACCGGGTCAAGAACATCCTCGCCGTGATCCAGTCGATCGTGACGCGCACGCTGCGCCACGGCTCCGACATGGATGTGTCGCGCGAGCTATTGATCGGCCGCATCCATGCGATGTCGAACGTGGTGACGCTGCTCAGCGAAAGCCAGTGGCAGGGCGTCAAGCTCAAGGGCCTGTTTGAGTCGCGCGCGATCCCGCATGCCGACCGTATCGTCGTCAACGGCCCGGATATCGCCGTCAGCGCGCGTGCCGCCCAGTCGCTCTCGCTGTTGTTCTTCGAGCTGGCCTCGCACTCAGACGAGGGCCTGTCGCTGGTCGGCAAGCATCCGCATATCGTCGCGAACTGGGAAGTCTCGGGCGAGGAGCCCGACACGATCTTCCATTTCCGCTGGGAAGAGTTCAACACCAGCGCAGCGACGCGGCGCGAAGACTCGGATTTCGGCCTCATCCTGCTCGACCGCGTCGCGCCCGAAGCGCTCGGCGGCACGGCAAAACGCTACTTCACCGATGTCAGCTATGTCTACGAACTCACCGCGCCGATGGTCACGGTGGTCGACATGACCGAGCGCGACCGCACGGGCGAGATTTCCGCGCCGGTACGGCCGGTAAAGTAGGTCACACTCCGTCCCCGCATGGTTTGCAGCCGGATGAGCCAACGGGTCGCGCGAACGCGCGCCCGATGACAGGCTCCGCGACACTCGGGGCCACTCTCGCGGTTTGATTCCCGGGTTGCGCTGCGCTCCACCCGGGCTACGAAATCTCACATCACGTCAAACAAAAAAGGCGGCCCGCTCGGGCCGCCTTTTCCATGTCGTCTCGATCGCGTCGTCAGCCGCCATTGCCGCCGATCACGGCGCGCACCGTCTCATCGGGTCCGAAATCCTCGGCGCCCTCGACGTAGAGCAACGCTGAGAGTTTCGAGCGCGCGCGGTTGACGCGGCTCTTGATGGTGCCGACCGCGCAGCCGCAGATGGCGGCGGCGTCCTCGTAGGAGAAGCCGGAGGCACCGACCAGGATTAACGCTTCGCGCTGGTCCTGCGGCAGCTTGTCGAGCGCTGTGCGAAACTCCTCGAACTCCAGATGCGCGTTTTGCGACGGCTGGGTCTTCAAAGTTTTCGCGTAATTGCCCTCGGCGTCCTCCACCTCGCGCCGCCGCTTGCGATAGTCCGAGCGAAACAGATTGCGCAGGATGGTGAACAACCAGGCCGGCAGGTTCGAGCCGGGCTGGAACGAGTCAATGTTGGCAATGGCGCGCAGCAACGTTTCCTGCACAAGGTCGTCCGCACGGTCACCATTGCCCGAAAGTGAGATCGCGAACGCGCGCAGGCTTGGTACCGACGCCAAAATGTCGTCGCGAAGAGAGTCCGTGAGAGGCATTAGTCCCTCCCGTCATTTTTTGCTGTTTCGTCGATCTGGGCCGCCGCCGCCTCCGGCCCGTCGAGCTTCCGGATCAGCTCCGCAAAGCGGTCCGGCACGCCCTGTCGGACCACATCGTCGTACATGGCACGGAGCTGGTGGCCGATCCTCGATTGAATCTCGGCATTGAGCCCGCCCTGCTTTTTTGCTTCCTTCATGGTCTGATCCACGCTTCCCCGAGAGTTAATTCTCTGTGGTTTCAAGAGGTTACCTCGAAATTGGGCCTAGCCGCCGCGTTATAGGTCAGAGGCTAATGCGAATATCTGCGGATGGTTCCGAAATCTGGGAACTTTTTCTGGAACTTTTTTGCCTTCCGCGAGTAGTCGGGGTGACAGGGGAACCGGGTCCCCCCGAATCGAGCTTAAGAAACCTTTAAATTGGCGCCGGACGCGGCGCTCCAGGTTACGTCCGCCCAGATGCGACCCTAAGTAACGGCCAAGGATACGGCCCAAGACAAGGATGGAATGGGGATGTCCCGATCACAGCTCGTTGCTGAACATCTGCCGCTGTTGCGGCGCTATGCCCGTGCGCTCACCGGAAACCAGGCCTCGGGCGATGCCTATGTGGCCGCCATGCTGGAGGCCCTATTGCAGGATGGCTCGCTGCTGGATGAACGGTACGGCCCGCGCGCCGGGCTGTTCAAGCTGTTCACCCAGATCTGGAATTCGGTCTCGCTCAACGACAATCCTGATGTCGCGACGCTGGCGCTGCCACCGGAGCGGCGGCTGTCGAACATCACACCGCTGCCACGGCAGGCTTTCCTCTTGCTGTCGCTCGAAGGCTTCTCCGAGGAGGAGGTGGCGTTCATTCTCAATACCGACATCGCCGAGACCCGGCAACTGACGGATACCGCCGGCCGCGAGATGGCGGCGGAAATCGCCACCGACGTCCTGATCATCGAGGACGAGACCTTCATCGCGATGGATCTCGAGAGCCTCGTGAAGAACCTCGGTCACAACGTCATCGGCGTCGCCCGCACCCATGCCGACGCGGTCGCGCTCGCCAAGAACAAAAAGCCCGGCCTGATCCTCGCCGACATCCAGCTCGCCGACGGCTCGTCGGGCCTCGATGCCGTCAACGAATTGCTGCGCGCGTTCGAGGTGCCGGTGGTGTTCATCACCGCTTACCCCGAGCGCTTCCTGACTGGTGAACGCCCCGAGCCTGCGTTCCTGATCTCAAAACCGTTCCAGCCCGCGATGGTTTCGGCGGTCGCGAGCCAGGCGCTGTTCTTCCAGCGCAACTCGCGCAATCGGACCCCGCGTGCGGCCACCGGTTGATCTAGGCCTCGTTGAGTGAGTAGGAATGCATCCGGCGCGCTCGACTAGCGCGCCGGATTTTTCTCGTCGTGTACATGCCGCAGCTTGTCTGCGATGAATCTGCGAATGGTGTGGGGGTAGAATTCGATGAGTATCGGGCTGATCGGCCTTCTCGACGATGTCGCTGGTATCGCGAAGGTAGCTGCAGCCTCCCTCGATGATGTCGCTAGCCAGGCCGCCAGGGCGGGCGCAAAAGCCGCAGGCGTCGTGATCGACGATACCGCGGTCACGCCCGGTTACGTGATCGGGTTCGAGCCGAAGCGCGAGCTTCCCATTGTGGGTAGGATCGCCGCAGGATCGCTGCGCAACAAGCTGTTGATTCTGTTGCCGGCCGCCTTGGTGCTGAGCTACTTCCTCCCCTGGACGATCACGCCGCTGCTGATGCTGGGCGGCGTCTATCTTTGCTATGAAGGGGTCGAGAAAGTGCTCGAAGCGGTCATGCCCCATCAGGCGCACCAGCATGAGGCCCAGCTCGGCTCGGTGTCGTTGAACGCTCAGTCAGTCGAAGACGAGAAGGTCGCAAGCGCGATCAAGACCGACTTCATCCTTTCAGCCGAGATCATGGCGATCACGTTGGCGGCGCTCCCAGCGGGGAGCATTTGGAAGCAGGCGCTCGTGTTGGCGGTCGTGGCGATCGGAATCACCGTCGCCGTGTATGGCGTGGTCGCGCTGATCGTGAAGGCCGACGATGTCGGCGTGGCTCTGGCGCGGAGCGACCGCGCCTCGGCTCTAGGCCGCGTGCTCGGACGCGGCATCGTTCGCAGCATGCCCCTGCTTCTGAAACTCCTCAGTGTGATCGGCACCGCCGCCATGATCTGGGTGGGCGGCGGCATCATCCTGCATGGCCTCGAGGTCTTCGGCCCGCCCGCGATCGAACACGCCGTCAAGGCGGCGGCCGAGGCTGCGGCGCACGCGGTGCCGCCCGTCGCCGCTATTGTCGAATGGGTGGTCGAGGCCGCCATCTCCGGTGTCATCGGATTGCTGATCGGCGCCGCATCGATTCCGGTCGTCGGGTTTGTCGTCGCGCCGGCGTGGAAAGCCGTGAAAGCTGTTCTGCAAGGAGGCCGGTAGGCCAGGTAGTGCGTGTCGAAGCGGCGCTCATTCTGGGCAAACCACTCGGCGCGCGTGAAGTCGTGGCGGATGGTGCTGGCGGCGTGACGCTGGCGTTGCGGAGGGCGCGATCGAAGCCGTGTGGCTCAACAGCCGCGGCAGATGCTGTTCACCTTGGACCTCAGCCTCGCTTCTTCCTGTTCCCACGACGGGCCGGGCTGGTTCGCGAAGCCGGGCCGGTTCGCGAATATAAATGGGATTGCCAATCTCAGATGATCTTCGTTCAGGTTCGGCGGAGGTATCGGAAACGGTTGGGCACGTTCGATAATCGCCAGGCTTTCTTCGTCGAGCGCGCGATTGCCGGTACTTTCCTCGAGCCAGCGAGAAACCAGTCCGCCATTGCGGTCCAGGACGAAGCCGACCTTGGCGGTACCGCGGTGGTCCGACGCTGCCGCTGGAAAACGCTTGCTGTTATCCAACCGGGCAATGATCTCCTTGTGCCATTCCTTGATCGTTTCGGACTGCGCAAAAGCAGGCATGGCGATCGTAGTAAGCAGGGCAATCAGGCTGATTCGGCGCAACATAGAAGACTCTGCAATTTTCAACGCGCCGGATCATATTCGCCTTTTGGTTGATTACAAGGCAGGCTGATCGGCTTGCTCGTGGCAGCGCCGATGCAGCGATGCGGGCTTCCGGCCCCTCGGCGCCGGACGATACCAAGCTGGTTCAGCGAGCCAAGCGTCCGCATGAAAGCCCTGGCAGCCTTCGCCCACAAGGGCGATGTTACAGCCGGCTACGTCGCGGGCGCCAGGCGCGGCTGACGCAGCCTACGTCACAGTTCGGCTGAGATCGCGCCCCGCGGCGTCACTGCGGCTCATAAACCTTCGTATAGTCGGTCCATCCGTTTCGATACCGGCGGCTTACCTCGGTACAATTGAGCTCGGCGCGCGCGCACTTTAACGTTGGCGCGTCGAGGCAGGATGCATATCGATTGAACTACCGGCGCAGCGCACGATTGTTCCTCCCGGTCGTCGGCGCCACCTGCCTCGTCACCTCGGTCAGCTATGGTACCTAGCAGCGTGCGGGCAAGCCTTTAGCGAATGCTCGCACGATCGGCGTCCCCTTAAATGAGAGGCCAGTGTCTGATGACACCGTCCGATAGAATCGCGGTCTTTATCGATGGCGCCAATCTATACGCGACCGCCAGGACACTCGGTTTCGATATCGATTACCGGCGTCTGCTCAAGGAGTTCCAGGGCCGTGGCGCGTTGTTGCGCGCGTTCTACTACACGACCGTTATTGAGGATCAGGAATATACATCCATTCGTCCCCTGATCGATTGGCTCGATTATAACGGCTACACCGTCGTCACCAAGCTCACCAAGGAATTCGTCGACGCCAGCGGCCGCCGCAAGGTGAAGGGCAGCATGCATGTCGAGCTTGCCGTCAATGCGATGGAGCTCGCCGGGCGCATCGACAGGATGTTTCTGTTCTCCGGCGATGGGGATTTCCGCCCGCTGCTGGAGGCGGTGCAGCGCCGCGGCGTGCACGTTACTGTCGTCTCGACCCTGACCAGCCAGCCTCCGATGGTGGCTGACGAACTGCGGCGTCAGGCCGACGCTTTTCTCGACCTTGCGGAATTGAAAGCAACGCTCGGGCGCGATCCGTCCGAGCGGCCGGGACTACGCGAAATCCGCCAGCAATTGCCGCCGTTCGCGACGCGCGGAGCGATCAATGGCGGTGGCATTGCGGGATGATTTCTGATTGGTCGATTGAACCGCGGGCTGCGGACTGACCCGAATTGTTGTTGCGTAGAGTTGGAATGGATCCCGCGCGGCCGCCGCACGCCTGTCTTTTTGTGCCGCGGTCTGTGAAGCAGTTCACCTCCGGCTTGTGAAGCCGGCGGTATGATTGCTTCTGCTGATACGCCGCCGATCCCGGAATTCCGCACGTTGGGACCGGGGTCGCCGGCGTTACCGAGTTCTCGGCCAGGCACCTCCCCCTGGCTCGGGCCACCAGCTTCGACGTGAAAGCTGGTCGGACTATCCGGCGCGCCACCTGCGCGCCGGATTTTTTCGGGCAAGGGGCCATGCACGCACTGACACGGAGGCTTCCAATCGGTTCGATTGCTTGTTGAACTGTGTGCCGCGCCCGCATAGGCTCGTTGCAACGAGAAAACAAACGGAAACGTCCCTTCGCCGATGCAGCCCGCCGAGCGGCCTTTCCCCCTCCGCCGGGGCCTGATTATCGTTGCGACCTTGGCGACCGCCTATGTCGCGAGCCATTTTTTTCGAGCCTCCAACGTCACCATCGGTCTCGACCTGATGCGCGATCTCGCCATCGGGCCGGAAGCGCTGGGGGCGCTGACCGGCGCGTTCTTCTTCGGCTTCGCCGCGATGCAGATCCCGTGCGGCTTCTTTTTCGACCGTTTCGGGCCCCGCTATACCGTGGTCGGCATGCTGATCGTGGCCTGCATTGGTGGCGCAATGTTCACGCTGGCGCCGAGCTGGCCGGTGCTGCTCACCGGCCGCGTGCTGATGGGGGCCGGCTGCGGCGTGATGCTGATCGGCAGCATGGTGGTGATCTCGCGCTGGTTTCCGCCGGATCGTTTTTCCACGCTAACCGCGATCGTGCTGTCGATCGGCCTGCTCGGCAACCTCGCCGCCACCACGCCGCTCGCCTGGGCGTCGCAGGCGGTCGGCTGGCGTCCGGTGTTCGGCGCCGTCGTCGTCTTCACCGCGCTCGCCACGATCGCGATCTTTCTGGTGGTGCGCGACGCGCCGCCCGGTCACCCGTTCCTGAGCCGCAAGGTGGAGCCGCCCGGCGAGATGCTCAAAGGCCTGGTCGAGGTGCTGCGTAACCCGCGCCTGAAACCGATCATGGCGCTGAACTTCTGCAACTACGCCTGCACCTTCACCGTGCAGGGCCTGTGGGGCGGCGCGTTCCTGCGCGAGGTGCATGGCCTCAGCCCGATCGCGGCCGGCAACGTCCTGCTCTGCGCAGTGGTCGCCTACCAGGTCGGCATGCTTGCCTTCGGCCCGCTCGACCGCCGGCTCGACACCCGCAAATGGATCGCCATTGGCGGTACCTCGGCGATCATTTTGCTGCTCGCGATTCTGGCGCTGTTCTCCCACCCGCCCGCCTGGCTACCGATCGGCGTCATCGTCGCCATGGGCTTCTTCTCCGCCTCCAGCACCATGGTAATGACCCACGGCCGCGGCATCTTCCCGGATCGGCTGATCGGCCGCGGCATCTCGACGATGAACACGTCGGTGATGCTCGGCGTCGCCTGCATGCAGACGCTCTCCGGCATCATCATCGGCGCCTTCGAGCCGCTCGCGAACGGCGCGCGCACGGAAGAAGCCTATCGCGCGTTGTTCGGCACGCTGACGCTGGTGCTGATCGTGGCGGTTGCGATCTACAGCAGATCGCAAGATGTGAAGCCGAGTGAGGAGATGAAGGCGGCGGGGCGATAGAAGCAGGCAGGCTTGAAAAAAAGCAGGGCGCGACCGGCATCACCACGGTCGCGCCCTACGTCGCCGGTCAATGGGGCAGGGGGAATAACCGGCTGCCAGGATGACTCCGAGCCCCCCAAAGTCGTTCCAGCCTCCGACAAATATTTTTGGGAATCTTTTTCATACACGGTTAAGTGATCGATAAGCATCGGACCTACGGCTACTCGGTTCGGGTTGTGTTCGTGATCGCCATGGGGCGAGGGACACCGAGCCATGTCACAGATTTTCAAAGCAATTTTTGCCCTTCTTGCCGTCTTCGCTACGTTTGGCGCCGTTCAGCTCGCTTCCGGTCACGATCTGGCCAGCCGGCTGAAGCTCGCCGCGACCTCACCCGGAACAGACATCAGCCGCGGAGCAGACATCAACCGCGCCGCCAAGGCCGACCGGGCGGCCGTCAAAGCCGCGGCGGGCCAGACCGAGACGATAACGATCCGGACCGTCGGCCTCGACGACACATCCGTAGTGGTACGTGTTCCCGTGGTTCAAGAGGAGGCGCGGAACCGCCCGGCGCCACCCGCCAAGCCAGACAACAAGCCTGACAAATCGAAGACGGTGATCGCCTGCGAACCGCCGGTCAGCGTGTTGACCGAAGTCGCAAAACTGCTTCAGCCCGGCCGCTGCGTCACCTGATCCGCGGCGTGAGGCAATCCGCCAAGCGAGATCTGTAGGGTGGGCAAAGGCGCGACAGCGCCGTGCCCACCATTCGAACCGTTCGGTGCAAGTGATGGTGGGCACGCTTGCGCTTTGCCCACCCTACAAACCGAGAGCTGATTTGCTCGCGCCGAAGCCAATTGGCACGACGGGCAAATCAATTCTGATTTTACGAAATCGCGTCAAGCCCGGGAATCAAAAATATTCCGCTTCCCCTGTCACGCAAATCATTTGCATAACTCCGCCCGTCTCACCCGATGGAGGGGCGGCTCGCGATCGTCACGAACGTGCGGTGAGATGCGATGGACGCGAGAGGTGCGCTAGACGTACGCGCCTGACGCGTACGGCGAAGTCGTGTGGTTCTGGCGCCGCGGTGCTGGCGTTAAGTCCCAGAGAAGCGAAGCTTCTCGGAGGCGACGGTGGCAAGAAAGCCGTTCACCGGGAAGAGCACGAAGTAAGCCGTAAAGCCATTGCGCAGGGAAGGCCGGGATGCTCCCGCTGTACCTGTATGCTCGTGTGCGTGTTCTTTTGCGCAATAGCACACGAGACCGCGGGTGCGGCGCGCACCCGGTCTTCCCTGCGCCCTCTGAACAAGCGGGCGGGAGGTTTTCTAGGCAAAACTCGGGCGCAATGCGCCGCGAGAAGGCCGCCTCATATTTCGTTATCGTCACACGCGAAGGCGGGTGACCCAGTATTCCAGAGACAGCAGTGATTGAACCGATAGGCCGCAGCGTACTGGATCCCCCGTTTTCGCGGGGGATGACAGCTTGTGGTGCTTCGGCACTCGTCGTTATTGCGACCCGTTGGCTCGCAATGATCTGGATGGGCTGTTGCGTGCTGGATACGCATGCGCGCGGACCGACGACAACTTCGTTATCTCACGACGGGCGAGTTCACCTACTCCGCCGGCGCCTCGCCGCTGCTTGCGTTGGCGCGGCTCGCGAGAAATCCGAGCGCCAGTCCGCCGATCGCGAGAATCGGGATCAGCCTCTTGACGCCGACGGCGCGGATCACCTGGATGCCGGTCGCGACCAGCATCGGATCGGACAGCACGGTCTGCGCGGTGGATTTCGCCTTCGCCGCCTGTTTGGCGCGCGCCTCGATCTCTTTCTTGCGCACCATGTAGAAGCCGGCCGCGATGAGCGCGACCACGAAGAAGATGGCGGCACCGGTGAGGCAAGCCTGCACGGGACCGTATCGCTCCAGCACGAACACGAAGGCCGCTGCGCAGAGAAAGGCGGCCGTGACCAGCAATGCCATCGCTGCCGCTGCCGCCAGCGAAGTCAGCCGCAACGCGGTGCCGGTCGATTCCTTGAAATCGTCGATCAGTCGCTGAAACATGGCCACGCCTCGATCTGAGAACCGCGTCAACAAAACACGCCGTAGCGCTCCATCGCCACGGGAATGCAAGAGACGATGCAAGGCATGGCTGTCCAGCCACGCGATCCGTCGCCAAACCTACCTACGCCACGCCACACCGATCAGAAAGCCGATCCCCAGCGCCAGGGCGACGGTTGCCAGCGGACGCTGCGTGATGGCGTCTTCCAGCGTCTCCTCGATCGAAGATGCGGCGTCCTGGGCGGCGTCCAGCATCGCGCTGCCGCGCTCGGACACGTCGTCGGCCACCTGTTCCGCATTGGCGCGCGCCTGCCTGAAGCCATATCGCGCCTGCTTGCCGGCGGTGCCGGCAAAACTGCTCAGCGCGTCGGTGATCTGCTCGGTCAGGGCTGCGATATCGTTTTTTACAGCGGTCATATCCTTCTGCAGGCGCTCGTAGGTCGCTTTGTCCGTCAGATTTTTCATGGCGGCGTCAGACATCGAAAGCTCCCGGGTACTGAGTTCATCCGCGGAACAAACGCCCAGTCCATTCGGAAGTTCCCGATCCGAAACTCGTTAGTCGTCCGGCAGTTGCGGCGAGTCCGGCGGCATCAAGTGCTCCTTCACGATCAGCGCGACGATCAGAAGCGGCGACGACAGGAACGCGCCCATCGGGCCCCACAGCCAAGTCCAGAACGCCACCGCCAGGAATACCGCAAGCGCGTTCAGTGCCAGCCGACGGCCGACGATCGTCGGCGTCAGGAAATGGCCTTCCAGGAAAGTCATCACGGCGAACATGGCCGGCGCCAGCAGCCCGGCGCTGATGGTCGGGAGCGCGACAATGCCGACCACGACCAGCACGGCAAACATTGCCACCGGGCCGATGATCGGAATGAAATTCAGGATCGCCGCCAGTGCGCCGAGACTGGCCGGGTTGGGCATGCCCGTGACCGCGCAGATCAGGCCGGTGGCGATGCCGACGCCGACATTGATCATGGTCACCAGCAACAGATAGTTGCCGAGATGCTCCTCGATCTCGTTGAGGATCCGCAGCGTCCGCAGCCGCCACGCCCGCTCGCCGAAATTCAGGATCAGGGCCCGGCGCAGGTCCCGCCAGCTCGCGATGAACAGGAGCAACGTCGCGATGAACAGCAGGAATTCGGCAAAGGTCGGCGACAGGAATTCCAATGTCGGCTGCACCCAGTCGACCTTCGGCAGATGCAATGTCGTGAGCGTACCAGGCCCGCCGAGCATGCTCTGCAACTCCTGCCAGAGCGCGAGCGGCCGGTCGAACACATGCAGCTTGTCCCTCAAAAGCGCTCCCAGCTCCGGAAGCTTGCCGCTCCATTCGATCGCGGGCGAGGCGATCAGGCCGACCGTGAAAGCGGCGGCGGCGCTGGTGGCAGCCACGATCAGCACCGCGGCGACCGCGCGCGGAATGCGGTAGCGCTCCAGGAGGCTGGCGGCCGGGGAAAGCATAGTCCCGACGATAAAGGCCATCGTGATCGGCAGAAGAAACGCCTTGGCAAGATAGAGGCTGGCGATGACGCAGATAATCAGCAAGCCGACGAGCGCGATCGCCACTACTTCGGTGCGGCGGATGACCGGCGGCAAATCGAGTTTGCTCTCGGGGACCGGCGTGCCTTCCTGCTCGTGGGGAACCTGGCGTTCACCGGGCAACGGCTTTGTCGGCGGGGATTTGGCGGCCAAAGGCTTGGCGGGCGAAGGCTTGGTGGGAATGACGCTCACAATGGTTTCCCCTCGCCCGAAGCGGCGGTGACACGGCAAAAGCGACGTCGCGAACCGGACTGCGATCATAACGTGACGCTAAGGTGCGAGTTCCAATCGCGCAGGCGTGAGCGGCGTCGCACTTGACGTGATGCGACGCGACATCGGCGGTTCGGAACCGCCGGCTTGTGGCCGCGTTTGTTGGTGCAGAGCATCCAATGATGCACACATCCCACGGGGCAGTCTCATGACACAGTGCTTCGATCGCCGGCTTTCGTCGTGCGTGGCGCGCGCGTTTGTCCTCGTCGCCGCCGTTTTGCTGATACCGTCGGCGCTCTCGAATGTTGCGAACGCGCAGACGCTCGGCTACGCGTCCACCCAGCCGAATGCTTATCCCGCCGATGAGGTGATCGCGTCCGACGAGGGCGCGACGCCCGAACGGCTTCGCCGCGCCGTCGTCCCCTTCGGTACGACGGAGGCGCCGGGTACCATCGTCATCGATACCGGCAACACCACGCTCTATTACGTGCTCGGGCAGGGCCGGGCCATCAGGTACGGCGTCGGCGTTGGCCGCGAAGGCTTTACCTGGGCCGGGGTGCAGACCATCAGCCGCAAGGCGGAATGGCCGGATTGGCATCCGCCGGCCGAGATGATCGCGCGCCAGCCCTATCTGCCGCGCTTCATGGCCGGTGGTCCCGGCAATCCGCTCGGCGCGCGGGCGATGTATCTCGGCACCAGCCAGTACCGCATTCACGGCACCAACGATCCCTCGACGATCGGGAAATTCGTCTCGTCCGGCTGCATCCGCCTGACCAATGAGGACGTTATCGACCTGTTCAACCGGGCCGATGTCGGCACCAAGGTCGTGGTGCTGCCGAAGAGCGCGCCGGTCATGGCGCGCGGCGGGGATTCCAGGACCGGCATCACGGCTCGTCCGGCCGCCGCGCATCCGCGCCCGGTCGCAATTGCTCCGTCGGGCCGCCAGGCGATGAATCTGACGCCGCCGGAGCTCAACTGAATCGATGCCTGGTATTGCGTGAGAGGAGAGCGTTGATGCGATCGGGAAAACTGGCGGCATGGGGCGCAGCCGCGCTGGCCTGCACGTCGGCACTGGCGCCTGCCGCGCAGGCGCAGGACTTCTTCTCGCAACTATTCGGCGGATTCGCCCGCCCGCGCCACCAGCCCTACGTCCAGATGCCCTTCGCAAATGACGACGGTCAGGTGTACGCGCCGCGGGGGGAGGGGCGTCGGCGCTATGCCGGCGGCGCTCAGGCGTATTGCGTGCGCACCTGCGACGGGCGCTATTTCCCGCTCACAGCGTCCGACAACGCAAACCGGGCGGCCTCCTGCAACAAGCTATGCCCGGCGAGCGAGACCAAGTTGTTCTACGGCAGCAGCATCGACGAGGCCGCGGCCGAAAATGGCAAGGCGTACTCGGAATTGCCGAACGCGTTCCGCTATCGCAACGAACTCGTCAGCGGCTGCACCTGCAACGGCAAGGACCCGGTCGGGCTGGCGCAGGTCAAGATCGAGGACGACCCGACGCTGCGCAAGGGCGACATCGTCGCCGGCGAGAACGGCCTCCTGGTCGCGGGCCGCAGCGGCGACAAGCGCGGCGCAGAACTGAACTTCTCACCCGCATCAGAAAAGGTCCGCGCCAAGTATGGGCGCGTGCCCGTGGTGGCGCGGGATTGAGGATTGTGGGTGCCTAATTCCGTCATGGCCGGGCTTGACCCGGTCATCCATCCATCTTCAGAAGATTCGTGCGAAGGGCGATGGATGCCCGGGTCAAGCCCGGGCACGACGAGTCTTTACGCTGCGCGGATCTTGCCGAGAACGCGGTGACCTATTGCGTCTCCAGCATCTGGGAAGCCTGCTTGACGCCCTCGGCGACGGCCGCTGCCGCGTAGGCGTCGGCCTTCGCGCCGACTGCGATTTTCCAAGCGAGCTCGGTTCCGTGGCGCGGAACCCGGCGCGCTTGTTCACGTTAACAAAACACTACCAGCACATTTTCCGGCCAACGCCGAAGGGGGCTCCGCATGCTTGTCAGTGTACTCATCACGTTCCTGGTCGTTATCCTCGTCCTCTATCTCATCAACCTGCTGCCGCTCGACGGCCGCGCCAAGCAGATCGCTCGCGTCGTGGTGATCATTCTGGGCGTGATCTCGCTGTTGAGATACATCGCGGTGATATAGCCGCAGCCAGCAACGAAAAGGCCCCGGCGCAGGCCGGGGCTCTTTTGCTCGGGAGCGTGTTCCTCCCTTCCTACTTCAAGGTCTTGAACCAGTCGTCCACGTCCTTGCGGATCTGGTCCTTGGCGAAGCCGTAGCGCTCCTGCAGCTTGCCTTCGAGTTGTTCTCGGCTTCCCTCGATCACGTTGAGATCGTCATCGGTGAGCTTGCCCCACTTCTGCTTGGCCGCGCCCTTGAACTGCTTCCAGTTGCCTTCAACCCTGTTCCAATCCATCGTCATCTCCTCCTCTATTGAGATGACGATCAACGGCGAGCCGCGCCGGACGTTCCGGCCGGAACCGCGGCATCATGACATGGCTCAGCCCGCCGCCTTTGCCTCGCGGCGCCGCGCGGTGAGGATGTATTCGGTGTAGCCGTTCGGCTGCTCGCGGCCCTTGAAGACGAGATCGCAGGCGGCCTGGAAGGCAACGCCGTCAAACGAAGGCGCCATCGGCTTGTAGAGCGGATCGCCGGCATTCTGCTTGTCGACCACGACCGCCATGCGCTTTAGCGACTCCATCACCTGGTCCTTGCTGACGACGCCATGCGCTAGCCAGTTCGCCAGATGCTGGCTGGAAATCCGCAACGTCGCACGGTCTTCCATCAGGCCGACGTCATGGATGTCGGGCACCTTGGAGCAGCCGACGCCCTGATCGATCCAGCGCACGACATAGCCGAGAATGCCTTGGCAATTGTTGTCGATCTCCTGCTTGACGTCATCAGGCGCCCAGTTCGACTGCGATACCGGAATGGTGAGGATATCGGAGAGTTTTGCGCGCGGGCCGCCCTTGGCGAGCTCTTCCTGTCGCGCGATCACATTGATCTGGTGATAATGCAGCGCGTGCAGCGTGGCAGCCGTCGGCGAGGGCACCCATGCCGTGGTCGCGCCGGCCTGCGGATGGCCGAGCTTCTGGCTGAGCATGTCAGCCATCTTGTCGGGCGCCGCCCACATGCCCTTGCCGATCTGGGCATGGCCGGGCAAGCCGTCGATCAGGCCCATGTCGACATTCCAGTCCTCATAGGCCTTGATCCAGGGCTGCGCCTTCATGTCGTTCTTGCGGATCATCGGACCCGCTTCCATCGAGGTGTGAATCTCGTCGCCGGTGCGGTCGAGGAAGCCGGTGTTGATGAAGCAGATGCGCTTCGATGCGTTCTGGATGCAGGCCTTGAGGTTGACCGTGGTGCGGCGCTCCTCGTCCATGATGCCGACCTTCATGGTGTTCTCGGGCAGTCCGAGCAGCTTTTCCACTTCGCCGAACAATTCACAGGTCAGCGCGACTTCAACGGGGCCGTGCATCTTCGGCTTGACGATATAGACCGAACCGGTGCGGCTATTCCTGACTTTCGAATTGCCCTTGAGATCGTGGATCGCGAGCAGGCCGGCGACCGCAGCATCCAGCAGCCCTTCCGGAATCTCCTCGCCCTTTTCATCGAGCACCGCATCGGTGAACATGTGATGGCCGACATTGCGCATCAGCAGCAGGCTGCGGCCGTGCAGCGTCAGCTCCTTGCCGTCGGGCGTCTTGTAGACGCGGTCGGGATTGAGCGAACGCTTCACCGTCTTGCCGCCCTTTTCGAAATCGGCCGAGAGTGTGCCGTTCATCAAACCGAGCGTGTTACGATAGACCAGCACTTTGTCCTCGGCGTCGACGGCGGCAACCGAGTCTTCCATGTCGAGAATGGTCGAGACCGCCGATTCCAGGATCATGTCGGCGACGCCGGCCGGATCGTCCTTGCCGATCGCGTGGTTGCGATCGATCTTCACTTCGACATGCATGCCGTTGTTGACCAGCAGGACGGCGGAAGGCTGGGCGGCATCGCCCTGGTATCCGGCGAACTGCGAGGCAGATTTTAGCGCGGTGGCATTGCCGCTCTTGAGCTTCACCGCGAGCTGGCTGGCAATCACACTATACGAGGTCACGTCGGTGTGGCTGCCAGTCGCCAGCGGCACCGCGGCATCGAGGAAGGTCTTGGCCTTGGCGATCACCTTGTCGCCGCGCGCCTTGTTGTAGCCCTTGCCGCTTTCGCTCGGATCGTGCGGAATCGCGTCGGTGCCGTAAAAGGCGTCGTACAGTGAGCCCCAGCGCGCATTCGCCGCGTTCAGCGCGTAGCGGGCATTGGTCAGGGGAACGACGAGCTGCGGCCCGCAGATCTTGCCGATCTCCTCGTCGACATCTGATGTCTCAACCTGCTTCGTGGCCGGCTCGGGCAGGAGATAACCGATCTCCTTCAGGAACACCGTATAGGCGTTCATGTTGAAAGCCTTGCCCTTATTGGCGCGATGCCAGCCGTCGATCTTGGCCTGCAGCGCGTCGCGGAAGGCGAGCAGCTCACGATTTTTCGGCCCGAGCTTTTTGACGATGGCGGCGACGCCGGCCCAGAATGCATCGGGCGAAACCCCGGTCTTAGGAGTCGCCTCCTTGGCGATGAAGTCGAACAGGACGGGGGCGATCTTCAATCCGTGGGCATCGACACGATTCATGATGGGCTTTCTCGATAGAAATTGGCGTTCAAACGCAGTTTTCGGAGTGAAAACAGCAAAAAGCGCGCCAAAAAAGGGCAGCGTTGGCCGCCCTTTTAGCCCTAAAGCCGGGTCGATGAGAAGGCCCCAAAAAGCCTAGATATTGGCGGCGAGATCGACCAGTTCGTCGAACAGGATGCCGGTCTCCGCCAGCATTCGCTCGATCTCGTCGGTTGCGTCCGAAACCGTTCGCGCAGAAGTGTCGATGCGCAGCTCCGCCTGGGCCGGCGGCTGGTAGTCGTTGCCGATGCCGGTGAAGGCCTGCAACGTGCCGGCGCGCGCCTTGGCGTAATGGCCCTTGGGGTCGCGGCTCTCGCAGACTTCCGCCGGCGTCGCGACATAGATCTCGCGGAACGAGGTGTCAGCGATGCGACGCGCAGCGGCGCGATCGTCCACCGATGGCGAGACCGCGGCGACGACAGCGATGTGGCCGTTGCGCGCCAGATGAGTCGCAACTTCCGCCAGCCGGCGGATGTTTTCGGTGCGGTCCTGTGCGGAGAAGCCGAGATCGCCGTTGAGGCCGGCGCGCAGCGTGTCGCCATCGAGCAGGATGGGCGAACCGCCGCGCGAAAACAGCCGTCGCTCGAGTGCGCGCGCCAGTGTCGATTTACCCGAACCCGGCAAGCCGGTCAGCCAGATCACCGCGCCGTTGTGGCGGTAGCGCGCCGAGCGCTCTTCGGGACGCAATGCGGATTCCACCGGCACGATGTCGATCGGAATGGCGCGCTGTCCGGCGTCGACCGACAGCACGAGGCCGCCGCCGGCGATGCGGCCATTGATCTCGATTACCAGTCGACCGGTGCGCGAATTTTCCTGATAGGGATCGGCCGCGATCGGCTGCGCCAGCGAGATGTCGATTTCGCCGACATGATTGCGCGCGATCGCCGTGGTCTCCTCGTTGGAGAGCTCACCGGGATCGACCGCCTTCTCGATCGCCACCACGCTGGCGCGGGTTTCCCGTGTGCCGAGGCGGATCAGGATCTGGTCGCCTTTCGACAGCGGCTTGTCGTGCAGCCAGAAAATCCGCGCGCGAACGCGCCGCGTGTCGCGCGGCGTTGCGCCGGCATGGGCGATGACGTCGCCGCGCTCAATGAACAATTCACGGTCGAGCGTGATGCCGACCGAGCGGCCGGCGCCGTGGCTGCCCTTCAATGGCGTCAGCGGCCAGCTCTCCACCGTCTTGATCTTCGCGATCTTGCCGGCGGGCATGATGACGATTTCATCGCCGGCACTCAGCTGCCCGGACTCGATGCGGCCCGCAACAATGCGGCGGTCGTCGAATTTGTAGATCGCCTGCACCGGCAGCCGCAGCGCCAGTTGCTCCAACGGCCGCGCCGGCTCGAGCGCGTCGAGCGCTTCGACGACGGTTGGTCCCTGATACCAGCCGATCCGTGGGGTCTGCTCCGCAACGCCGTCACCGTCGCGCGCGGAAATCGGAATCACAGCCGAAGGCGTCACGCCAAGGCCAATCAGATGCGCCGAAATCTCGTCGCTGATCTCCTTGAAGCGATCCGCGCTGAAGTCGACGCGGTCCATCTTATTGACGACGATCGCGACCTGCTTGATGCCCAACAGATGCAAGAGATAGCCGTGACGCCGGGTCTGATCGCGCACGCCTTCCAGCGCGTCGATGATCAGCACCGCACCGTCGGCCTGCGAGGCGCCGGTGATCATGTTGCGCAGGAACTCGGCATGGCCGGGCGCGTCGATCAGCACGACGTCGCGCGAGCGGGTGCGGAAGCGGATTTGCGTGGTGTCGATGGTGATGCCCTGGTCGCGCTCCGTCTGCAGCGCATCGAGCAGGAACGACCATTCGAATGGCATGCCGCGCCGCGCGCTGACGGCTTTGAGCATCTCTAGCTTGCCCTCGGGCAGGCTGCCGGTCTCGTGCAGCAGGCGGCCGACCAGCGTGGATTTGCCGTGATCGACGTGGCCGACGATGACGATGCGGACTTGCGGGCGGGTGGTGCCGTTCGGTGTTGCCGAAACGCTGGCAGGCAGGATCATGTTCATCGCAACGCTCACAGCAAATGTCCGTTAGAGATAGCCGGCGACGCGCAGCCGCTCGAACGCATCTTCGGTTTCGTGATCGAGCGCACGGCCGGCGCGCTCCGGCACCTTTGTGCCGTCGAGCTCGGCGAGGATCTCGTCGATGTTGGAGGCGGTCGACGCCACCGGATTGGTGATGTCCTGATCGCCCAGCGAGCGATAGCGCTTGCCATCCTTCGAAAGATACAGCGGGATGATCGGAATATTTTCGCGCTTGGTGTAGGCCCAGATGTCGGCCTCGGTCCAATGCAGGATCGGGTGAACGCGCAAATGTGCGCCTTGCGGCACTGATGCGTTGAACTGATCCCAGAACTCCGGGGGCTGGTCGCGCACATCCCAGCCGCCTTCGAGCCCGCGCGGCGAGAACACGCGCTCCTTGGCGCGCGTCGCCTCTTCATCGCGGCGAATGCCGGCGATCAATCCGTCAAAACCATATTTGGTTAGCGCCCACTTCAGTCCTTCAGTCTTGCGGGCGGCAGAACGCGCGGCCGGCGGCAAGGTTGGATCGACCGCGTCGATCGGCGGGCAGGGCTCGATCTTCAGATCCAGATCCCACTCTTTTCCGAAGCGGTCGCGGAATGCATACATCTCCGGAAATTTCTTGCCGGTATCGACATGCAATGCCGGAAACGGCACGCGGCCGAAGAAGGCCTTGCGCGCCAGCCAGATCATCACGTTGGAATCTTTCCCGAGCGACCACAGCAGCGCGAGTTTTTTCAACCGCGCAAACGCCTCGCGCAGAATGTAGATGCTCTGCGCCTCGAGCTCGTCGAGATGATCCATCGAAGGCGGCGGCAGCCGTGCGTCAGCGAGAATTTTTTCGACGGCGGAGCCGTTCGGGCGATCAGCGCCACGCAGACGGTCCTTGTCAGGGTCGGAGTTGAGAAGATGCATCTCTGGGCCTTGGCCTTGCTGGGCGAAAATTCTATAGTTGCGACGCAATAGAGAAGAAATAATTTTCTCTTTGCGGGCGCTGAACGAGACATATATAGAAAATAATTCCAGTCAACCCTGAAGTGGGGGAAGCGAGTTTCGCATGCGATTTCTGCCCGTGTTTCTCGATCTGCAAAGCGGCGTGGTGCTGCTCGTCGGAGCCGGCGACCTTGTGCGCGCGAAGCTGCGCCTCTTGGCATCGGCCGGCGCAAACATTCGCTGGTATGCGACCGACGGCAGCCATGACGTTTCGGGGCTCGATGCGACCGCTGCCGCGCGGATCGAACGCGCAACAGGCGATCCGCTCACGGCTGATCTTGCGGGCGTCATCGCGGTGCTCTGCGCCGGCGCCGGTGATATCGGCGTTGCGATGTCAGTGCGCGCGAAAGCGGTCGGTCTGCCCGTCAACGTGATGGACGATCTCGCCCATTCCACGTTCATCTTTCCCGCGATTGTTGATCGCGGCGACGTCGTCGTCGCCGTCGGCACCGGCGGTGCATCGCCGGTGGTGGCACGCCGCGTGCGTGAGCGCATCGAAGCGGTGCTGCCGGCGCGCATCGGCGATCTCGCGTCCTTCATCGGCAGCTTTCGCAAATCGATGCACGCGCGCATTCCCGAATTCGCGTTGCGCCGCCGCTTCTGGGAGCGCGTGATCGACGGCCCGATCGGTGCGCTCGTGCTGGCCGGGCGCAAGAGCGAGGCTGAAAAAGCGCTGAACGAAATCACTGATCCCTCCGCGTTTGCCGGCGCGAGCAAGAACGGCAAGGCCGAGGGCAGGGTGACGCTGGTCGGCGCGGGGCCGGGCGATCCGGATCTGCTCACCATCAAGGCGCTGCGCGCGCTGCAGGATGCCGACGTGGTTTTCTACGACGAGCTGGTGTCGCCGGAAATTCTCGATCGCGTGCGCCGCGATGCTTCGCGCGTTCCGGTCGGCCGCCGCGTCGGCAAGCCCGGCATCGGCCAGGATGCGATCAACAAGCTGCTTATCAAGGCTGCCAAGGCTGGACAGCGCGCGGTGCGGCTGAAGGGCGGCGATCCCTTCATCTTCGGCCGCGGCGGCGAGGAGATCGAAGTGCTGCGCGCCGCAGGCGTTACCTATTCGGTGGTGCCGGGCATCACCGCAGGCCTCGGCGCTGCCGCGCAATTCGAAGCGCCGCTGACCTTCAGGCGTGAGGCGCTGCGCATCACTTTCCTGACCGCGCACAAGGCAAAGGATGCCGAAGCCGTCGACTGGTCGGTGCTGACAGACAAGAAGATGACCATCGTGGTCTATATGGGCATGACCGCCGCACCGTCAGTCCGCGCAGGCCTGTTGGCTGCCGGCCGGTTGCCGCAAACGCCCGTCGGCGTGTTCGCGCGGGTGACGCGGCCGGATGCGCAGGCCGTGGTCGGGACGCTCGGAAATCTTCCCGCGCTGGTCGAAAAAATCGATAGCGGCCCCGCCATCCTCATCATCGGCGACGTGGTCGCGCATTCCGCGCCGTGGCGCCAGTCCAACGTCAATCAAGTCATCTCGAAACTATTGGATGCTGCCGAATGACCTCTCCGCTCGAACAAAAGAAAATCAGAATCACGGGGCCCTCGGTGGTGACCGCCAATCGCACCTGGGATGGCGTCGTGGTCTACCGGACCGCACAACAGGGTTGGTCGACCGCTCTGTCCGACGCTGCGATCGTGAGCACTTCGGATGATGCGCGTGCGTTGCTCGCCGAAAGCGCGGCCGATGACGTCGGCGCGGTCGGTGCCTATATCGCGCCGGTCGAGCTCAACGGCGGGGTGGTCAAGCCCGGCAATCTCCGCGAACACATCCGGTCGAAGGGCCTCACCATCGACCTTCTTCCGGCCTGAGGCTGATCCATCATGTACGCATATGACGAACTCGATCGCACGCTGATTAACGAGCGCGTGTCTGAATTCCGCGATCAGGTGAAGCGCCGCCTCTCCGGCGAACTCACCGAGGACGAATTCAAGATGCTGCGGCTGCAGAACGGCGTGTATTTGCAACTGCACGCCTATATGTTCCGCGTCGCGATTCCCTACGGCACGCTATCATCGAAGCAGTTGCGGCGGCTCGCCCATGTTGCCCGCCGCTACGACCGCGGCTACGGCCATTTCACCACGCGGCAGAACATCCAGTTCAACTGGATCAAGCTCGCCGAACTGCCCGATGCGTTGGCCGAACTCGCCGAGGTCGGTATCCACGCGATGCAGACCTCCGGCAACAATATGCGCAACGTCACCTCGGACCAGTGGGCGGGCGTGGCGCCCGGCGAGGTCGAGGATCCCCGCATCTGGTCGGAGATCCTGCGCCAGCACACCACGCTGCATCCGGAATTCTCGTTCCTGCCGCGCAAGTTCAAGATCGCGATCACCGCGTCCGAGCACGACCGCGCCGCGATCAAGATCCACGACATCGGCCTGCGCCTGCACAAGAACGCCGACGGCGAGACCGGTTTCGAGGTGCTGGTCGGCGGCGGCCTCGGCCGTACGCCGTTCATCGCCAAGACCATCAAGCCGTTCGTCCACGGCCGCGACATTCTCAGCTATGTCGAGGCGATCCTGCGCGTCTACAACCAGTACGGCCGCCGCGACAATATCTACAAGGCGCGCATCAAGATCCTGGTGCATGAGCTCGGCATCGAGAAGTTCGCGCGTGAGGTCGACGAGGAATGGAGGCAGATGGGTCACAGCGCCCTGACGCTCGACCATTCCGTCATCGAGGAGGTGCGTTCGCGCTTCTCCTATCCGGCTTACGAGAAGCTGCCGCACATGCCGGACGAGCTGAAGCAGGCCGCGCATGATCCGCTGTTCGAGCGCTGGCGCAAGAACTCGGTGGCCCCGCACAAGGTGCAGGGCTACTCGATCGTGACGCTGTCACTGAAGCCGGTGGGCGGCCCGCCCGGTGATGCCACCGCCGACCAGATGGACGCGATCGCCGATCTCGCCGACAAATATTCATTCGGCGAAATCCGCGTCGGCCACGAGCAGAACCTGGCGCTGCCGCATGTTGCCAAGCGCGACCTGCCGCAATTGTGGAAGGCGCTCGACCGTCTCGGGCTCGCCACGCCGAACGTCAATCTGGTCACCGACATCATCGCCTGCCCCGGACTCGACTACTGCTCGCTGGCCAATGCGCGCTCGATTCCGATCGCACAGGAATTGACGCGCCGTTTTGCCAACCACGACACTGCCGACATGATCGGCCGGCTACACATCAACATCTCCGGCTGCATCAACGCATGCGGCCATCACCACGTCGGCCATATCGGCATTCTCGGCGTCGAGAAGAACGGCGAGGAATTTTACCAGATCACGATCGGCGGCCGCGCCGACGAGAACGCGCAGATGGGCGTGCTGATCGGTCCGGCCGTCCCCTATGCGGAGGTTGCCGACGTGATCGAAGACATTGTCGAAGCCTATCTCGCGCTGCGCGACCGTCCCGAGGAATTGTTCGTGGATACAGTCAAGCGCCTCGGCGTCGAGCCATTCAAGGAGCGGGTCTATGCCACTCGTTAAGAACGGAAGAATCACCACGGATATGTTCGTCCATGTTGCCGACGGCGCCGAATTGCCGGGCGACGGAGCGGTCCTCATTTCGGCGGCGCGGTTCCTTGAAGATCCGGAAGCCATTCTCAAGCGCGCCGGCAAAACCGGCGTGATCTGGCCGAACAGTCGCGCCGTCGACGACCTGGTGCCCCATCTCGATCGCCTGGCTGCCGTCGCACTGGTGTTCCCGACGTTCCGCGACGGCCGCGCCTACAGCCAGGCGCGCCTGTTGCGCGAGCGGCATGGCTATGACGGCGAGCTGCGCGCCACCGGCCAGGTGCTGCGCGACCAGTTCGTGTTCATGTCGCGCGCCGGCTTCGACGCGTTCGAGGTGAAGAAGGATGCCGACGCCGACGCCTTTGCCGAGACCATGAAGCGCTATTCGGTGTTCTACCAGCCGACCGGCGATGGCCGCGTCACCGCGCTGAACCGGCGGATGCAGTTGCGTCATTCGGAGAGTGCCGGCCAGTGACCATGATCTCACAGCATGCCGTCGCCGTGGACGCGGCGATCCTTCATTCGGCGCAGACGCTCGACCGTACCTTGCGCGACGCCTCGCCGTCGCATGTCATTGAGACCGCGCTGAAGACCGTCGGCCGCGAGCAGCTTGCGCTGGTGTCGTCGTTCGGCACGGAATCGGCAGCGTTGCTCAAGGTGATGGCCGATGTCGATGCCGCGATTCCCGTGATCTTCCTCGATACCGGTTGGCTGTTTGAGGAGACGCTCGCTTATCGCGATACGCTGATCGCGACGCTAGGCCTTCGCGACGTTCGCTCAATCAAGCCCTTGGAAGAAGCGCTCTCGCGCCAGGATCCCGATCGCGAATTATGGTTTTCCGATCCGGACGCCTGCTGCCGTATCCGTAAAGTGGAGCCGCTGGCGCGAGCGCTCAAACCGTTTTCGGCCTGGATCAACGGGCGCAAGCGGTTTCAGGGCGGCGCCCGCGCCGAGATCCCCGTCGTCGAGGAAGACGGAGCGAGGCTGAAGTTCAATCCGTTCGCCAACGTGTCGCGCGAAGAGATCGAGGCGATCTACAAGCTCGCCAAATTGCCGCCGCATCCGCTGGTCGCCTCGGGCTACCTGTCGGTCGGGTGCATGCCGTGTTCGAGCCGGACGGCGCCGGACGAGGACGCCCGGGCCGGCCGCTGGCGCGGCAGACCCAAGACGGAATGCGGCATCCACACGACGAAGACTTCGTAGAGTCTGGACTTCGTAGGACAACGAAGCTGCGGAACCGCAAACAATGAAATGCGGTTTCGTTGACTAAGCGGCCTTTCGTCGCGACTTATGCGTTCGTGGTTGATGATAATGTTTCGTCAAGCCGAATGGAGATCAACGATGATCCGTCGCATTCTGCCGCTTGTTGCCGGATTGCTCTGGGCGAGTTCGGCCTTCGCTGCCGATTACACCCTGCTCAACGTGTCCTACGATCCGACGCGCGAGCTGTACGCCGATTTCAACAAGGCGTTCGCGGCGGCCTACCAGAAAGAGAACGGCAAGAGTGTCGAGATCAAGCAGTCGCATGGTGGCTCGGGCTCGCAGGCGCGCGCGGTAATCGACGGGCTACAGGCGGACGTCGTCACGCTGGCGCTGGCCTATGACATCGACGCCATCGCTGCGAAGGGGCTGGTGGCGCCGGACTGGCAGAAGCGGCTGTCGCTCAATGCCTCACCCTACACCTCGACGATTGTATTCCTTGTGCGCAAGGGCAATCCCAAGGCGATCAAGGATTGGGACGATCTGGTCAAGCCCGGCGTGCAGGTGATTACGCCGAACCCGAAGACCTCGGGCGGCGCGCGATGGAATTACCTGGCGGCTTGGGGTTTTGCCGAAAAGAAGTTCGGTTCCGCCGACAAAGCGAAGAAATTCGTTGCCGATCTCTTCAAGAACGTGCCGGTGCTCGATACCGGCGCGCGCGGCTCGACGGTAACTTTTGTCGAGCGCGGCGTCGGCGACGTGTTGCTGGCGTGGGAGAACGAGGCGTTCCTGGCGCAGCGCGAATTCGGCAAGGACAAGTTCGAGATCGTCGCGCCGCCGCTGTCGATCCTCGCCGAGCCGCCGGTGGCGGTCATCGATAAGGTTGCCGACAAAAAAGGCACCCGCGCCGTCGCCGAGGCCTACCTGAAATATTGGTACACCAAGCAAGGTCAGGAAATAGCCGCGCGCAATTCCTATCGTGCGCGCGATTCCGAAATCGCCAAGGAATACGAAAAATCTTTCGCCAAGGTCGAACTTTTCACGATCGACGACGTTTTCGGTGGTTGGACCAAGGCGCAGAAAGATCACTTCGGCGAAGGCGGCATCTTCGACCAGATTTACAAGAATTGATCTGGCCAACGGCCAGCCGTAGCAGAAGCAGGGGGATTTGTGAGCACAGCGGTCGCACGGCGCACGAGCTTGCCCGGGTTCGGTTTGACCATGGGCCTGACCCTGACGTGGCTCTCCGTCATCATCCTCATTCCCCTCGCCGGCCTGTTCCTCAAGACGCTCGAGCTTTCGCCCGCGCAGTTCTGGGAAATTCTCACCAGCCGCCGCACGCTGAATGCGCTGAAGATTTCGTTCGGCCTCTCCTTTGCCGCGGCCTGCGTCAACCTGGTGATGGGCACCATCATCGTATGGGCGCTGGTGCGCTACCGCTTTCCGGGCCGACGGCTGTTCGACGCGATCGTTGACATACCTTTTGCGCTGCCGACCGCGGTGGCGGGTGTGGCGCTGACGCAATTGTTCGCACAGAAGGGATGGCTCGGGGCGCCGCTGGCTGAGCTCGGCATCAAAGTGGCGTTCACGCCGATCGGCATATTCATCGCGATGGTCTTCATCGGCATTCCCTTCGTGGTGCGAACGGTCCAGCCCGTCCTGATCGATCTCGATCCGGAAATCGAGGAAGCGGCCGCAAGCCTCGGCGCCAACCGCTGGCACACGGTTTTCCGAGTGATTTTGCCGAGCCTGATTCCGGCGCTGCTGACCGGGTTTGCGCTGGCGTTCGCGCGCGCGGTCGGCGAGTATGGCTCGGTGATCTTCATCGCCGGCAACCTGCCGAATGTGTCGGAGATCGCGCCACTGCTGATCGTGATCCGGTTGTCCGAATTCCGTTACGCCGATGCGACAGCGATTGCCGTCGTCATGCTGCTGGCTTCGTTCGTGATCATCTTCGCCGTCAATCGCCTGCAACGCTGGGCACAAACCCGCATCCCCGCGCATTGAGAGCCGATCGATGTCGATGCAAACGAACGTTGTGACTCCGGCGACGCCGCTGAAGGCCTACGCGTCAACGGCGGGCGTTGCCATTTCCCCGCCGTCGCGCCACGAGGCGCGCGAACGTCCGCGGGCGATTGCTTCGCCCAAGGATTTGCGGAGCGAGCCCGGACCGGTCCGCTTTATCATCATCGCGCTTGCCGTCAGCTTCCTCACTATCTTTGTCGTGCTGCCTTTGGTCGTGGTGTTCGCATCGGCCTTGTCGAAAGGTTTCGGCACCTATTTCGCCGCACTGGCCGAGCCGGAGGCGCTGTCGGCAATCCGGCTGACCCTGCTGGTGGCGGCAATTTCGGTTGGTCTCAATCTGCTGTTCGGGGTGATCGCGGCCTGGGCGATTGCAAAGTTCGATTTCCGCGGCAAAACCTTCCTGGTCACGCTGATCGACCTGCCGTTCTCGGTTAGTCCGGTCATTTCGGGCCTCGTCTTTGTGCTGCTGTTCGGCGCGCAGGGCTATTGGGGCACCTGGCTGCAGGCGCACAACGTCCATATTCTGTTCGCCGTGCCGGGCATTGCGCTCGCGACAATCTTCGTGACATTTCCATTTGTGGCCCGCTCGCTGATCCCGCTGATGCAGGAGCAGGGCACGCAGGAGGAGGAAGCCGCGATCTCGCTGGGAGCGTCAGGCCTGCAGACCTTCTTCCGCGTCACTCTGCCCAATATCAAATGGGGCCTGTTGTATGGCGTACTGCTGTGCAATGCGCGCGCCATGGGCGAGTTCGGCGCGGTATCGGTGGTGTCGGGCCATATCCGCGGCGAGACCAATACCATGCCGCTACTGGTCGAGATCCTCTACAACGAGTATCAATTCGTAGCCTCGTTTGCGATTGCCTCGTTGCTGGCGATGCTGGCCCTGATCACGCTGGTCGTGAAAACGGTTCTCGAACAGCGCCTGGACGAAGGACAAACCCCAAGGGACGATTCAAGTGACCATTGAAGTCAAAAATATCGTCAAGAAGTTCGGCGCATTCGCAGCCCTCGACAATGTCGATCTGAAAGTCGGCAAGGGCGAATTGCTGGCGCTGCTCGGCCCGTCCGGTTCGGGCAAGACGACGCTGTTGCGCATCATTGCAGGCCTAGACTGGCCCGACGCCGGCGAGGTGAGGATCGATGGCGAGGATGCACTCGGTCACGGCGCAAGCGAGCGCCATGTCGGATTCGTGTTTCAGCATTACGCGCTGTTCCGCCACATGACCGTGTTCGAGAACGTCGCCTTTGGTCTGCGCGTGCAGCCGCGCGCCATCCGCAAGGACGAGGCCACGATCCGCGCCCGCGTCAAGGAATTGCTCGACCTGGTGCAACTCGACTGGCTGGCGAACCGCTATCCCAGCCAGTTGTCGGGCGGCCAACGGCAGCGCATTGCGCTCGCCCGCGCGCTAGCGATCGAGCCGCGCATCCTCTTGCTCGACGAACCGTTCGGCGCGCTCGATGCAAAGGTGCGGAAAGAACTGCGGCAATGGCTGCGTTCGCTGCATTCCGAAATCCACGTCACCTCGATCTTCGTCACCCATGACCAGGAGGAGGCGCTGGAAGTCGCCAACCGCGTGGTGGTGATGGACAAGGGCCGCATCGAACAGATCGGCACGCCCGGCGATGTCTATGACAATCCCGCAACGGCTTTCGTCCACGGTTTCATCGGCGAGTCGATCGTGCTGCCGGTGGAGGTCTCGGGCGGCTCGGTGCGGCTCGGCGGCCGGCCGCTCAATATCGCCGCCTATGGTGCCGCCTCCGGCGCCTCAAAGCTGTTCGTCCGCCGCCACGACATGCAGATCGGCCCCGCCGGAACCGGCTCGCTGGAGGGGGCGGTGCGCCATGTCCGCTCGTTCGGCCCGATCCAGCGGGCGGAGATCGCCTTGACGGGCGGCGAGGGCAAGACCGTGATCGAGATCGACGCGCCCCGGGACCGGGAACTCCAGGCCGGCGAAATCATCAGCCTGCAACCCCGCCGCTACCGGATCTTTGCCGCCCAAGAGTGATTTCGTGTAGCCCGGGTGAAGCGCAGCGCAACCCGGGGGCTCCTTCCACGCGGACGGACCTTCCCGGATTGCGCTCCGCTCCATCCGGGCTACGAACCACGATTTCCGCGGCCGGTCTGTCTCCTAATCGCTTCCCGTTCACCATTCAGCCACTGTTGGTATGCAACAAGCGGCCATCCAGGCTTAGGGACTCTTGGGGGATTCTTTCAGTGAAACGGGCGACCACCGCCATTATCGGCCTATTGCTGCTTGCCGGCTGCTCGGCAGACGTCAAGATTCCGGAACAGCCGGCCATGTATCTCGACATGGCCCAACCCGGCGCCACGCTCGACCCTGTGGCGGCGGCGATCCTGATCTCGCAATATCGCCAGAACAACGGCCTCGGCGTCGTCGTAGTCGATCCCGAGCTGATCAAGCTCGCCGAGCAGCAGTCGCAGGCGATGGCGGCCCGCAACAAGATGGATCACAATGTGAAGGGCCCGCTGGAGAAGCGGCTGGGGGCTTCAGGCTATCCGGCGAAGCTTGCGGTCGAGAATATCTCGGCCGGCTATCACACGATGGCGGAAGCCTTTTCTGGCTGGCGCGACTCGCCGCCGCACAAGGCCAATATGCTCAAGAACGGTGTCACAAAATTGGGCATCGCGGCGGTTTATGCTCCAAACACTAAATATAAGGTGTTCTGGACGCTCATTCTGGCGTCGACCTGACGCCGACGCCTGATATCGGAGTGGCACTTCACAAGGCGATAAACTCGGCGTGATCCTTGCTTTGATCTCGCCGATTGACGCGGCTGCGAAGTGCCGCCACGGTGCCGGCATATTCGCCCTCTGATTGACGGTCACGATGGATTATTCCAATTCCGCGCCAGCAACCACGCCCGCGATGGCGCAGCGTGTGCTGGTCCTGCAAGGCGGCGGCGCGCTCGGCTCCTACCAAGCGGGTGCCTTTCAGGCGCTGTGCCGCTCGGGGTTCGAACCTGAATGGATCGCGGGCATTTCGATCGGCTCCGTCAATGCCGCGATCATTGCCGGCAACGAAGGCGAAAAGCGCGTCGATCGGCTGAAAGAATTTTGGGAGATGGTGTCATCTCCGGTGCCATGGAAGCCTGTCGCGCCAGGCGACCGCGCGCGCTCGCTGTTCAACGAGACCAGCGCCGCGCTGATTGCGACCTTCGGCGTACCGGGCTTCTTCACACCGCGCATTCCGCCTGCCCCTTTGTGGCCGCCGGGTACCCCGCAATCGCAGAGCTATTACGACACCGCGCCGCTGAAGAAAACGCTGGAGCGGCTGGTCGACTTCGACCGCATCAACGATCTGAAGACACGGCTCAGCGTCGGCGCGGTCGGCGTAACTTCGGGCAACCTGAAATATTTCGACAACTTCGAGCTCAGGAAGCTCGGCAAAAAGATGGGCCCGGAGCACATCATGGCCTCCGGCGCGCTGCCGCCCGGTTTTCCTTCCATCGAGATCGACGGCGAGCACTATTGGGACGGCGGCATCGCTTCCAACACGCCGCTCGATTACGTGCTGGGCGCAGAAACCAACCGCGATCTCCTGATCTTCCAGGTCGATCTGTTCAGCGCGCGCGGCGAATTGCCGACGTCGTTGCTGGAAGCTGCTGAGCGCGAAAAAGATATCCGCTATTCCAGCCGCACCCGCATGGCTACCGATAAGAACAAGCAGGTGCACAATGCGCGGAAGGCGCTGCGCGAATTGCTTGGAAAATTGCCCGATGATCTCAAGAACGATCCGTCGGTGGCAGTTCTCTGCAACGCGGCCAAGGAAAACACCGTCACCGTCGTGCATCTGATTTACAAGAGCAAGAACTACGAAACTTCATCCAAGGATTACGACTTTTCGCACGTCGCCATGGTCGAACACTGGAACGCAGGCGTCCGCGACGTTCATCTGTCGATGCGTCACAAGGATGTGCTGGAGCGTCCGCAATCCGGCCAGACCATGACGGCCTACGATATGACGAGGGATGTTTGGAAGACCGCCGCAGGCAAGCAGGAGTGAATGGAATGGGTACGTTAAAAGGCAAGACCGCTGTCGTGACCGGCTCGACAAGCGGCATCGGATTGGCTTACGCACGCGCTTTTGCCGCCGCCGGCGCTAACGTTGTGCTCAACGGCATGGGCGTGCCGGCCGATATCGAGCGCGAGCGTTCCGGCATCGAAACCGACTTCAGGGTCCGCGCGGTGCACTCGCCCGCCGACATGACCAAGCCCGCCGAGATTGCCGAAATGATTGCGCTTGGCGAGAAGACGTTTGGTTCGGTCGATATCCTCGTCAACAATGCCGGCATCCAGTTCGTCTCGCCGATCGAGGAGTTTCCGCCCGAGAAGTGGGAAGCCATTATCGCCATCAACCTGTCGTCGGCATTTTACGGCATCCGTGCCGCAGTTCCCGGCATGAAGAAGCGCGGCTGGGGCCGTATCATCAACACGGCTTCCGCGCATTCGCTGGTGGCGTCGCCGTTCAAGGCGGCCTATGTCTCGGCCAAGCACGGCATTGCCGGGCTCACCAAGACGGTGGCGCTGGAGCTTGCGACGTTCAAGATCACCTGCAACTGCATCAGCCCCGGTTATGTCTGGACGCCGCTGGTGGAAAAGCAGATTCCCGAGACCATGAAGGCGCGCAACCTTACCAAAGAGCAGGTCATCAACGACGTGCTGCTGCAGGCGCAGCCGACCAAGGAGTTCGTGACGTCGGAGCAGGTCGCGGCGCTGGCGCTGTTCCTGTGCAGCGACGATGCTGCCCAGATCACCGGCGCCAATTTGTCGATCGACGGCGGTTGGACCGCGGCATAGCAATTGCGAACAGCCCGGGAAGCGCGCCTAGAGCCCGGTTCTGATTGAATCAGAACCGGGCTCTAGACTTTTGCTTTGACGCGTTTTCTTGACGCGAACCGGTGTCCACTTCGCTGGAAAACGCTCTAATGGGCGGTGCTCCCGGTGACGGCTGCGATACTCTCCTGCGAAAAATGCAGCTCATTGAAGCCGAGCTTGCTGGCGACCAGAACCAGAACTGAAGCCAGCACCACTCTCAGCACCGTCTCTGGCACGCGAACCGCGCAGTAGCTGCCGATCACGATGCCGGGCAAGGATCCGATCAACAGCACGCCCATCAGCGCCCAATCGACCGACCCCAGCGCCCAGTGCCCGATGCCGGCTACCAGCGTCAGCGGCACCGCATGTGCGATGTCGGAGCCGACGATGCTCGCCATCGGCAGGCGCGGATAGAGCAGCAGGAGCGCGGTGACGCCGACTGCGCCGGCGCCGACGGATGAGATCGAGACCAGCACACCGAGCGCCACGCCGACCATCACAGTCGCGCGGTCGGTGGTCGCGGCATCGAACCCCTCCATGCGCCGGCGATAGCGCTCCATGATCGCCTTGCGAAAGATCAACGACGTCGCCGTAAGGAGGAGTGCAAAGCATAGCACCAGATTGATCAGGCTGCGCCCGGAATCGCTGTTGAGGTCGAGTTGCCACAGCAAGAGCAAGGTAACGATGCTTGCCGGGATGCTGCCGCTGGCGAGACATATCACTGCCGGCCAGTGAATGCTGCGTGCAAAGCCATGCACCAGGCTGCCGCCCGTCTTGGTCGCCGCGGCGTAGAGAAGGTCGGTGCCGACGGCAGTCGACGGGTGGACGCCAAATAGCAGGATCAGCAACGGCGTCATCAGCGAGCCGCCGCCGACGCCCGTCATCCCGACCAGCACGCCAACGCCGAAGCCCGAGGCAACGTAAAGTGGATCAATCATTTCCGGGGGCAAGTTCCATTTCGCATGTGCAAGTATATATCAAGGCAAGGAATAAACGTCCTATCGATGGCGGGCGATCGGGCGAAATAAGAATATTTCATACGTGCATCGAACCCCCGTGGTTATTTTCCCCAATTTGCCGGTGCACAGCGATAGCGACGTCCTGCGGCTGAAGCGAGGCCACCGAAAGGCGGTAGCGGTCACTGAAGCAGCCGCCAACGCGCCCCGAAGATCGTTCTTTGAAGAGATGAGCAGGCTGGCTGCGTCCGCGCATCAGGGTCGATGGGCGCCCGGCATCAGCGCTTGCCGAACGCCAAGACGTGCAGGCCAAGCCGCCGGCGCACGATCCAGAACAGCAGCACCGTCTCGAACGCCAGCGCGATCGAGGTCGCCGCCGCCGCGCCGTGGCCACCGAAGCGCGGCACCAGGATCACGCACAGCACAAGGTTCATGAGGAAGGCCAGCGCATAGGCCAGCGCGCAGATGTGCTGATGGCCGAGCATGTTCAGGAGCCGCTCGACCGGGCCGATTGCCGCGCGCACCAAAAGCCCGATCGCGGCAATGAACATGATATCGTAGCCGACGACGAATTGCGGTCCGAACAGCCACAATAGCGGCTTGCCCAACGCCAGCAGCAGAATGGTCGCGGCCAGCGACGGCCAGAACGTCCACTGGATTGCGTGCGCCACATAGGCCGACAGCCGCGCCTTGTCGCCTTGCGCGTTGTACTCGGCAAAGCGATGCGCCGTTGTGGCCGCCATCGCGTAGTGAATGAAGGAGACCAGCGCCAGCGTCTTCACCACGGCAAAGTAGACGCCAACCTCTTCCGAGGAGCGGAATTGCTGCAGTACCAATACGTCGGTGTAGGACAACAGCAGATAAAAACTCTCCACCATCAGGATCGGCAGCGAGACCGCGAGCCAGCCGCGGAAATCGTAGGCCCTGGGGCCGGATTCGATATGGCCGCCGAGCTTGCGATTGAGCACGATCATCTGGCCGATCATCGCGATCCATACAGCCGCGGCGCTTGCCCACATCGCGGCGGTGGCGCCGAGATTGAAGCCGAGCACGAAGGCGCCGGCGGTCAGCCCAATGATCAGCGACTGGCGCGCGATGAACTGCGGCACAAGGCCAAGCCGCATCCAGTCATGCGAGCGGGCGATGCCGTCCTGAGTGTTGGCGACGACGAACGCCGGCAGTGTCAGGCAACCAATATAGAGGGGAACGATCGCGTTGCCGTCGATCCACGGCGACAATCCCTTCACCGCGCCCGCCAGCAGCAGCGAGACGATGGAGGAGACTGCGAACGTCATCCATCGGCTGCCGGAAAGGAAACCTCGCAGCAGCGCGTGTTCGCCGCGGGTGCGGTATTCCGGAATGATCTTCTGCGCGGATGCCGAGATGCCGAAATCCATCATGCTGCCGAGCAGCAGCACCCAGGTCCAGACATAGACATAGATGCCGTAATCGGAGCCGCCCATCCAGCGCGCCAGCAGGATCTGCGAGAAGTAGGCCAGCGCCGCGCTGAAGACGCGGATGACGAAGATCGTGCCGGCCAGCCGCTTTGTGACGGAGGCTTCACTCGAGCCGCCCAGCAGCGCACGCAGGCGCGCGCTCACGCCGGCAGGCGGAGCAGTTGCGGATTGGGTATCCAGCACGGCCACAACGGTACATCCCCGAAACGTGCCGCGAGGCGGCGGCGATGGTCGGATGTATCAACCATTCGTTAAGATTCAGTTGGGTGGGGCCGTAATACGTCGCTCGTGTGGGGGCGATATGAGGGGGCTTTAGGGCCGATTGACGATGTTCTGCGGGCAGTTCGCAGTCAAATGGCCTACCGAGATAGCTAGTACCGAGCCGCTGCAGATGGACGGATGCGATCTGCGCGAGCGACCGCAAATCGCATCCGGGCAGATTTGGTTCAATTAGCTGACAGTTTCTGGTTATCCCGCGGCTCCGGTGTCGGTCCGATCCCCCACCGCAATGTCGGCGATGTCAGGAGGTCGGTCTTGAACGCGTTGACGTTCGCGTCCCACTTCATCCAGGGTATGGAATCGATATAGGGAATTGGCGGCAAGGTGATCGGAGTCACGCCCCGATCGGAAGGCTGGTGGGTATGCGGACTGTCCATTCCCCAGGCTGCCAGCGCCGGCATGGCCAATGCCGCGCCAATGGAAGCTGCGATCAATCGCCGGGTGAGGCGGCGATCTTCAACGGTCTTTTTGGGTTGCTCCGCCCGAGCGGAGACAATGGTGTGATCAGTGATCATATCATCCTCCTATCGTTCGAAAACTAATCCAGGCGATCGTTGCGAAGCTCGTTGCGACCATGAGCCAGTCCAGAACAAGCCGCCCGCTCTTGTGCGGTCTTCGCTGAACAGATGTGCTCATCTCAAGCTCCCGTGGTTTGCCGATGTATCCTTTCCTCGTTTGACGAACGTGTCGCCGTCAGGCTGCGTATTCAGAAGCGCACCGTCCGCGGCGGGAAGGCGCCTCCGGCGCGGAGAGCGATCTAGGGGGCGAAAGAATCGGGTTCAAGGGGCTAGCGGAATTTTTTGTTCGATACCAAGCCGATGCCGAATGGATAAGCGCAACTGTAGAGTCTTGCCGGCCCGGCCCGCTGATCGCTCTTGTATGGCTCGCGCCTGAGTTGCCGCCCCTTGGTCGCGGCGCCGAACAACCCAAGGAACAAAACGGCGGAGCCGTCGTTTGTTGCCGCGGAGCCATCGCCCGCCGTTCACAACGGCGCATGTCGCGGATAGCCAAAGGTCTTCGGACCCGCCGTTATTCATTGCAGGCGCTCGCGCGGGTAAAAGGCGATGGCTGCCCCACCCGAATAGCCCGTGTGTCCGGGCCGCGAGATGGATGACCCGAACGATCTGGTTCTGGCCATGTTGGGATTGGCGATGGCTGCCATCATGCTGGTGGCTGGCGCGCTCTATCTCATCATGACACCCGATCCCATACCGACCCGTCCGGCACCGCCAGCCGTGCAGCTATCCCCGGTTTCGTAGCTTATTGCTTTGTATCGTTGGTTTGGCGAAACAGCGCGAAGCGGCTGAGTACCTTCCGCGTGGCGCGTACCTGCCCAGCCCGCGTAGGCAAGGGTGCGGCCTCGGTGCGGCTTTCAGCCGGTGACCTACGCCTGTGGGCTCGCGGTGCTCTAGGGAACCTTTCCGGCTTCTTGTAATTTTGAGCTTCGGCCGCATTGTGCGGCCGGGGAGGAAAAATATGAAACTGCTTATCACCGCTGTCACGATCACCACCGCACTGGCAGTCAGCCCAGCTTCTGCCCAGAAGACGGCTTGCACAAGCGAAAACTTGGCCAAGCTCATGACGTCCAGCGACGCTATGCCTGATAGTCCCGGCAAATTCGCGATAATGAAAGAGATGGGTGCGGCGAATGCCGCCTTGGCAAAGGGCGACATGCGCAGTGCTTGCAAGAGCTATATGCGCGCTCAGCAAATGAGCGGGCAGAAACGCTAGGAGTACACGTTGCTGAAGAGGAGAGCTGCCAAGCGCCGGCTCTCCTCGGACCAGAAAGCGTCGCTGCACTCAGAGGGACAGCAGGTCGCGTCAATTCAAGCTGACGTTGAACTCGTAGGCCCGGTCGCCGCCGACCAGCGTCAGTTTGAGTGCGGCGCCTTCCGGACTGGCGCCGGGCGGCAGGCCGTCGAGTTCGAAGGCAAAGCGTTTGACGGCGGGCGGGCTTTGCTCCACGAGCCTGGGAACCGGCAGCGCCCAGTCGGGCGTCGGTCCCTCGACGAACAGGCTGACCTCCTTGGCCTCGGGCGCGGTCACGTCGACCAGCACGTTCTTTCCCTCGCGCCTGACGTCGCGGATGGTCAGCGGATTGGGGTCGCCGATATTGGCAGGCTTCGGCACCGCATTGAGGGCATCGGACAGCGTGCCGTCCTCGGTGCTTGCTACGCTGGCAAAGGCAAGCTCGGCATGGGCTTCGACGGGAATGCAGATCTTCTCGCAGACCGCGTAGCTGATGTGGGTGCGCAGCGTCACCGGCTTGTCGGCATTCTTGGCGACGATCCGCAACGGCAGCACGACCTGTTGCTTGTATCCCAGCGCGGTGCCGCCCGCGCCGTCGTCGAATTTCATCGGTGCCGGCCACAGCACCGTCACGGCTTCGACATTGTCGGATTTGGAGAAGTCGAAACGGGGCGGCACGCCAGAATCCCCGGGCGTCCGCCAATAGGTCTTCCACCCCGGCTGCAACTGGATGGCTACACCGCCGAGCAGCACCGCGCCGCTGCGTGATCCCGCCAGCAACCGGACCGCGGAATGGGCGTCGCGTTGCCACGGCGAGGCATCCTGGGCGCGAACTTCCGACGCCGCACACGCGACACACAAGGCGGCGACGCCGAGTGCGGCGCGCAGGGGAACTAGGACGCTCATGGCACGTCTTTACAGGCAAGTTTCGAGGCAAACCATTGAATTGCGTGTGATCGCAGCCGAATGATGCCGGAAGCTTGATTGACAGAAACCGCACCCGATATCAGGATATGAACCTGCAAGAGAAAGGCCTTTGCGGATGAGCCCTGAAGGCAAGACATCGAAGCCTGTCCGCCCCAAAACCGCTGGTTTTGGCGATCATTCGTCCGGCGAGGGCTATCTGGACGGCCGGCTGCTGATCGCCATGCCGGTCATGGGCGATCCGCGCTTCGAGCGCTCCGTTATCTACATGTGCGCGCACTCGTCGGAAGGAGCGATGGGCATCATCGTCAACCGTCCGGCCGGCAGCATCGACTTTCCAGGACTGCTGGTGCAACTCGACATCATCGAGAAGGCCGACCAGATCACGCTGCCGGAAAATGCCGAAACCATGCAGGTGCTGAAGGGCGGTCCGGTCGATACCGGCCGCGGCTTCGTGCTGCACTCGAGCGATTTCTTCATCAAGGACGCGACGCTGAATATCGACGACGGCATCTGCCTGACCGCGACGGTCGACATCCTTAAGGCGATCGCCAAAGGCACCGGGCCGAAGCACGCGATCCTGGCGCTCGGTTATGCCGGCTGGGCGCCCGGGCAACTCGAGAACGAGATCCAGCACAATGGCTGGCTGCATTGCGACGCCGACCCTGATCTGATCTTCGGCGACGACGTCGACGAAAAATATCAGCGCGCATTGCGCAAGATCGGCATCGATCCCGGCATGCTGTCGAACGAGGCCGGCCACGCGTAGGTCCGATCGTCATGCCCCGCGAAGGCGGGGCATCCAGTAACCACCAACCTTCCCAATTTCAGAAAACGGCGTTTACTGGATCGCCCGCCTTGGCTGGCGATAACAGCGGAGGATTACTCCGCCGCCTGTTGCCGCACCGTCGGCTCGGTGCCGGCCACCGTCGCACGGCGCATGTCGCGGGGCTGCGACTGGTCGTAGCGCCGCACCCGGTGCATGGTCTGGCGATTGTCCCACATCACAAGGTCATGCACGGCCCATTTATGGATGTAGACGAATTCCTTCTGCGTGGCGTGCTCGGTCAGGTCGCGCAGCAATAACCGCGCCTCGGGCATGCTCATGCCCAGAATCGCGCCCGCGTGCGATGACAGGTACAGCGACTTGCGGCGATGCACCGGATGGGTCCGCACCAGCCGCTGCAGCACCGGTTTGAACATCTCCTTTTCTTCGTCGGTATAGTGCAGGAAGCCGAGCGAGCCGCGCGAATACATCAGCGAATGTTCGCAGATCAGGTCCTCGATCTCTGCCTTGGTCTCGTCATCGAGCGCGTCATAGGCCGCGCGCATGTCGGCGAATTCGGTGTTGCCGCCCTTCGGGTTCACCACCCGCGCCGACAAGAGCGAGAACTTCGCCGGGATCGGGCGGAACGAGCTGTCGGAATGCCACAGGCAATTGCCGAGGTTGAACAGATGCGCGCGGCTGTCGCGCGGCAATGGCTTGCCGTCCTTGCCGAGGTTGGAGACATCGTTGAGGCCGGTTGACAGGCGCGAATCCTGAGGCTTGACGATGTTGCCGCCGCGAGCGTCTTCGCGCTCGCCGAAATTCAGCGCAAACGCCAATTGCTGCTCGTCGGTGATATCCTGGTTGCGGAAGACAAGCACGGCGTATTTGTCCATCGCCGCCTCGACCTCGATCGCTTCCTGCTTCGTCAGCGGCTTGCGCAAATCAAGCCCGGAAACTTCGCCGACAAAATGCGGATGCAACTGCCGGATCGCGATCGCCATGGCGTCTCTCCCAAAAACGGCGGGCGGTGTGCCCCGCTCTCTTGTGAGAAAAATTACTCCCTGATGTATCCAAGTCAACGCTGCGGACGCATGCCCGCTACGCATTCCGCGCCATCAGCCCGCCGTCAACCGGGATCACCGCGCCGGTCAGGAACGAAGCCGCCGGCAGGCACAGGCTCAGCGTCATGTGCGCCACTTCCTCAGGCTCGCCGTAGCGGCCGAGTGCGGTGCGGCGCTTGGCATAGATCGTCTTGTGCTCTTCGGAAATCCGCTCGGTGATCGCGGTGCGGATCGGGCCCGGGCAGATGCAGTTCACGGTGATGCCCTCGCGGCCGAGTTCGACGGCCAGCGAGCGCGTCAACCCGGTGACGCCGCCTTTCGCCGCCGAATAGGGACTGTGCAGCGCGGTCGCGCCGAGCGCTTCGGTGGAGGCGATGTTGACAATCCGCGGGCATTTCGATCGGCGCAAATGCGGCAACGCGGCCCGGATAATACGTGGATGCGCGGTCAGCATCACATCCATTGCCCTGGCCCAGGCGGCTTCATAACCTTCCTCGTCGATCGCCACGCGCACGGAGATGCCGGCATTGTTGATGACGATGTCGAGTCCATCGAAATGTGAGGCAACGTCGTTGACCACCTTGATGATGTCATCGGGTTTGGCGACGTCGAGCGGCCATGCCTTGGCCGAACCGCCGATTGCAGCAATCTCGCCGGCGACGGCCTGCGTCGCCTCGGCATTGAGATCGGTGACGGCCACATTGGCGCCCTCGGCCGCGAACACGAGCGCGGTGGCGCGCCCCATGCCGCTGGCAGCACCGGTGACGAGAACGGTCAGACCTTTGACCGAACGGCTGAGCTGCTTGAAATCTGACATGACGGATCCGGACGACGAAGGCTGGGCACGTTGCAGGATTGACAAGGCTGGCACCGATCCGCAGACAGGTCAAACGAGCCGAGCGAGGTGCAAACGTGACGAATATTCGCGGCCTGCAGATCCGCCGCCTGGAGCCTTCGGACGCTGCGCTGTACAGGGATATTCGGCTGGAAGGCCTCCAGCGAAATCCGGAAGCCTTCGGCAGCACGTTTGAGAAGGAAAGCGCGCTACCGCTGTCGTGGTTCGAAGCCATCCTTGGCCGTACCGCCATCTTCGGCGCATTCATCGAGGAGACGCTCGGAGGCGTCGCGGCCTATGCTGCGCAGGAAGGTGCGAAGCAAGCGCATAGGGCGACACTCTGGGGCATGTATGTTCGAGACACCGCGAGAAACATAGGGCTCGGGAAGAAGCTCGTTGCGGCGGTACTCGACCATGCGCGCGGACGCGTGGAGATGGTTCAATTGACCGTGGTGAGTGAGAATGAGGGCGCGCGCCGGGTTTACAGCGCCGCGGGTTTCGTCGACTACGGCTATGAAAAGAAGGGCCTCAAGTATGACGGGCGATATTACGATCAGGTTCTGATGGTCAAATTCCTCGACGAAGGATTGAACTAGAGCACCAAGGAGGATGGCGAGCGATGAACGAACTGGATTTCAGCGGTAGGCAGGTGCTGGTGGTCGGCGGCTCCAGCGGGATCGGCAATGGCATCGCGCAGGCCTTCCGCGCCAAGGGCGCGCGTGTCGCGGTCTGCGGCACCCGCGAAAGCGCAGCCGACTATTCGCCCGACGAAGGCTCGCATCTTGACGGACTCGATTATTTCCAGCTCGACGTCAGCAACGCGCAGGCCATCGAATCCTTCCAGCCATCGTTCGCAAAGCTGGACGTGCTGGTGCTGGCGCAAGGCGCGGTAATCTATCGGCGCGGCGAATTCGAGATGGATGGCTTTCGCAAGGTCGTGGAAGTCAACCTGATGAGCCTGATGGCCTGTGCAACCAAGTTTCATGCGATGCTGAGCGCCAGCAAAGGCTCGCTCATCATCGTCAGTTCGACCGCCGCCTATCACTCCACGATGGGCAATCCGGCCTACAACGCCTCGAAGACCGGCGCGGTCGGGCTGACGCGTACGCTCGGCGAGGCATGGGCCGGGGACGGCATCCGCGTCAACGGCATCGCGCCCGGGCTGGTCGACACCAAGATGACCAAGGCGACGACAGCCAATCCGAAACGGCTCGAAGGCGCGCTCGAGCGGATCCCGCTGAAGCGACTCGGCACGCCGGCCGACATGGCTGGTGCCGCGCTGTTCCTGGCCTCGCCGCTATCATCCTACATCATCGGCCAGACCATCGTGGTCGATGGCGGGCTGATCCTGTGAGCCCGGCACGGGCGTTTCGAGCGCGGTAGGAACCTGGGCGCGTCTGGTCGGTTAAATCTTCTGAAACAGGAGGGACCGCGATGGATAAGGATCGGATTGCTGGCTCGGCGAAGGATTTTGCGGGTAAGGTCGAAAGCACCGCCGGCGACATGGCTGGCGATGCGAAGACGCAGGCCGAGGGTCGCGTGCGCGAAGCGGCCGGCACAGTGCAAGATCTCTACGGCCAGGCCAAGGATGCCGCCCGCGACGCCACCGACTCCGCGGTCAGCTATGCCAAGGATGCTTATGAGAGCAGCGGGCAGACAGTTCGCACCGGCCAGCAGGCGGTGGCGAAAACCGTGCAGGAAAATCCGCTCGGCGCGCTGTTGGTCGCAGCTGGCATTGGCTTTGCGCTGGCGCTGTTGATGACGCGCCCGCCGCGCCGTCCGCCGTCGCGCTGGCGCTACCACGGCTGAGCCGTATCAGTCATTTCTGGTGCGCAACTGCGTATCTGAGGGCGCGCGTCGGCGCGAACCCGGAATCTCGCGCCGCGCCTGCGGCGCATCTCGATCCCAAACTTCTGGATATTCTCCGATCTGCAATTGCACGTCGTAGTTCGATGCTGGCGCATCGCCCCGGACTGACAGCTCCTATCGCGTGAAATTGCCCGGCGGCACCTCTGCCGAGCGCCCGACATTGCCCGGCGGGCGTGGCGCGCCCGGAGCAACGGGTCCGCGCGGCGGTGCAGCCGCGGGCGGTGCGGGTGGTCGTGGTGCCGCACCGAAGCCGCCGAAGAAGTCACGCAGTGATGGCCCGTTGTTTTGCGCCGGGCGGAGCTGCATCGGCGGCGGCTGTCTCTTCTGTTGCTGCAACGTTTGCTGCGGCGGCGGAAGCAAGAGCTGCTTCTGTGCGGGGGCGGCTGCCGCGGTTCCGCCCGGCGAGGTGGCTGCTGCTACCGGCGTTTCGCCCTTCGCCGGCTCGCGGCCGATTTCGCGACGAGGCCATACGTAGTCGTCGGCGCGGCCGGCCGGCGCGGCCAGGGCTTCACCCTTCACCAGCGTGCGCGCGGCGAGCGCATCGACCGCTGCCGGACGCGAGCCGGGACCGCCCAGCAACTGATCGGTGCCGACGGACGAGGCCACCAGCGGCATGACCGGTCCGGCCAGCGGACGCGGCGCCGGCTGGCCGGGCGCTACATTGGCCTCCGGCGTTGTCGGTTCGATCGGTACGGCGATCGGCCCGGAGCGGGCGGCCAGCAAGCGCGTCACCTCGCGCTCGACATAATGCGCAAGCTTGCGCGCGCCGGGTTTGGTGAAGAAGACGCCATCGGCCGTGCGGAGCTGGCGGATCTGGCCTTCGAAATCGGGACCTTTCTGCAGGAAGCGGCCGGCTTCATCGACAAAGCCATCCCAGATATCGACATAGGTGATGCCGGCCTTGCCGGCGCCGTCGCGATACAGCGCGTCGAGGAACAGCATGTCGGTCGTTCCCCTTTGCCCGCGGATCGCTGGCAGGCCGACCCACAACACCGGGACGCCCTTGGATTTCAGCACGCCGATCAGCTCTTCGATCTTCTTGGTGTAGAGTTCGACCCAGCGCTCGTCGCGGAACTCGTAAAGCCCGCCGCCTGATCGCGCGGGTGCGGCGATTTGTGTGTCGTTATCGGCTGCATCGTCAGGCGACAATTCGGCATCGGCCGGCTTGTCGTCGCGCTTTGCCGTGTCAGTCGAGCCTTCCGGCTTCTTTGCGTCCGCCGGCTTGCTATCTGTCTTGGCGCGCGCGTCCTTCTTGTCTTCCTTCTTGTCGGTCTTCTTCTCGGTGACCGCCTCGCGGATGGCCTGGCGGTCGTGGAGGCCGAGCATAACGACGATGGCATCGGGCTTTTCGGTGGCGAGGATGCCCTTGGCGGCCGCAGCCCAATCGGCGGGCTCGCCGCGCGGCTGATACTTGATCAGGCCGGAGACGGTCTTGTGCTTGCGGATCACGCCCATGTCGGGCTGCTCGGAATAGGCGTCTTCCAAGCCATAGGCGAGCCAGTCGGCCATGGCGTCGCCGAGCACCAGCACGTTACGTTCCGGCACCGTATCGCGCTTGGCGGGCGCGGGCGCGCGGGAGAAATCCTGGCGCGGCGCCTGCGGCGCCTGCTGCTGGAATGGCGAAAAGAAATCGCCGCCGAACCAGCCGCCGCCACGTTGTGGCGCTTGCCGCGGTGGGCCGCCGAAGCCGCCGAAGTTGAAAAACTGCGCCGACGCGGGTCCCACGATCCCGATCAGAAGCGCGATCGCAACCGCCAGCGCCACCAGCGGCCCGGTCTCGGTAAACACGCGCAAGAAGGACGTTGGCTTTTGCATCCGGGCTCGGTCGCAAATGGATCGTGAAGCAGTTAAATATAGCAGCGGAATCGGGCCGCAAGCGGGCAGATTTCACACCCCATAAACCGGGGTTCCAGGCCCAGCGTCAAGGCTCCCGCCGAATCGTGGTTTTCAGGGGCACTTTAAGCGCTGAAAGCACGTCTTAACGGCCGCGCAGCCGATCCAGCACGTCGGAAGAGGCAAATCCGTCCGCCGGCGCTCCGATCGAGGCCTGGAAGCTGCGGAGCGCCTCCCGGGTATGGCCACCGAACTGGCCATCCGGCGTGCCCTTGTAGAAGCCGCGCTGCGCCAGCAGCTGCTGCAGTTCCAGTCGCTCCGCCCGCGACAGCACCCGTTCCTGCCGCGGCCAGGGTTGCACGAACGGCGGCCCGCCGCGCAGCCGGTCGGCAAAGTGGCCGATCGCCAGCGCATAGGCCTCGGCCGGATTGTACTTCATGATCACCCGGAAATTCTGCAGCATCAGGAAGCCGGGCCCCTGCATGCCGGCCGGCGCCAGCAGATAGGCTTTCTCGGTCGAATCGGGGAAAGGCTTGCCATCGGCCCGCTTCAGCCCTTGGCTCTGCCACTGCGCAATCGTCATCGCCTTGGACCTGTCCGCCAGCATGAAATTAAAACCCTCCGGCAGCACCACCTCGTAACCCCAGCTCCGGCCGGTCTGCCAGCCGTCTTTCTTGAGGTTATTGGCGGTGGAGGCGATCAGATCGGCGACGTTGTCGACGACGTCGCGGCGGCCGTCACCGTCGGCGTCGACGGCATAGCGCTTGAAGGCGGTCGGCATGAACTGCGTCGGTCCGAACGCGCCGGCCCAGGAGCCGCGCATCTGTTCGGGTCGCAGATCGCCGCGGTTGAGGATCTCGATCGCGGTGAGGAATTCATCCCTGAAATAGGCTTGGCGGCGGCCGATGCAGGCCAGTGTCGCGGTCGATCGCACTACGTTGCGGTCACCCACTTGCGTCGAGTAGTTCGATTCGATGCCCCAGATCGACGCGATGATGTAGCGGTCGACGCCATAGGCTTTCTCCACCGCGTCGAATTGCGGCCTGTATTGGGCGAGGATCTCGCGGCCCTTGGCAAGGCGGTTGTCGTTCACGAGGATGTCGAGATAGTCCCAGATCGCCTTGGTGAATTCGGGCTGCGAGTCCATCAGGTCCATGATGCGCAAATCAGGCTCGAGGCCGGCGGTGAAGCGCTCGAAATTTTGCTGGGTGATATTGCGGCGCGCAGCATCCGGCCACATCGAGGCGACGCAGTTTTGAAAATTGGCGGCCGCTTGCCGGATCGCGGACGCGGTCATCAGCGGATGGCCGGAGGCGCCGTCCTCACCGCTCCAGGGCGGCGGACCGCCATTGGGGCCGGGCGCGGCTTGCGGCGGCTCGCTGGACTGCTGGCCTTGGAAGATGTTGCCGAGGAAGTTCGAAATCCCGTTGCCGGAGGATTGGGCATGCGATTGGCCAGAGGAACATAACAGCGCGGCCGCGATTAAGACCGCGCCGATTCGATTGCTCATCGTTCGTTCCATCATGCCGTGCCGTCCGTTGTAACAACCCCGTGCCAGAAGGCCCTGCCACGGTTTCCAATAGCTTAACAGAGGCCATTTTGTTGTCGCAGCCGGCGAGCGCAAGGGGAGATGCAAGGGAGGCGGGAAGGCCACCATACATCCGCCTTTGTTCAGGGGTGCAAACCGGCTATCAACGTGCAATCAAAGCGACTTTCCGCATTTCCAAGTTTCTCGATATCAAGGCGCCCGACATCCCATGAAAATCCGTAAAGCCGTCTTCCCGGTCGCCGGCCTCGGCACCCGCGTCCTGCCCGCCACCAAGGCGATGCCGAAGGAAATGCTGACTATCGTCGACAAGCCGCTGATTCAATATGTGGTCGACGAGGCCAAGGAGGCCGGCATCGAGCATTTCGTTTTCGTCACCGGGCGCAACAAGGGTGTGATCGAGGACCATTTCGACCGGATGTTCGAGCTCGATGCCACGCTGGCTCAGCGCGGCAAGAAGGCCGAGCAGGACATCCTGGCGCGCGACCAGCCCGAGGCCGGCGCCATGAGTTTTACCCGCCAGCAGGCGCCGCTCGGTCTCGGCCATGCAGTCTGGTGCGCGCGCGACATCGTCGGCGATGAGCCGTTCGCCGTGGTGCTGCCGGACGAACTGGTGCTAAACAGTCCCGGTTGCCTGAAGCAGATGATCGAGGCCGCCGCCAAACTCGGCGCTAAATCCAATCTGCTCGCGGTGGAGGCGGTGCCCGACGATCTCACGCACCAATACGGCATCTGCGGCGTCGGCAAACGCCTCGCCAAGAACATGTTCGAGGTCGACGGCATGGTGGAAAAACCGCCAAAGGGCACCGCGCCGTCAAACCTCTCCATCACCGGGCGTTACATCCTGCAGCCGGAAATCTTCAAGATCCTCGAAACCCAGGAGCGTGGTGCAGGCAACGAGATCCAGCTCACCGATGCGATGAAAGCTCTCGCCAAGACGCAAAAGTTCTACGGCGTCGAGTTCGAGGGCGAGCGCCATGATTGCGGCTCCAAGCCAGGCTTCCTGCGCGCCAACATCGCCTACGGCATGGCACGCGCCGAGCTGCGCGATGGCCTGCGCGCGGAGATGAAGAAGTACCTGGAGAAATGAGGGGCGCCTTCCCCTGTCATCATCCGCGAAAGCGGATGGTCCAGTACTCCGCGGCATTAGTGATTGATCCGAAGCGGCGCGGCGTACTGGATGTCCGCCTTCGCGGGCATGACGAGACTGTGCCCTAAGCCACCAGCGCAAGCTGCGGGATGGTGGCGACCACCGACTGGTTGCGGCCATTGGCCTTGGCCACGTAGAGCGCCTTATCGGCCGCTTCGATCAGATAGGACCAATTGATCGCTGCCGTGGGCGTCATGCTCGCCACGCCGATACTCACCGTCGTCACGCCGGGATCTTCGGCCCATTGTTCGACTTTCAGGCGGATGGTTTCGGCGACGGTGAGCGCTTCCGCCGCCGAGAGGCCAGGCAGAAGGACTGCGAACTCCTCGCCGCCGTATCGCGCCGGACAATCGCCGGCCCGCCGCACCGAGTCTGAGATGCAGATCGCAATGCCGACCAGCACCTGGTCGCCGGCCTGATGTCCGAACGTGTCATTGTACGATTTGAAATGATCGGCATCGATCATCAGCACCGCGATGGGGGTCTTGTTGCGCGCCGCCCGTCGCCATTCGGCATCGATTTCTGTATCGAACTTGCGCCGGTTCTTCAGGCCGGTGAGCGCGTCGGTGGTCGCCAGCTCTTCCAGCTTTTCCTCGGCCTCGGCGCGGCGGCCGATCTCGCGCGCGAGGAACAATGTGGTGCCGAGCACGAACAGGATCAGGGCCACCATGACCGCTCCGATCCGGATCACCTCCCGGTGCCAAAGGCTCAGGATGCTCGCCAGCGGTTTTCCGACGACGACAAAGAACAGGCTCGTATTGGCGCTTCGAACGTAAAGCCGCGGTGTCGGGTCCACCGGTCCGACCCCGGCGTAGGACCCGCCTTGCTTCAGATTTCCCGGATTCCAGTTTCTTCGCTCTGCCAGATTTTTGCCGACGATGTCGAGGTCGAATGGTTTGCGCATGATGATCGTCCGGTCACGGCGCAATACCGTGATCGTATCGGCGGGATCGAGGGTCAGCCGTCCGAACAAATCGTGGAAATAACTGAATCGGATCGAGCCCGCGACCACACCGAGAAAACCACCATCGGCGTCGGTAACGCGTCGGCTGAGCACGATCGAATAGGCGCTGCGATGCAGCATCGGACGGCTCATGTACAAGCCAATGTCGGGCTTGTCGCGATGGACGAAGAAGTATTCCTCATCGCTGCGATCCTCCGGCACGGGATCGAGACTTGCCGCGTCGATGATCAGCTTGCCCTGCGCGTCGAACACCTGGATCGCGCCGAAATGCCTGGCAGTCGCGGCATGATCGAACAGAATCAGATGGCGAATCTCCTTGCTGACCTTTTCGATCTCCGGCATCACCAGATTGGTGGCGACGCTACGCAGCGACAGATCGTAGAGTTCGATATTGCGGCTGATATCGGAGTCGATGCTCGAGGCAAGATTTTCAAGCGTTTGACGCGCCAGCTCTTCCTCGCCGCGGCGCATGTCAAACATGACGCTGGTGCAGATCGCGGAGAAGCCGATCACCGCCGCAACCGACGATGCGATCAACAGCTTTACCGACAATCGCCAGGGGCGGCGGCCGGAGTCTTTCCTGAACCAACCCTTTCTGGCTAAGTCGCTTTGCCGCTCGAATAGCATCATCCGCTCCAAGCCTTCCGGTATGCGCCGGATAAATTGTTGCGGTCTTAAGCGGCGACGGCGATATGGTAGACAGTTAACATTCGGTTGCCGGCGTCGACGGTTTTGTGCAATTCGCTCGAGAGGACACGCGTGAACGTTTACGACCCGCTGCGGGACTATCTGAAGGCGCAGAAGCGCACCGAATTCGTGCTGAGTTTCGAACAGATTGAGGAGATCATCGACGCCGCGCTGCCGCGTGCCGCGCAGCGCGCGTCATGGTGGGAGACGTTGCGGAGCCCGCAGGAGAGAATGCCGCAGCGCGAAGCCTGCCTGGAAGCCGGCTACATCGCGACGCGGCAGGCGGATGGCAAAAGCGTGAAGTTCAAGAAGATGCCGGTTAGGCGGTGAGCACACGCCGCTCACCCGTCGTCACCGGCGCATGCAGCGCCGCGTTTCCGTGCAGGATATCGATTGGTATGGAATATACCGGGCGAGCCTCCTCCTGTTGGATTCATTTTCCAGACACCGGCCCTACCGTCGCCTCAATTTGGGGAGCAACTAAAAAGACAAGAAGAAAAATCGATCGTGGGAGGATGGCGCCGATGAATCAGACGACATGGTCGTTTGGGCGTCCCACGCCTGTAAATCTCTGATGGCCGCGGCGATAGCCGATGACCACCGTAGCGACATCGAGTCTTGATGGTGCTCTTGATCGGGCAGGGTGGGCTGCACTGTCCGGCGGATCCCGCTTTCTAGCGCTCGGACTTGTTGCTGGTCTTGGGCTGGCGCCCGGCGTCGCTGCTGCAGGCGACGCACTGCAGGTGACGAGCGCCCACGTGCCCGCCTCCGACGAGATTGGTATCGATCTCCCGCTACTGATGACGATCAGAAACGATGCGGCCGAAGCCGACGCGATACTGCGCGTCCGGTGTCCATTTGCGAATTTCGCCGTAAAGCACACCGTCGATCGCGGCGAAGGCGCGCCAGCCATGCGCGAGATCAAGTCCATTCCGATCCCGGAGAGCAAGACGATCGAACTCAAGCACGACGGATATCACGTAATGCTGCTGCAGACGCGGCAGAAGCTCGTCGACGGCGAGACGTTTACATGCACCGTCGTTTTCCAGAAAGCCGGAACCAAAGAAACGGAGGTGCAGGTTTCACGAACGCCGTGATCGCGACAGCGGACTGGTGAAGCCCGCTGAATGGGGCCCGTCAGCGAAACGCCCGGATATGCCGGACGTTCAATCCAACATGAACTGCCACAAGAACTTGCCAACAAGGGAGGGCATAACTCATGGAGCGATCTTCAGGTCACCCAAAAATGTTGACGCGAGCCCGTCTGCTTGCCGTAGCGGTTGCTGCCGCAAGCGTGATGGGAGCACTGCCTGTCTCCGCTGCAGACCCGGTCAATCAGGAACGGCTGCTCAACGTCGACAAGGAGCCGGGCAACTGGCTTCATCATCATCAGAATTACTCGGCTCACCGGTTCTCCACGCTGAAGGAGATCAACCGCGATAACGTGAAGAACCTAAAGGTCGCCTGGACCATGCACCTCGGCGGCGTCGAAGGGGGCGGCATCTGGACCCACGGCGGGCTCGAAGGCACGCCGATTGCTGAAAATGGCTTCCTGTATGTCACCGATGGATGGGGTTCGGTTTACAAGATCGATGCGCATGGTGGCCGCGGCGTGCTGGTCTGGAAGATGGATCCCAAGACGGACCGTGACTGGGCTGGTGCTGTGGCGTGCTGCGGCGTCGACAACCGCGGCGTCGCATTGTGGGGTGATCTCGTCATTTCCCATACGCTTGATGGCCGGCTGATCGCGACCAACAAGGAAACCGGCCAGGTCGCCTGGCAGCGTACTGTCGCCGATCCGGACAAGGGCGAGACGATCACCGGCGCGCCGTTGATCGTCAGGAACATGGCGATCACTGGCGTGGCCGGCGCAGAGTACGGCATCCGTGGCTGGCTCGCCGCTACCGACCTCACGACCCAGAAGGAGGTCTGGCGCACTTATACAATCCCGGGCAAGGGCGAGCCCGGCAGCGAGACCTGGAAAGACAGCAACAACGCGGCGGCCTCGGGCGGCGGTTCGACCTGGGTAACCGGCACCTACGATCCCGAAACCGACACCATCATCTGGGGTATCGGCAATCCCGGACCGGACTGGGATAGCGCCTATCGGCCGGGCGACAACCTCTATACCGACAGCTCGCTGGCCCTTGACGCCAACACCGGCAAGATCAAGTGGTACTATCAGCACACGCCAAACGACCCCTACGACTATGACAGCGTGGCGGAAAACGTGCTGGTCGATATCCCCGGACCCAGTGGTCCGCAGAAGCTCGCGCTCGAAGCGGACCGCAACGGCTTCGCCTATGCGATCGATCGCACCACAGGCAAGTTCGTCTGGGGTCTCCCGTTCGTCAAGAAAGTCACATGGACCAAAGGGCTCGACCCGGAGACCGGCAAGCCGATCGAGTATGACCCGAACAAGTCCGTGCAGACCTATATCGCGGCGGTGACGCCAAGCCGCACCAACTTGGAAACCGACATCTGCCCCGGCAACATGGGCGGCAAGAACTGGCCGCCGACGGCCTACAATCCGGATCTGAAGCTCTGGTACATCCCGCTGATCGAGAGCTGCAATCGCATCAAGGTTGAGGTGATGACGCCGGAAAAACTGAAACCGCGGGAGTTCTGGACCGGCGGCGGCCCGAGCCAGCCATTCAGGATCACCGGCAGCGTGACTGCGATCGATGTGACTACCGGCAAGATCGCCGTCAAAATGGAAACGCCGTTCCCAAATTTGGGCGGCATGCTTGCGACCCCCGACCTCGTCTTCACCGGTCAGCCATCCGGCGAAGTGATGGCGCTTGACGCCAAGTCATTGCAGAAGCTCTGGGAGTTCAACACGGGCGGCGGCGTCAACGCACCGCCGATGACCTTTACGGTCGATGGCAAACAGTACGTCGCCATTCTGGTCGGCCTGGGCGGCGCCTGGGACAAGTGGTTCATCGATTCGACGCCCGAACTGAAGAAGATTCAGCCGGGATCGATGCTCTACGTATTCGCACTCTGACATCTCAAAAACGGAGGGTCCGCAACCGCGGGCCCTCCCGCTGCTTCGACAAGAGACGCAATTATGATCTTCAACAGATTCCCGGCGGCGGCAAGCATGCTGCTCGTGAGCGTCGTCGCCCTGAATTTTTCGATGCCAGCCGCTGCTTACGGTCAGTCGGCGCAAGCGCCAGCTTCGGATCCGACCGATGCCGGCAAGAAAGTGTTCAGCAAGGCCAATTGCATCGGCTGCCACAAATGGCACGGCAATGGCGGCGGCGGCTACGGCGGCGATGCGCTGTCGCTGCGCAAGACAGAGCTGACGCGGGATCAGATCATTGAAGCCGTCGGCTGCGGGCGGCCGGGCACGGGGATGCCGTTCTTTATACGCGGCGCCTACGATGAGGTGAAATGCCACGGCATGAACCGCCAGGACGCGGGGGCACAGATGCCGCCCGAGGGCGGAACGTTTCTGCGGCCGAAGGATATCGAAGCCGTCGCCGACTACGTGATCGCCCACATCAAGGGAGCCGGCGAACCTACTTACGCGGAATGCGTCGCGTTCTTCTCAAGCACGTCGCGGGTATGCGACGTCTACAAGACGCAGGCGCAGAAGCCAGATGATGCGAGCGCCAGCATGGGAAAGGGCCAGTGATGCGCAGACTGAATCCGCCGGGAGTTCTAGCTGCGGGCCTGCTTGCCTGGCAGGCGGTCGCGCTTGCGAGCTCTCCGGCACGGACGGAAGAATTCAGCGGCAACGATCTGCGTGACATTCGCGTCGGAATGGCTGCGGCCGAGTTGGCGGAGCCCGGTTACGTCGACTTCTACTGCGCGGCGGATCCGAAGCGCACATTGGCTGGCTGGACGAACTGGCGTGACTGTCCTGCCGACGCGAGTGGGACACGGGCGATCCGATTTGGTTACGATCCGTCGACCAGCCGGGACGGAACCAAGGTGGCGGGTCATCCGGCGATCCTGACCTTGCTGATCGACGATTCGGGGCACGTTGCCGGTTTGCAGATCGAGACCGATCCAAAGGCGCGTCTCTATCTCCGCAAGAAGGCGTTTCTCCTGGGGCTACAGGCCAGATCGCGCTACGGCTCCGACGGCTGGGCATGCACCGAGGGCCAGCCGGGTGCAGGGGACCAGCCAGTGGGTGGTGTCTACCTGAAGGAACGCTGCACCAAGACGATCAGCGGCCGTTCACTCATTGTCGAACGTAATCTGTTCCGCCGGCCCGATCAGGACATCAAGAGTTTCGTCGATGAAACGCGGATCAGCATATTGCGAGCCAAGGATTAGCGGATGATGGTGCTGGCTGCCTGCGTTAATCCACCTCTAGGGTAGACGTCGTCTCGCTACACGCTGCATGTCCAAAAAAGTGCCAATTTCAGCCGCGAGCCGCCCTTCCTGCTGCGCGGGCTGTCGTGTATGAGAGAATTGCCAACGGGACCTACGATAGTACCAGGAGCGAATTGGCGGCGCGGATGGTGGCGGCGGTTAGTTAAATCCAAAAGTCGCGATCTGACACTTGATCGACGCAAGCGCGGACAGGCATTTCAACCGGGGCGTGGCATGGTGAATCGAGTTACGACGGCGCGATCCACCGTGGTGATGCGGCGTTGGGGTCCTCCCGCCATTGTGACGCTCGCGGTAATGGCCGCACTGATGACGCTGACCGCCGACGCCACGGCGAGACAGGCGCGCCCCAAGCCCCCCACCGAGGCGACAGCGCCGCGCGATGCAGGCGAGCCGATCATGGCGATCGTGTCGATCAAGACCCAGCAAGTCACCATCTACGACGCCGACGGCTGGATCCTGCGCGCGCCGGTTTCAACCGGCACCACGGGACGCGAGACGCCCGCCGGCGTGTTCGCCATCCTCGAGAAGAACAAGGATCACCGCTCGAGCCTCTATGATGATGCCGAGATGCCGAACATGCAGCGCATCACCTGGAATGGCATCGCGCTGCACGGCGGGCCGCTGCCCGGATATGCGGCCTCGCACGGCTGCGTCCGGATGCCCTTTGGCTTTGCCGAAAAGTTGTTCGACAGGACGCGGATCGGGATGCGGGTAATCGTCTCGCCTGATGACGCCGAGCCGGTCGAGTTCTCCCACCCAGCGCTATTCGTGCCGAGCCCGCAGGCCATTGCGGCGGCTCCGGCTCGCGCCGAGACGCTCGCCCGCGAGGCCGCGGAGGCCGCCAGGACGGCCGACGAGACGAAGAAGGCCGCCGCGATGGCGGCGCGCGAGACAGCATCGTTCACGGCGTCGCTGCGCAAGCTGAAGGGGCTCAAGACCCGCGCCGACGCTGAGCTCGCCTACGCCGACAAGGTGCTCGCCGTCGCCAAGACGGACGAGGCCAAGACGCGGGCCGAGGACTTCAAGCAAAAGGCCGCCGCGAAGGCCGCGGAACTGGGAACACAGCTCGACACTGCCAATGCCGACGCGAAATCCAAGCTCGACGCCGCGGCAACCGCAAAGGACGCCGCCAAGGCGGCCGGGACCAGGAAGGCCGACACCGCCAAGGCGGCGAGCGAGGCGAAGCTCGCGCTCGAGCCGGTCTCGATCTACATCAGCCGCGCGACGCAGAAGCTTTACGTGCGGCGCCCTACGCATAAGCCGGCACCTGACGGCGGCGGCATCGTGTTCGATGCGACGATTGAGGTTCCTGTCACGATCCGCAATCCCGACAGACCGATCGGCACGCATGTGTTCACGGCGGTGGCGCGCAACGAGGCGGCCCTGCGCTGGACCGCGGTCACGATCGACAACGGCGACAACGCCAAGGCCGCGCTCGACCGCATCACCATCCCGCAGGAGGTGCTCGACCGCATCGCGCCCACCGCATTGCCGCGATCTTCAATCGTCGTCTCGGACGAGCCGCTGAGCAGCGAGACCAACTATCGCACAGAGTTCGTCGCGGTGCTGAGCACCGAGCCGCAGGGCGGCTTCGTGACGCGCCGGCCTACGGCCGATGTCCGCGTTGCGAGCGACGACTTCCAGGGCGACGACGGCTTCGGCTTCTTCAATTTCCCGCGCGATCCGGCTCCCCAAACCGGCAACACGCGCCGGCGCGGCGGCCAGTACTATCGTCCGGCGCTCCCGGGCTGGTGGTAAGACGCGGCACGCCGCGCGTAGGGAAGGCAGAGCCCATAGCCACAGGGCGTCGTTGTTGCAAAGGCAATGGCTCGGTCGCCGTACAAACAAACCGCGGCGTATGGGATCGCCGCCTTCGCCGAGGCCGCTTAGCTCGCCGCTTCCAGCCGTTCTTCCGTTAACAGCCGCATCGCGGCGTCGGCATCCATCGGCTCGCCGAAGGCAAAGCCTTGCGCATATTCGCAGCCGAGCTGATAGAGCTCGACCGCATCCGAATCCGTCTCCGCGCCTTCCGCCACCACATCCATGCCGAGGTCGTGCGCCAGCGCAATGATCGATTTGAGGATCACCGGCCGGGTGCCGCGGCTGGTGGTGCGCACGAAGGACTGGTCGATCTTGATAGTGTCGAAGGGAAAGCGCTGCAGGTAGGCCAGCGAGGAATGGCCGGTGCCGAAATCGTCGAGCGACAGTCCGGTGCCGAGTTCGCGAATGCGTGCCAGCATCTGCGCGGCATGCTCCGGATTCTCCATCACGAGCGACTCAGTGAGCTCCAGCTTAAGCGTGCCGCGCGCCACCGATGAGCGCGACAGCACGGTGCGGATATCGTGGATCAAGTCATGGCGCAGCAACTGCCGCGAGGAAACGTTGACGGAGGCAAAGATCGGCTCGCGCGAGCGCATCGCGCGTTGCCATACCGAGAGCTGCCGCGCGGTCTGGTCCAGTACGAACATGCCGAGATCGACGATCAGGCCGATTTCTTCGGCAATCGTGATGAATTCCGACGGCGACATCCGGCCGAGCTTGGGATGATCCCAGCGCGCCAGCGCCTCGAAGCCGGCGATCGAGCGATCTTCCAGCCGCACGATCGGCTGGTACAGGATGGTGATTTCCTGCCGCTCGATGGCCCGGCGCAATTCGCTTTCCAGCGTCAGGCGGTCGGTCTTTCTCGCGCGCATCGCCGGCTTGTAGACGTCGATGCGGTCGCCGCCGATCCGCTTGGAGTGATACATCGCAAGCTCGGCGTCCTTGATGATCTCGTCGGACAATTGCGTCTGCGGATCCGACAGCGCGAGCCCGATCGAAGCGGTCAGGAAAATCTCGCGGTCGTTGAAGGCGATCGGCGCGCGGATGGTCTTGCGGATGGTTTCCGCGAAGGCGGTGATGCGCGCCGGGTCCTGCTCCGACATCAGGATCAGGCCGAACTGGTCGCCGGCCAGCCGCGCCAGCGTATCCTGCGGTTTCAGGATGCGCGTCAGCCGACGCGCCAGCGTCAGCAGGATGGAGTCGCCGACCGCAATGCCGACGGAATCATTGACCTGCTTGAAGCGATCGAGGTCGATCACCATCAGCGTCGGCCGCAGGTTCGGCATGCTCTTGGCGAAATTCGCCACCGCGCCGAGGCGATCCATGAACAGTTTGCGGTTGGGCAGGCCGGTGAGATTGTCATGCACGGAATCGTGCAGCATGCGCTCTTCGGCGTTCTTGATTTCGGTGACGTCGGTCAGCGTCCCAACCACGCGCGAGACTTCACCGTCGGAGCCGACCACCGGGCGCGCCTTCAGCGCGAACCACATGAAGTGGCCGTCAGGCGTGCGCAGGCGGAAATCCTGCACCAGCCGGCCGCGGCGCTGGTCGAGCACGCTGTCCAGCGCGGCGCGGAAGCGGTCCTGATCAAGCGGGTGCAGCACCTCCAGCCATTTTGCGGCCGGGCCTTCCAGCGTACCGCGCTTCAGCCCGAGCAGGCTTTCGGTCTCCGGGCTGGTGAACACCTTGTCGGCGGAAACGTCCCAGTCCCAGATCAGGTCGCCCGAGCCGGTCAGCGCCAGCGCGCGGCGCTCGATGTCGGAGACGATGCCGGTAGTCGCGCCGCCGCCGGCGAACGCATGCTGCATCACCGTAAATCCGATCAGCATCACGATCAGCACGAGGCCGCCGAGCAGCGCCGGACCTACGATGTCGTTGGTGACGCTTCCCGCCACCGTCATGCCGGCGGCGATCACCCAGACCACCAGCAGGAACCAGGTCGGGATCAACAACACCGCGCGGTCGAAACCATGCGTCGAAAGATAGACGATCAGCGCGAAGCCCGCGAAGGCGATCAGCACCAGCGAGATGCGCGCGATGCCGGAAGCGACCGCAGGATCGAACAGCGCCAGCGCCACCAGCGAGCCAAGGAAGGCCAGCCAGCCGACAGTGATGTGGGAATAACGCACGTGCCAGCGGCTTAAGTTGAGATAGGCGAACAGGAACACCAGCAGCGTCGCCGCGAGGATCGCTTCGCCGGCCGCGCGCCAGACGCGCTCGGCGTTGTTCGACATGTCGAGCACCTTGCCCCAGAAGCCGAAATCGACGCCGATATAGACCAGCACCGCCCAGGCCAGCGCGGCGGCGGCTGGGAACATGATGCTGCCCTTGACCACGAACAGGATCGTCAGCACGAGCGCCAGCAGGCCGGAGATGCCGATCACGATGCCCTGGTAGAGCGTGAACGAGTTGACCTTGTCCTTGTAGGAGTCAGGTTCCCAGAGATAGAGCTGCGGCAGCTTGTCGGTGCGAAGCTCCGCCACGAAGGTGATGACGGCGCCGGGGTCGAGCGTGATGCGGAAGATGTCGGCGGTTGCGCTTTCCTGGCGCTCGGGGCGATCGCCGGTCGAGGGCGTGATGGTTGCAATGCGCGACAGGCCGAGGTCGGGCCACAACAGGCCGGATGACACGATGCGATAGTGCGGCGCGACGATCAGGCGGTCGAGCTGGTCGTCGGTATTGTTGGCCAGCGCGAACACCACCCAGTTCTGTCCGCCTTCGCGGGCGCGGACCTCGATGCGGCGGACGATGCCGTCGGTTCCCGGCGCGGTCGAAACCTGGATGCGGTCGGTTTCGCTGCGCTGGTGGTCGAGCACCGCGGTGAGATCAATGGCAGGCGCGTCGCTGCGGACGCTGACCGCGTCGATGGCGTGCGCCGCCGGCGCGGCCGCAACAATCATGAGGCCCAGCGCAAGCAGCGCAAGGCACCTGATCAGACGCAATGTGAGTACTCCGCGACCAACGATCCTCCCGGCCCAGCGAACGGGTCGGCGTTGCCAGCGATAAATGACATGAAAGCGAAGCAAATCAAAGGGTTTCCACCCGTGCTCCGCCGGGCGATCCGCTAGACCACCAACACAATTTTGCCAATATGTGCTGACGTCTCCATTCGCCGGTGCGCGTCAGCCGCTTTTTCCAGCGGGAATGAGCTGTCCATCAGCGGTTTTACACGTCCTTCGCGCAATAGCGGCATCACCTTGGCCTCGATCGCGGCGACCATCGCTGCCTTATCCGCATTAGTACGGGGGCGCAGCGTGGAGCCGGTATGGGTCAGTCGCTTCACCATCACCTTGGCAATGTTGACGGTAACCTTGGCGCCGTTGAGCGTCGCGATCTGCACAATACGGCCGTCGACTGCGGCAGCGTCATAGTTGCGATCGACATAGTCGCCGGCGACCATGTCGAGGATCAGGTTGGCGCCCACATTGTTGGTCTCCGCCTTGACCACGGTGACGAAGTCTTCGGTCTTGTAATTGATCGCGCGGTCGGCGCCGAGCTTGAGGCATGCGTCGGCCTTGTCTTGCGAGCCGACGGTCACGATCACTTTGGAGCCGAACGCTTTCGCAAGCTGGATCGCCATGGTGCCGATGCCGGACGAGCCGCCGTGGATCAGAAGTGTTTCGCCGGGCTTGAGCCCGCCGCGCTCGAACACATTGTGCCAGACGGTCATCAGCGTTTCCGGAATCGCGCCGGCTTCCTGGATCGACAGCGACGGCGGCACCGCCATCGCCTGCGCGTCTTGCGCAATGCAATATTGGGCGTAGCCACCGCCCGCGACCAGCGACATCACCTTGTCGCCGAGCTTGTGCTTTTTGGCGCCTTCGCCGAGCGCCACCACTTCGCCCGCGATTTCAAGGCCGGGCAGGTCGCTGGCGCCGGGCGGCGGCGGGTAAGCGCCGGAGCGCTGCGCAACGTCGGGGCGGTTGACACCCGCCGCCATCACCTTGACCAGGATTTCGCCTGGGCCGGGCGTTGGAACGCTGCGGGTTTCGGGCAGCAACACCTCGGGGCCGCCGGGCTTGCTGATGCCGATGACGGTCATTTGCGCGGGCAGCTTTTCCATGATTTGTCCTTGCGAAAGGCTGAGGATTGAGGGCGGCCCCTGATTAGCCAGCCCGGCTGCGGCTGGCAACCGCGTGAAGGGACGGCCAGACCTGAAGGGAATGCCGAAAGGAGGAAATGCATGGCCATCGAAGACGACGACAAGCCGCGGAAGAAAATCAGCCATGAGATCGGCCAGGACCTGTCGCTGCTGTCGGTCGAGGAACTGACGGAGCGGATTGCGCTCTTGAATTCGGAAATCGCGCGGCTGCAAGAGGCCGTCACCAAAAAGCGCGCGTCAAAGGATGCCGCGAACAGTATTTTCAAGTCGTAGAATTCAAGCCGCGACCTCCTCTCGCCGTCGTCCCGGACAAGTGAGCGCAGCGAACGCGATCCGCGACCCATGCGCCACAGCCCGGCTTGTGGCAGGCCGCTGGCCGACTTTCCCTCAATTTCATCCGCCGGTGGCTTTGGGTCCCAGCGCGCGCGCTGGCATGTAGCCCGGATGGAGCCAACGGGTCGCGCGAATGCGGGCCCGATGACAGGCTCCGCGCAATCCGGGAACGCTCGATCTGGTTGCGCTGGCCCCGGATTTCACTGCGCTCCATCCGGGCTACAATCGCTCGCAAGCAGGTCAATCACAAACTCGGCCAATGGCCGACATGGCAAACAATCCCTAAAGAAATTCGTTCGTTTACGGTCCGTTAAGCTTTCTCGATTATGACTGGCATCGTCCTCGTTTGGACACCGAGTGGCTCCTGTCCACTCTGTTTGACGCCTCCCTGTTATCAACTTCAAAAGCCGCCGGAAACGGCGGCTCTTTTTTGTGCTCACCGCGGCTATTTTGTGCCCCCACGAGCTGGAAACCATAAATCCGGTTGCCGCTGGACTCTCGACGTCGCCCGAGCAATGATTTGTTCATCATAAGCCGGTGGTTCACAGCCGGTTGGGGAAATAGTGGCGTGAGGGCGTTAACCATGGCGGACCGTTCGCAAAGCGAATCCGCGCTCGTTCTGTTCAGCGAGCGGCTGACTAATTCGGCGGCGTTCGGAACTCTCTTCCGGGAAGGCATGGATCTCGTCGAGGAAACCGCCGCCTATCTCGACGGCGACGGCCGCACCGAAGCCAAGGCGCTCGAACGTTCCGTCAGCCTTACTTACGCAACCGAAAGCATGCGCCTGACCACCCGCCTGATGCAGCTTGCGTCGTGGCTGTTGCTGCATCGCGCAGTCAAGGAAGGCGAGATGACGCTGACCCAGGCCAATCGGGAAAAGACCAAGGTCAAGCTCACGGCCGCCGATCCCGGGCCGGAGGACATGATCGAGAAGCTCCCGCAGCAATTGCAGGATCTGATTGCGCGATCGATGAGCCTGCAGACGCGGGTCCGTCGGCTCGACATCTCGATCCACGCCGCGCCCGCGGAACGTGCGCCGATCGGCAATCCGCTGGTGCCGCAGCTCAACAGGTTGAAAGCGGCGTTCGAGCAGTAAGCCCCGCAAACTCTCTCCGCCGTCATTGCGAGCCAACGGGTCGCGCGATGCGCGCCCGATGACAGGCTCCGCGAAGCAATCCATCTCTCAGCGCATGTGGAGCGATGGATTGCTTCGTCGCTTTGCTCCTCGCAAATGACGAGGATAGGCCGCAGCGCCAAAACAAAAACGCCCCGGGCTACCCGGGGCGTTTCGCATTCTGAACCCAAGAAAGCAGGACCGGACGGCCTCAATCCTTCTTGAGGAAACCCGAAAACTTCTTCTGGAAGCGCGACACTCGGCCGCCGCGGTCGAGGATCTGCTGCGAGCCGCCGGTCCAGGCCGGATGCGATTTGGGGTCGATATCGAGGTTCAGCTTGTCGCCTTCCTTGCCCCAGGTGGAGCGGGTCTGGTACTCTGTCCCGTCGGTCATCACGACCGTAATCGTATGATAATTCGGGTGAATTTCGGCTTTCATGGCATATCCTTCGGCGCGCCGGCGCCCGTCTCAAAAAGTCAGGGGATACGGGATTTGGCGGCTCTATAGCTCAGGAAGCCTGTCAAAACAAGCTACGTATATGTCCTGATTGGGAATCTCCCGGATTTGCCAGAGGGGGCCGCGGAGGCCTATCTGGGGGCAGAAAAACGGGTCGGATTTCATGAGCGCAGTGGAACACATTGAAGCCTCCCGCGGCACGCCGCCGCGTGACGCCCTGCTCGAGGAAGAGGCCTTCATCGAGAGCCAGTTGACGCAATCGCCGGCCAGGACCGGCGCCAGGCTGCGCCCGCTGCTGGCGCTTGCGCCCTATGTCGCGCGCTACCGCGGGCGCGCGGCGCTCGCCTTGATTTCGTTGACGATCGCGGCGATCACCACGCTGGTCGTGCCGATCGCGGTCCGGCGCATGATCGATTTCGGCTTCACTCCCGAAGGCATCGCGCTGATCAACAGCTATTTCAGCGTCATGATCGCCATCGTCGCGGTACTGGCCGCGGCCAGCGCGTCTCGCTACTACCTCGTCATGACGATCGGCGAGCGCATCGTCGCCGATCTCAGGCGTGACGTGTTCGCGCATCTGGTCTCGCTGTCGCCGGCCTTCTTCGACTCCGCGCGTTCGGGCGAGTTGGTGTCACGGCTCACCGCTGACACCACCCAGATCAAATCGGCGGTCGGCGCCTCGGTGTCGATCGCGCTGCGCAACATGATGCTGTTCATCGGCGCCGCCACCATGATGGTGATCACGAGCCCGAAACTTTCAGGCTTCGTGCTGCTGGCGATCCCCGTGATCGTGATCCCGCTGGTCGCCTTCGGCCGCTGGGTGCGGCGGCTGTCGCGCAACGCCCAGGATACGCTGGCGGACGCCAGCGCGTATGCTTCCGAACTGGTCGGCGCGATCAGGACCGTGCAGGCCTGTACCAGCGAGCGGATGGCCACCGCCCGCTTCGGCGGCGAAGTCGAGCAGGCCTATGAGGCGGCGCGCAGCTCGACGCGGGCGCGCGCGGTGCTGACGCTGATCATCATCTTCATCGTGTTCTCCAGCGTGGTGGCGATCCTCTGGGTCGGTTCGCACGACGTGCTGACCGGCCAGATCACCCCGGGCCGGCTCGGTCAGTTCGTGCTGTATGCCGCGTTCGCCGCGGCCGGTCTCGGCCAACTCAGCGAGGTCTGGGGCGAAGTCTCGGCCGCATCAGGTGCGGCGGAGCGGCTGTTCGAGATTCTTCGGGTGAAGTCGCAGATCACGGCGCCGCCGCAGCCCGTTGCGCTGCCGCAGCCTGCGCGCGGCGACGTCGGGTTCGAGAACGTCAGCTTTGCCTATCCGGCGCGGCCGGATGTGCTCGCGGTCGACAATGTTTCGCTATCGGTCAAGGCGGGCGAGAAGGTCGCGATCGTGGGTCCCTCGGGTGCAGGCAAGAGCACGCTTTTTCATCTTCTGCTGCGGTTCTACGATCCGGCCAAGGGCACGATCTCGCTCGACGGAGTGCCGATCAAATCGGCGGATCCGCTTGACGTCCGGTCGCGGATTGCGCTGGTGCCGCAGGACTCGGTGGTATTCGCGGCTTCCGCGCGCGAAAACATCCGCTTCGGTCGGCCCGATGCCACCGACGCCGAGGTCGAGCGCGCCGCCGATCTCGCGCACGCCACCGAATTCCTGCGCAAGCTGCCCGGCGGCTTCGAGGCGCAACTCGGCGAGCGCGGCGTGACGCTGTCCGGCGGCCAGCGCCAGCGCATCGCGATCGCCCGCGCGATCCTGCGTGACGCGCCGCTATTGCTGCTCGACGAAGCGACGTCAGCGCTCGATGCCGAAAGCGAGACGCTGGTGCAGACCGCGCTGGAAGAGCTGATGCGCCATCGCACCACGCTCGTGATTGCCCATCGTCTGGCGACGGTATTGTCTTGCGACCGCATCATGGTGATGGACCAGGGCAGGATCGTCGAACAGGGCACGCATGCCGAACTGGTCGCGGCGAACGGGCTGTACGCGCGATTGGCCCGGCTGCAGTTCAAGGGCGTGTAACAACCGCTGGAACCTAAAGTGTCGTCTCGCTGTTGCAACGCCGTGCTTTCTTGCCCGGCTGATTCAACAGGAGATAGTCATGCCCTTTCGCCGCAGTGGTTTTGCCCTGACGCCGCCCTCGGTCGCGATCTTCCTGATTTCGCTCATACTTGCGGTTTGCGCGCTGCTCGTTCGTTACGCCCATGTGTCGATACCGATCATCAGCCCATCGCGCGCGTTCGATGCGCTGGCCATTGCTTATGTGCTGCTGACGGCGGGAGTTTTGATCCGGGGCGTGTAGTTGTCGCCCACGCGAGTGTCGTCACCCGCGAAAGCGGGTGACCCAGTATTCCAGAGACACCAGCAACTGAACCGAGAAGCCGCGGCGTACTGGATACCCGCATGCGCGGTATGACACTGTCGGGCTGGGTGACGTGTTATGCCTTCCATTCCATCTTCAGCACCGGCCGCCCAGACGTCGGGTTCACATCCTCGCCGGCATGGACGAAGCCATTGCGCTCATAGAAGCGAATGGCGCGCGGGTTGTCCTTGTTGACGAGTAGCGTGACGCCCTTCGGAGAGATGCGCTTGGCCTCTTCGACCAACAGGTAAGCGACCCCAGAGCCCCAGTGCTCTGGCGCAACCACAAGCTGGTCGAGGTAGCCTTCGCGATCGACGGTGACAAAGCCGACCAGCGTGCCACCTTGTTCCGCGACCATAATCTCGGCCTTCGGTACGAGATCCCTGCGCCAGCGCTCGCGCCACCATTCCAGCCGTGAGGCGAAGTCGATATCAGGATAGGCCTCTTGCCAAGTGCGATGCCACAGCTCGATTGCGGCTGCTTCATCCTCTGCTCGATACAAGCGAGTGCAATACGCCACTACCGTTCCGTCAACTTCAGTTCGATGCGGCGGTTGCGCTTGTAGGCGTCTTCGTTGGCCGCTGAGTCGAGCGGCTGGAATTCGGCAAAACCGGCGGCCACCAGCCGCTGCGCGGGAACGCCGAGGAAGACCAGATATTGCACCACGGAGATGGCCCGCGCCGACGACAATTCCCAGTTCGACTTGAACAGCGGCGAGTTGATCGGCCGCATGTCGGTGTGGCCGTCGACCCGCAGCACCCAGCCGATTTCGCTCGGTATCTGCTTGTCCAGATCGATCAGCGCAGTGGCGAGCTTCTCGAGTTCGGAGCGGCCCTCGGGGAGCAGCACCGCCTGGCCGGTATCGAAGAACACTTCCGACTGGAATACGAAGCGGTCGCCGACGATGCGGATATCGGGGCGATTGCCCAGAATGGCGCGCAGGCGGCCGAAAAATTCCGAACGGTAGCGCGACAGTTCCTGCACGCGTTGCGCCAGCGCGACGTTCAGGCGCTGGCCGAGATCGGCAATCCGTCCCTGCGATTCCTTGTCGCGCTTTTCGGAGGCTTCCAGCGCCTCCTCGAGCGCCGCAAGCTGACGGCGCAGCGCGCTGATCTGCTGGTTCAGCACCTCGATCTGGGCGAGCGCGCGCGAGGTCACCGCCTTTTCGGATTCGAGCGCCTTGTTGAGCTCGTTGGCGCGGCCCTGGGCGTCGCCGGCACCGCTCAACCCATCGTAAAGGCCCTTGATGCGGTCGCGTTCGCCTTCCGCGGCGGCGAGGCCGGCGCGCAATTGCGCGAGCTGGTCGTCGAGCGTGATCTTGCCGAGCTTTTCCAGCGACAGCAGGTCGTTGAGCTGCGCGATCTTGGCGTTCAGTTGTTCGAGCGCCTTGTCCTTGCCGGTGACCTCCTGCGACAGAAAGAATTGCACCACCAAAAACACCGACAACAGGAACACGATCGACAGCACCAGCGTCGACAGCGCGTCGACGAAACCCGGCCAATAGTTGAAACCTGATTCGCTGCGGCGAGCACGGGCGAGGGCCATTTTCAATTCTCCGACAATCTCGTGTCCCGGACGCGGTGCGGCGTGCAACGCCGCTCCGCAGAGCCGGGACCTACTCGCGATGGGTCCCGGCTCTGCGTCGCATCACTTGCGTGCTGCGCCGCGTCCGGGACACGAACACTTACTTTGCCTCTAGCTCTTCTCGGGCTGCCTGGCGATCCGCTCCAGGAGCTTCTTGATCTCGCGGTTTTGTTCGCCCTGGCCGTCGGCCCATTCGCGGATCATCTGCTGTTCGGTGCGCATATGCGCGACCAGGCCCTGGATCGCCTCGGCCAGATTGGCCATCGCCGCCGTGGTGTTGCGGCTGCCGCCGCTCTCTTCCACCACTGCGCGGATACGTTCCATCGCATGCTGCAGTTCACCGCCGATCGCGGAAGTGCCATCGCCATATTCGCGCACTGTGGAGGCCAGCCAGTCCTCAAGGTCGGTATAGAAGCGGTTCTGCGCCTGGCTCGACTGCAGGTCGAGAAAGCCCAGGATCAGGGAGCCCGCGAGGCCGAACAGCGAGGACGAGAAGGAAATGCCCATGCCGCCGAGCGGCGCGGCCAGCCCCTCCTTCAGGGTGTCGAACAGCGAACCGGCATCGCCGCCGACCTTCAAGCCGTCGATCACCTTGCCGACGGAACCGACGGTTTCGATCAGACCCCAGAAGGTGCCGAGCAGGCCGAGGAAGACCAGCAAGCCCGTCATGTACCGTGAAATATCGCGGGCTTCGTCCAGCCGGGTCGCGATCGAATCCAGCAAGTGCCGCATGGTCTGCTGCGATATCGTCATCCGTCCGGTACGCTCGCCGCCGAGGATTGCCGCCATCGGCGCCAGCAGGGTCGGGCGCCGGTCGATCGCGAGCCCCGGATCGGCGATGCGGAAACTGTTGACCCAGGCCACCTCCGGATAGAGCCGAACCACCTGCCGGAACGACAGGATGATGCCGATCAGGAGCACCCCGCCGATCAGCGCGTTAAGACCAGGATTGGCAAAGAACGCGACGATGATCTGCTTGTAGAGCACGATCGTGACCAGCGCGCACAGCACCAGGAACACGAGCATCCGCACCAGGAAAATCCGAGGTGAGGATAGTTTGCTCAGTTCGATCTCCATTTCGGAGCGGGAGGAGGGGCCTGAAGGCATTTGCGGGGTGTCATCCGTTACGAAAAGCCGCGCTGGCGGCCAATATGGCACAGCGGGCTGGAGAAAAAAGCTGGCAAGCCGCGAATTCGGGCTAACGGTGGTGGAACCTCTTCCCGAAACCCGACTTTGACATCAGCGTATTTTGGAACGGTTCGATGTCCAACCGGGATTTTTCATGACGCTCTTATTATCCCGAGGCGGGCCATTGCCGCGTCTCTCTCGGTTCTGATGCCGGGCGCCTGGATGGTGCAGCAGCAGTGGCGCTATCGCGACTGCCGGTTGCGCACCAGCCCGTTCTCTCGCGGCCGCCGCCGGCAACATCCGACCGGGAGAGTCGCGTTAGCCCACAGCGGCGGGCCGGCTTTTGAAAAGGATCGTGCCAAGAAGGGAGGGAGTGGACATGAGCTTCGTCTCCACGATCATGGGCACCGCGGAGCGGGTGCCGCTGCCCGACATCATTGTCCGGGCCGCCATCCACCAGCTCTGCTCTCGCACCGCCGCGAAGCTCGCCACCGGAAATGCAGAAAGCGATGCCTGGCTCGCCGACGAAATGGCGGCACGGGCCATTGAGTATGCCGACGCGCTCGATATCCAGCATTACGAGGTGCCGGCCGCTTTCTTTGCCCGCGTGCTCGGTCCTAACCGGAAATATTCCTGTTGCTTCTACCGCGAAGCGGCATCGACCCTGCAGGAGGCCGAGGAAGAGGCGCTACGCCAGACGGTGGAGCACGCCGATCTGGCCGACGGGCAGTCGATCCTGGAACTCGGCTGCGGCTGGGGTTCGCTGTCGCTGTGGACGGCACGACAGTTCCCGCATTCGCAAGTTACCGCAGTCTCCAACTCGAACGCGCAACGCCAATATATTGAGGGCGAAGCCGCAAAGCGTGGCCTGGCCAATCTGCGCATTATTACGTCAGACGTGAACCTGTTCGCACCGGAAGCGCGGTACGACCGCATCCTCGCGATCGAGATCTTCGAACATATGATGAACTGGCGCGAACTGATGACGCGTCTGCGCGGATGGCTGAAGCCCGACGGCCGCTTCTTCCTGCAGATCTTCACCCACCGCTCCGGGGCCCATCTGTTCGATCGCGCCGATGGCGAGGACTGGATTGCGCAGCATTTCTTCACCGGCGGCGTGATGCCGAGCCATCACCTGATCCGGCAATATGCCGATCTGTTCGAGGTCGAAAAGGAATGGCGCTGGAGCGGCATGCATTATCAGCGCACCGCGCAGGACTGGCTGGCGAATTTCGACCAACATCGCGACGAAATCGAGCGCGTGCTCCGCAAAGTCTATGGCGGCGAGACCGCGTTATGGATGCGGCGCTGGCGCTGGTTCCTGCTCGCCACCGCAGGCCTGTTCGGTTACGCCGGTGGCAGCGAGTGGGGCGTCAGCCATTACCGGCTCAAGGCGGCGGCTTAGGCCGGCGTTAACCGATTCGTGCCGGATGCCCCCGCGCGGCCATCTGCTGCAATCTTATGCAGCGAAACAGCATGTTCCCGACCGTCTGTTTCCCATCTAAACGCAAAAAGCTCTAGTGGAACCGGCTCACGATCAAGTGAGTCCGGAAAAATCGGCGGCAGTTCAGGGTGATAGGCCTTGTGTGACATTGGGCCGCCGCGGAACCATATTGCATCGCAGTAAACTCCCCCTATCCTATCTGCCATCAACCGTGAGTTCCCGATACCGCTTACGACAACGTCGCGGATGCTCAATTCGCGCTCTCCAACTTGAACTGGGGCAATGCTTTCAATGTCCGGACTACGAACGCAATCGGCATGCATCGTTGTGATGTTGACTGCGATGGCGCCGCTTTTGGCTGGCTGCAATGAACCCATCGCCGCAACCGCAGCGGCAAAGCCGCCCGAGCCTGAAGTAGGCACCTTCACTATCAGATCTCAGGCCCGCGCCATCGTTCGTGAATTGCCCGGCCGAATCGCACCCACCCGGGTCTCGGAAGTCCGTGCGCGGGTTTCAGGCATCGTCGTCGAGCGCCTGTTCCAGCAGGGCACCGAGGTGAAGGCCGGCGATCCCCTGTACCGGATCGACCCCAAACCGTTCGAGGTGGAACTGCAGGCGAGTGAAGCCGCGCTGGACAAGGCGGAAGCCGCGCTCGATCTCGCCAGCCAGCACGCTCGGCGCATTGCGACGCTGACCAGCCAGCGCGCCGCGCCCGAGGCAGAGAACGAAAAGGCCATCGGAGCCCAACGCCAGGCTGAGGCCGAAGTTGGCAGCCGCAGGGCCGATGTCGCCCGCGCGAAACTCAATCTCGATTATGCGACGATCCGTGCGCCAATCAGCGGCGTCGTCGGCGCCGCGCTGGTGAGCGAAGGCGCGCTGGTGGTGCAGAACGAGACCACCAGCCTCGCCACGATCCAGCAGCTCGACCCGATCTACGCCGACTTCACGCAATCGATCTCGGAAATGAACAAGCTGCGCCGTGCGCTCGAAAGCGGCGACCTCGACCGGATCGCGCCCGACGCGGCCAAGGTCCGCCTCGTGCTCGACGATGGCACAGTTTATCCGATTTCCGGCAAGCTTCTGTTTTCCGATGCCAAGGTCGACGCCTATACCGGGCAGGTCACGCTGCGCGGACAGTTTCCGAATCCGAATCGCGAACTGCTGCCGGGCATGTATGTCCGCGTTCTGATCGAGCAGGGCATCGATTCCGATGCCATCGCCGTACCGCAACAGGCGATCCAGCGCGATGCCGGTGGCGGCAGCGAAGTCTTCGTGGTCAAGGACGATGGCCGCGTCGCGACGCAGCCGGTCCGCACCGGCCCGATGCAGGACGGTCTCTGGTTGATCAGTGAGGGCCTGAAGGAGGGCGACCGCATCATCGTCGACGGGTTCCAGAAGTTTGTTCCCGGCGACAAGGTCAAGGCGAAGGCGTGGATCGATGCGGATGCCTCGGTTGGTACGATACCGGGAGCACCGGCAGCACAAGCGTCCCGCTGAGACCGGGATATGCCCAGCTTCTTCATTGACAGGCCGATCTTCGCCTGGGTGGTCGCGCTTTTCATCTGCCTGATCGGCGCGATCTCGATCCCGTTGCTGGCGGTCGCGCAATATCCTATCATCGCACCGCCCTCGATCTCGATCTCGACTAGCTATCCCGGCGCGTCGCCGGAGAACCTCTACAACAGCGTCACGCGGCTGATCGAGGAGGAGCTCAACGGCGCCTCCGGCATCCTCAATTTCGAATCTACCTCTGACTCGCTGGGGCAGGTCGAAATCATCGCCAACTTCGTGCCCGGCACGGAGACGGGTGCGGCGTCGGTCGAAGTACAGAACCGCCTCAAGCGCGTCGAGGCGCGGCTGCCGCGCGCGGTAATCCAGCAGGGCATCCTGGTCGAGGAAGCCTCCTCGGCGGTGCTGCAGATCATCACGCTGAACTCTACCGACGGCTCGCTCGACGAAATCGGCCTCGGCGATTTCATGATCCGCAACGTGCTCGGCGAAATCAGGCGCATTCCCGGTGTCGGCCGCGCCACGCTCTATTCGACGGAACGCTCTTTGCGGATCTGGATCGATCCCGCAAAACTCGTCGGCTACGGCCTCACCGCCGATGACGTCAACAAGGCGATCTCGGCGCAGAACGCACAGGTGGCCTCGGGCAGCGTCGGCGCCGAACCCAGCACAGCTGAACAGAGAATTTCAGCGCTGGTGCTGGTCAAGGGCCAGCTCTCCTCGCCTGACGAGTTCGGCGCGATCACGCTGCGCGCCAATCCGGATGGATCGACGGTGCGGCTGCGTGACGTCGCCCGCATCGAGATCGGCGGCTTGAGCTATCAGTTCAACACTAGGCTCAACGGCAAACCGACGGCGGGCCTTTCGGTGCTGCTGTCGCCGACCGGCAATGCGCTTGCCACCGCCAGCGCCGTCGAAGCCAAGATGAAAGAACTATCAAAGTTCTTTCCGGCCAATATCGGCTACGAAATCCCCTACAACATCACGCCCGTCGTCAAGGCTTCGATCAACAAGGTGTTGATGACGCTGGTGGAAGCGGTGGTGCTGGTCTTCATCGTGATGTTCCTGTTCCTGCAGAACATCCGCTACACCATCATCCCGACCATTGTGGTGCCGGTCGCGCTACTCGGCACCTGTGCGATGCTGATGGCGGCCGGCTATTCCATCAACATGCTGACCATGTTCGGCATGGTGCTGGCGGTCGGCATTCTCGTCGACGACGCCATCGTCGTGGTGGAGAACGTCGAGCGGATCATGGCGGAAGAGGGCCTGCCGCCGAAGGAAGCGACCCGCAAGGCGATGTCGCAGATCACCAGCGCTATCATCGGCATCACGCTGGTGCTGATGGCCGTGTTCGTGCCGATGGCGTTCTTCCCGGGATCGGTCGGCATCATCTATCGCCAGTTCTCGGTCACCATGATCTCGGCCATCGCCTTCTCCGCGCTGTTGGCGCTTTCGCTGACGCCGGCGCTGTGCGCGACGCTGTTGAAGCCGGTCGAGGCCGGCCACGGCCACGCGCGCAAGGGCGTGTTCGGCTGGTTCAACCGCGTGCTCGAGACGAGCCGTGGCGGCTATTCGCGCACCGTGCAGGGCTCGCTGAAGCGCACCGGGCGTTTGATGCTGATCTACGCCGCGCTGCTTATCGGCCTCGGCTGGGCCTTCGTTCGGCTGCCCGGCGGCTTCCTGCCGGTCGACGACCAGGGCTTCATCACGACAGACGTGCAGACGCCGTCCGACTCCTCCTACGCCCGCACCGAAGCGGCGGTCGAGGCCGTGGAGAAGTATCTGCTCAATCGCGCCGGCGTCGAGGACGTCACGTTCCTCACTGGCTTCAGCTTCCTCGGCCAGGGCATGAACACCGCGCAGGCCTTCATCACGTTGAAGGACTGGTCGGAACGGGGCAAAAAGGATTCCGCCGCTGCGATCGTCGCCGACATCAACCGCGAGCTCTCTTCGATCCGCGACGCGAGGATCTCGGCGCTGCAGCCGCCGCCGATCGACAATCTCGGCAATTCCTCCGGCTTCTCGTTCCGCCTGCAGGACCGCGGCCAGAAGGGCTATCCGGCGCTGGTTGCCGCATCCGACCGGCTGATCGCGGAAGCCAACGCCAGCCCTATCCTGCAGAAGGTCTATGTCGAGGGCCTGCCGCCGGCGCCGCAGGTCAATCTTATGATCGACCGCGAAAAAGCCGGCGCGTTCGGCGTCACCTTCGAGGACATCAACCAGACGATTTCGACCAATCTCGGCTCGAACTATATCAACGACTTTCCGAACCGCGGCAGGATGCAGCGCGTGATCGTGCAGGCCGACCGCGTCAGCCGCATGAACGCCGACGACATCCTCAATTACAACGTCAAGAACAGCCGCGGTCAGTTGGTGCCGTTCTCCGCTTTCGCCACGGTCCAGTGGTCGAAGGGGCCGACCCAGATCGCGGGCTTCAACTACTATCCCGCCGTCCGCATCTCAGGCGAAGCCAAGCCTGGCTTCACCTCCGGCGATGCCATCGCCGAGATGGAGCGGCTGGCCAACAAGCTGCCGCGCGGCTTCGGTTTCGAATGGACCGGCCAATCGCTGCAGGAAAAGCTGTCGGGCTCGCAGGCGCCGTTCCTGCTCGGCCTCTCGGTGCTGGTGGTGTTCCTGCTGCTTGCTGCGCTGTACGAAAGCTGGACCATTCCGCTCGCGGTTTTGCTGACGGTGCCGCTCGGCATCTGCGGCGCGGTGATTGCCGCGACGATGCGCGGCTTGCCGAACGACGTCTACTTCACCGTCGGCCTGATCACCATCATTGGCTTGGCGGCGAAAGACGCCATCCTCATCATCGAATTCGCCAAGGATCTGCGCGCGCAAGGCAAGCCGCTGGTTGAGGCCACGGTGGAAGCCTGTTCGTTGCGCTTCCGGCCGATTCTGATGACGGGCCTGGCCTTCGTTTGCGGCGTGCTGCCTATGGCGATTGCGACGGGAGCCGGCGGCGCCAGCCAGCAGGCGCTCGGCACCAGCGTGATGGGCGGCATGATCGCGGTGGTGATTCTGGCGCTGTTGATGGTGCCGGTGTTCTTCGTCAGCGTGCAGCGCGTGCTGGCGGGGGACCGTGAGAAAGTGGAGGAGGAGGTGGCGGGAGCCGGGGTGGCTGGCCCGCCGGCGCCGGTGAAGTCATAGACGCTGTCATGCTCCGTGACCCCGCGACGCCAGGGCTTCGCCGGGACTTGCGGCCTTGGGCCGCCGAGAAGCCTTGGCGCAGGCGGCGGCCGATGCATCCAGTCCATGAACCCATAAATTTGCCGGGCTGACGCCGCACCAGAGTCCGCTATGCCCCGATAGCCGACATGCAGCTGCATAGCAGCGAAACGACGCTATGTGCCAGGAGCAGTCTTGCTAGGAGCGGTAGCTATTTGACGAAAGCGGACCCGATGAGCGGGCTCGCTTTTGATTTATTGCTTCGGGAAGCACGAGCATTCGTTCGCAAAGTGGTCGGAGCCCCACCCCTGCGCTCCGAGCGAGGGATACGCCAGACGCAGCCGTCTCATGAACACGGCGTTGGCTTGTGCTGCCGAAGCGCGTGGCGGCTTCCATCCGCCAAGCGAGGTCATCGGCAAGGGGAAAAGGGCCAGTTCCAGCGCTTTGTCGCCTTCGCCAATCGGCTCGCCATCAGTGGACAGGGGCCGTGCAACCGGCCCACCGCGACGCGGTTGAGACCGAAGCTGGAACGCACCTGCATGCACCATCGAGTAACAAATCCAGCGGGATGTGTTGGACGCGAGCGGCATCGGCGTGCAAGATAGTCGGGGGCAGTACCTTAATTCGCAGGCGAAGTGCGGCGCGAGAGATGGAGTTGGTAGCCTTCGCGTGGGCCGGATCACCGAAGCGAATTCGCTATTGCTGGTTGAAGCGAGACGCCCGGATCTAGCTCAGGACGTGAAAGGGGCTCGACCGTATGAATCTACTACCCAGGAGCTACCACGTCGCCACGGGGCCCTAGGGCCTCGCCCGAGCCACGCTACCATCAACAATGCGCTGACCAATGGGCAGACGACGGACGGCACCCACGAGTGTCGTGGATGCTTTTCTACGCACGGCCGGGTCTTTTTGCATATTGGTATCGACGGCGCGCATCCCAGGCTCAAGACACTGCAAACTTTCGTATCGCCCTGCGGGCCCTTTCGTATAATTGAGGCTCAATCTCAATCATTGCAAATATTTAGCAGCTCGAGGAGGGCGACAGTTTGGACCAGCGGCTGTTCCGTTCCCGAAGCAGGGCTGCGCCGAATCCACGCGGCCTGCGCCGATCTGCAGCGGACCACTCAACTCCTGATGCTGCCATTGAGATGGCCCGCATCCTGGACGAGCCGCCGGTACTGGTGCCTGAGGTTTTGCATGGTGACACGCGCCTGACTCGGAAGTGGGCGCATGGCGGGTTGCAAGAGGATTACATGCGGGGCGTTGCTGGGCACGTCGCCGTGGGCTGCTACGAAGGACAGCACGAGATATCCTGGCGGATTGAGAACAAGCGCCTGACTTCCAGGACCAACTCGAAAGCCTTCACCCTCATTCCGAAAGGCGTTGACGGCCACTGGAACATTGCTGGCCCGGTTGTCGTTTCGCATGTCTACCTCACTCAGGAACGCCTCCAGACATGCGCCGACGAGATTGCGGGTGGAAGACGTGTCGAGATTCTTCCGCGCGTGGCTTTCGCCGATCCAGCGGCGGCGGGGCTGCTTGAAATTCTGAGTCACGAGGCGACGCGGGACAGTGCATCGTCCCGTCTGTTCGTGGAGCAGGCGATCGACCTTCTCTGCTCGCGGCTGATCCGGGAGCATTCATCATTTGGCAGCTTGCCTGCTCCCGTCAGGAAGGGCGGCCTTGCTGACTGGCAGGTGCGGCGTGTCACGGCGTTCATGCGCGAGAATCTCGAACAGCATATCGGGCTCAATGAGCTCGCGGCCCTTGTCGGCCTGAGCCGCTTCCACTTCTGCACGGCTTTTCGGCAGTCGACCGGCCATACCCCGCATGCATGGTTGACCGCGCAACGCATGCGCCGCGCCCGCGAGCTTCTCACCCATTCAGGCCTGAGTGTCACAGAGGTCGCGCTTGCAGTCGGTTACGAGACGCCATCAGCCTTCACGGCGGCTTTCCGTACGATTGTCGGAGTGACCCCATCGGCGTTCCGACGCGCACTGTAGGCGCCGGCGGCAATTCATCGCAACACTGCGATAGCCGCCGCAATATCCGAACGGTGCGCCCCATCGGGTTCATGCTTAGTTCGCGCTGTCATCTGAGGCGATGGCTTGGCTGCGGCGTTGTTCGGCTCGGTCAATCTCTTCTCCTTCAGCAGTCAGCGAACGATCATCAGCAAGCGAGCAGAGACCATGAAGAACGATGAGACCGAAGAACGGCGTGGCGGATTATCGCGCCGTTCGATCCTGCTTACGGTCGGGGGAGTGGCCACTCTCGCGGCCGTCTCGGAAGTTGCCGCGCAACCCATATCCGAACGGCCTCCCACCGCATCCACAGGACGGGTCCGCCTGGTAGTCAACGGCAGGCAGCATGAGCTTGACCTCGATCCCCGCCGCTCACTGCTCGACGTGCTGCGCGAGGCGCTCGATCTCACCGGTACGAAGAAGGGCTGCAATCAGGGCGCGTGTGGTGCTTGCACCGTCCTTGTCAACGGCAGGCGTATCGTCTCTTGCCTGACGCTGGCTGCGATGCACGAGGGGGCTGAGATCAAGACGATCGAGGGCCTTGAAACGAATGGCGAGCTTCATCCGCTCCAGGCTGCGTTCGTCGAGCACGACGGCTTGCAGTGCGGCTTCTGCACCCCCGGACAGATCATGTCGGGAATAGGCTGCATCGCGGAAGGCCATACAGGTTCGCCGGATGAAATCAGGTTTTGGATGAGCGGCAATATCTGCCGTTGCGGCGCCTATCCGGGAATCGTCGCCGCGGTTGCCGACGCTGCCAAGCGGGCCTGACCATGCTTCCGTTCACGCTCGAGAAGGTGACCTCTGTCCAGGCCGCCATCGCCGCCGCATCGTCCGGCCGACGTTTCATCGCCGGCGGCACGACGTTGATCGACCTCATGCGCGAGGAGGTGGAGCAGCCGGCGCATCTTGTCGACATCAATACGCTCCCGCTTTCCGAAATCCGCATCGAGGGTTCCGATCTCGTGATAGGCGCGCTCGCCCGCATGGCCGATGTTGCCGCCCACGCGGGCGTGCAGCGCCTGCACCCGCTCGTTGCCGAAAGCCTGATCGAGGGCGCCTCGCCGCAGTTGCGCAACATGGCCTCCATCGGCGGCAACCTGCTCCAGCGCGTGCGCTGCCCCTATTTCCGGATGCACGACGCGCCCTGCAACAAGCGCACCCCGAACTCCGGCTGCGCTGCCATCGATGGCCTCAATGCCGGCCACGCCATTCTGGGCACGAGCAATCATTGCGTGGCCACGCATCCTTCGGACGTTGCCGTCGCGCTGGTCGCGCTCGATGCCACGATGCAGGTGAGGGGGCTGCGGGGCGAGCGCAGCTTTCCGGTCGAGGCACTGTTTCGCTTGCCGGGCGAAACGCCGCATCTCGAACACACGCTGCTGCCTGGCGAGCTCATCCTCGCGGTACGGGTCCCCGGCGGTCCGTACAGCCGGCGGGCGCGCTATCTCAAGGTGCGCGACCGCGCTTCTTACGAGTTCGCGCTCGTATCCGCCGCCGCCGCACTCGATGTCGAGGATGGCGTGATCCGTCAGGCGCGGCTCGCTGTCGGCGGCGTCGGCACTCGGCCATGGCGCCTGCGCATGGTGGAGACAGCGCTGATCGGCAAGGCACCGGATCGCAAAATCTTCGAAACCGCCGCCCGGCTGGCACTCGAAGGAGCCCGTCCGTTGTCAGGCAATCACTACAAGCTCGAACTCCTGCCCCGGACGATCGTCCGCGCTCTTGAAATGACGGGAGAAGCCTCATGACGACGAACGTGATCGGAACCTCGCTGCCGCGCGTGGATGGTCGTGCCAAGGTCACGGGCGCGGCGCGCTATGCGGCCGATTTCAACCAGGGCGGCCAGGCCTATGCGGTGATCGTCGGTGCGACGGTGGGGCTCGGCCGCGTGACCGGTATCGAGACCGCGCCGGTTGAGAAGATGCCGGGCGTCGTGGCCGTCATCACGCATCGTAATGGGCCACGCCTGCCATACGCGCCGCACAAGAGCTATATCGATCCGGCAACAGGCGAGCGGCTGCATGTGCTGCAGGACGACCAGGTGCGCTTCTACGGGCAACCGGTAGCGATCGTCGTCGCCGATACGCTCGATCAGGCGGAGCGCGCGGCTGCGGCGCTGCGCATCGCCTATACGGCCGAGCGGCCGCTCGTTGATCCTGCCGACCCCAAAGCCCGACCTGTCGTTCCGGAAGCCGGGAAGCAGCCGGATGCGAGGCTGCCGGCCGACACCGCGCGCGGCAATGCCGACAGCGCGCTCGCGGACGCGCCGGTGAAGGTCGACGAGATCTATGAAATCGCGCGCGAGAACCACAATCCGATGGAGCCGCACGCCACCGTCGCGGCCTGGAATGGCAATCGGCTGACGCTGTGGAGCAAGAGCCAGTTCGTCGTCAACGAACAGGCCGAGATCGCAGCCGTGTTCGGCCTGCCGCCCGAAAACGTGCAGGTGATCTGTCCGTTTATCGGCGGTGCCTTCGGCACGTCGCTCAGGACGTGGCCGCATGTGACGCTTGCGGCCTTGGCGGCGCGACAAGTAGGACGTCCCGTCAAGCTCGTTCTCACGCGCAAGCAGATGTTCTTCATGACGGGCCACCGGCCCCGCACCCTGCAGCGGATGGCTCTCGGGGCCACGGCGGACGGCAAGCTCACCAGCATTGTGCACGAAGGCAGCGGCGAGACGAGTCGCTACGAAGAGTTTATGGAGGCCCTGACCTCGGTCACGAGCTTCCTGTACTCCACGCCGAACGTGCGGACCCGCTACCGGCTGCTGCCACTCGATATCGGCACCCCGAACCATATGCGCGGTCCCGGCGAGGCAAGCGGTGTCTTTGCGCTCGAATGTGCCGTGGATGAACTGTCGTACAAGCTCGGAATCGATCCGATCGATCTGCGGCGTCGCAACGAGCCGGCGATCGATGAGGGCGAGAATAAGCCTTTCTCCAGCCGGTCGCTGATGAAATGCCATGATCTCGCCGCCGAACGTTTCGGTTGGTCGCGGCGGTCACCCGAACCTCGTTCGATGCGCGATGGCCGGCTGCTGGTCGGCATGGGCGTGGCATCGGCGAGCTATCCAGCCTTCCATGCGCCGGCGAATGCGCGCGCGCGACTGCTCCCGGACGGCACCGCTGAAGTTGAAGTCGCGGCAAGCGACATGGGTCCCGGCACCTACACGTCCATGACGCAGGTTGCCGCAGAGACGCTGGGGCTGCCTGTTGAACGTGTGCGATTCAGCCTTGGCCGCTCTGACTATCCGCCGGCTCCATCCCATGGCGGCTCATGGACGATGGCCTCGGTCGGCTCTGCGATCCGCGCCGCCTGCATTGCCGTGCAGGAGGAAGCCGCAAAGCGCCCGCGGGACGGCCGACCCATCGAGGCTACGGCTTCGGCTCAGCGCGATCCCGATGTCGCGGCCCGATTTTCGATGCACTCCTTTGGAGCCGTATTTGCCGAGGTGGCCGTCGATCCCGATGTCGGCACGATCCGGCTGCGCCGCGCCGTGGGCGCCTATGGCATCGGCCGCGTCATCAATCCGCGACTTGCGAGGAGCCAATGCATTGGCGGCATGATCGGCGGAATGGGCATGGCGCTGATGGAACGCACGGTCCTCGATCCGCGCGACGGCCGCCCGGTCAACGCCCATATGGCCGATTACCTGCTGCCTGTAAATCTCGACATTCCCCAACTCGAAGCGCACTTCGTCGAGGAGGTGGATCCACACGTCAATGCCCTTGGCGTCAAAGGCCTCGGCGAGATCGCGCTCGTCGGCATGGCCCCGGCCATTGCCAACGCCGTCTTTCACGCAACGGGCAAGCGCGTGCGCACGCTGCCGATCCGGATTGAAGATGTGCTAACCGTGTAGCTCCGATGCACGGTCTCGTGCCGCCCCTTTCGGCGCAAAGCGGAAATTTTCCGATCTCTGGCGGTCCGCAACGGGTCCAATCGTTACACGGGCGACCCAGCGGCAAGTCTGGCCATGCCGGCTATGCCTCCGAAAGCGGAAGGAAATTCAGAGCATTAGCGGCTTCGCTAGAGGCCGGTGCGGATTGATGGCGCTAGCCTGGATGTCATTCAAGCTTCGAAACCGGAGCCTCGAATCATGCGCTGCGAATTGAGCGAACATGAGTGGACCGCCATTAAGCCGAGGTTGCCGAACAAGCCGCGCGGCGTTCGGCGAGTAGATGACCACCGCGTGCTCGATGGCATCGTTTGGGTCCTGCGTTCAGGTGCGCCATGGCGCGACCTGCCCGCGACCTATGTCCCCGCACGACTTGTTACAATCGCTACCTTCGGGGGATGATGGTCTTGTCTCGCTGATTTTCCCGACGTGTCAAATGTCGATTTTGGCACTCGATGAGTGCCGGCTACTGTGCATGGGGTTGTTTTCAATGTTTTGGCTGGGAGCGCCGAGGCTCCTCCGTGTCCTTCCGCCGTCTCTGGGCGACTGCATCGCCGATCCCGGATGATGACGGCGCGCGGCTTGGAACCGTCGCTCTACTTGCCAAGCGGCCCCAATATCTTCACTAGCTCCCCGTGCACGAACTCGTTGCCGCAGACCACGTGCCCGGTCTTCAGCGCATCGTCATTGCCGCCGATGTCTGAGATCATTCCGCCGGCCTCGCGCACCATGATCTGCCCCGCTGCGATATCCCACGGCGACAGGTTGCGTTCCCAGTAGCCGTCGAGGCGGCCGGCGGCGACAAAGGCGAGGTCGAGCGAGGCGGCGCCGAAGCGGCGGAAGCCGGCGACCTTGTTCTGCAGCGCGGCCATCTCGCGGTTCGCCAGCTCATGGTCGCCGCGGCCGATATGCGGCAGGCCACAAGCGACCACGCATTCGTTGAGCTGGCGGCGGCCGGCGACGCGCAGCCGCTGGTCGTTGAGGAACGCGCCCTTGCCGCGCTCCGCAATGTACAACTCTTCATTGGCTGGATTGTAGATCACGCCGGCAATGATGGTGCCCTCGCGCGCCAGCCCGATCGAGATCGCGAATTGCGGAATGCCATGCAGGAAGTTGGTGGTGCCGTCCAAGGGATCGACGATCCAGGTGTGGGTCTTGTCGGCGCCTTCGCGCGTGCCGCCTTCCTCGCCGATGAAGCCGTAGCCGGGACGTGCCTTGGCGAGGTCCTCGTACAGCATTTCCTCGGCGCGCTTGTCGGCCTTGGTGACGAAGTTCGCCGGCCCCTTCAGCGACACCTGCAGATGTTCGATCTCGCCGAGGTCGCGCTTGAGGCTGCGGCCGGCGCGGCGCGCGGCTTTCACCATGACGTTGATAATGGCTGAATACAGCATGATGTGAGCGCTTATGGTGTGAGAGGGAACGGTGCAATGCCGTCAGGGTTTAGGGACTGGGTGCCCTGCTGATGTGCCGCCGTCAAGGCGTGATTTGTCGGCGGTGCCGGTCCATTTGCGCGCCGCCTCCTGCACCTTGGTGCGATCCTCGGGGCTGAGCTCCGCAAGCATTTCGTCCAGCTTAGGGTCGCCCTTGCCGGCGGTCTTGGCGATGAGATGCCACTTGAAGCCCTCGATTTTGTCCACGGGTGTGCCCGCACCGTAGATCAGCAGCCAGGCCAGCCGGTTTTGCGCGACCGGGCTGTTTTGCCGGGCGGCCTTGCGCAAGAGCGCGACCGCGGCCGGCTGGTTCTTAGGCGTGCCTGTGCCGTTGAACAGCGCAATCGCATATTCGACCTCGGCGTCGACATTGTCGGCCAGCGACGCCGCCTGCAACAGCCGCACCGCCTTGTCGATGTCCTTCGGCACGCCGGTGCCTTCCTTGTAGAAGGTAGCCAACGCGTATTGCGCTTCTGGATTGCCTGCGTCGGCTGCGACGCGCAGCAGTTCGGCAGCGCGCCGGACATCCTGCGGGAGCGTGTTGCCGTCGAGATAGAGCAGCGCCAGATTGTAGGCCGCCTTCGGGTTGCCGAGCTTGGCCGCGGAGGCCAGGAGCTTGACGGCCTGTTCCCGATTGGTCGGCCCGCCGCGACCGGACAGCCGCATCATGGCGAGTGCGAACATGCCCTCGCGGTCGCCGGCATCAGCTGCACGCTGGTACCAATCGGCGGCCTTCGCATAGTCGCGCTTGATGCCGAGCCCGTTGGCGTAGAGCTCGCCCAGCATCGTCATCGCCTTTGGATCGCCGTTATACTGCGCGCGCGTCGTCGCGAGGTCGAACGCCGTCTTGTACATGCCGCGCTGATAGGCGCCGTAGACGAGATCGACGTTGGGATCCTCGAAGGCGGCTGTCGGCGAGGGCGCGGGCGTGGGTGTCGCCGCCGGTTTGGGCGCTGCCGCCGGCTTCGGCGGCGCGGCAGGCTGCTTCGCTGCGGGCGGAGCTTTTGGCTTGGGCGGCGCTTCCTTTTTCGCCGGCGGCGGGCTGGCGGGCGGTTGCGCGGCGGGCGGCGTCAGCGAGATCTGCGCGGAGGCGCCGGCCACCGTCATCAAGAGACCCGCAAGCAGCGATATGGGACGCAGGAGTTTCATTGTCCGGCGTTATCCGTGCCCGGCCTTGTCCGTGCCAGACCTATCGGTACCAGTTTTGGCTTTTCCGAACGCTGCTTCGTACGCTTGTGCGATTGCCTGCGCGGCATCGATCAGCGCCGCCTTGGCGCCACGCGGATCAGCCCAGATGAAATCGCCGACCAGCACGAAATCGGCGCCGGAAGCCGCAAATTCGGAAGCCTCCGCGCGCGACGTAGCAAAGCCGACGCAGGGCGGCTCGAACAGTTCATCCCACCATTGCAGGCGCTCGGCGATCGCTTCAGTCGATGGCCGCTGGCCCTCGGCATCGGGTTCGCCAAACAGCACGTAGTCAGCACCCGCTTCGCCCGCGGCCATCGAGTCGTGCCGCGTAGCAAGACCGCCGATGCCGGCGATGCGGTCCGGCTTCAGCGACGGCAAGGCGTCTTCCAGCGCGGCGAGGCCGGTCAGATGCGCGCCGTCGGCGCCGGCACGCGCCACCAGTTCGACATGGCCGTCGAGCAGCAGCGCCGCGCCGCCGTTCTGGATCGCGGGCGCAAGTGCTTTCACGCGCGAGATCATGGTGCGCTGATCGGTCTGCTTCAGCCGCAACAGCACCGCTGCAACGTCGGCCGCGGCCAGCAGCTCCGGAAGCTGCTTTGCGAGCTGCGATGGATCGTCCACCTCGGGCGTCGCGAGATAGAGGCGCGGCGCCGGGCGCGGCGGAACGGGTTTATTGGACAAGTCTAGGCGACCTTCTTTTCCAGGCCGGTGTCCCACTCGCCCTTGCTCGCCAGCGCGTTCATCCGCGCACGGTGCGTGAACGCGCGCTGGCCTGCGGCGATGTTCTCGGCCTTACCGGACCATGCCTTCTGCGGCGCCGCCTGCAGCGCCCGGCCATAGGAGAAGGTGAGTTTCCACGGCAAGTTGCCGATCCGGTTCATGGCATTCAGATGCGCGGTCGCTTCCTCATCGGATTGTCCGCCGGAAAGGAAGGCGATGCCCGGCACGGCCGCCGGAACGCACGCCTTCAGGAGACGGACGGTTTTCTCCGCAACTTCCTCGACGGAAGCCTGCTTCGGGCACTTCTTGCCTGAAATGGCCATGTTGGGCTTCAGCACCATGCCCTCAAGCTCGACACGCTGGATGCGCAATTCCTGGAATGTCATGTTCAGCACACGTTGGGTCACATCGTAGCAGCGGTCGATATCGTGATCGCCGTCCATCAGCACTTCCGGTTCGACGATCGGCACGATCTGCGCCGCCTGGCACAGCGCGGCGTAGCGCGCCAGCGCATGGGCATTGACGTTGATCGCAGTCATCGTCGGAATGCCGCTGCCGATATCGATCACCGCACGCCACTTCGCGAAGCGCGCGCCGCGCTCGTAATATTTTTTCAGCCGCTCGGCGAGCTTGTCGAGGCCGACGGTCACCAGTTCGCCCGGACACTGCGGCAGCGCTTGCGTTCCTTCATCGACCTTGATGCCGGGGATGGCGCCGGACTGCTCGATCAGCTTGACCAGCGGCGTGCCGTCCTTGGCGTTCTGCCAGATGGTTTCGTCGTAGAGGATGACGCCGGAGACGTACTTGCTCATAGCCTCGGTGGAGCGGAACAGCATTTCACGGTAGTCGCGGCGATTCTCCTCCGTGGATTCGACCTTGATGGCGTCAAAACGCTTCTTGATCGTGCCCGAGGATTCGTCGGCGGCGAGAATGCCCTTGCCTGGGGTGACCATGGCGAGGGCAACCTTGTTGAGGTCAGCAAGATTCATGGGAACGTTCTCCGAAAACATCATGCCCTTGCGCACCAAAATAGGCGGTTCTCGGGCAATTGCCTAGAAAACGTTCGTCGCACCGGGAGTGTTTGCGAGGCGGGCGCCGACTCATGCAACCCGGGGGTCAAGCTCACCCTTGCTGTACCGCTTGGCCATTTCGGCTGTCGTCAGCACCTTCTTGATCTTGCTGGCCTGCCCTGCGGTATTGAATTCCTGCAGCCGCTGCTTGCACAGCTTGGCCATGGCTTCCATCGCGGGCTTGAGGTATTTGCGCGGGTCGAACTCTTCCGGATTGTCCTTCAGCACTTTGCGGATTTGCCCGGTCATCGCCATGCGGTTGTCGGTATCGATATTGATCTTGCGCACGCCATTCTTGATGCCGCGCTGAATTTCCGAAACCGGCACACCCCAGGTCGGCTTCATTTTGCCGCCATTGGCATTGATGATTTCCTGCAGGTCCTGCGGCACCGAGGACGAGCCGTGCATCACCAGATGCGTGTTCGGCAGCTTGCGATGGATTTCCTCAATCACGTTCATGGCAAGGATGTCGCCGTCCGGCTTGCGGGTGAACTTGTAGGCGCCGTGCGAGGTGCCCATCGCGATCGCCAGCGCGTCGACCTTGGTCTCCTTGACGAATTTCACGGCTTCATCCGGGTTGGTGAGCAACTGGTCGTGCGAGAGCTTGCCTTCGGCGCCGTGACCGTCTTCCTTGTCGCCCATGCCGGTCTCTAGCGAGCCGAGCACGCCGAGCTCGCCTTCCACCGAGATGCCGCCGAGATGGGCCATGTCGGTGACCGTCTTGGTCACGCCGACATTGTAGTCCCAGTCGCCGGGGGTCTTGCCGTCGGTTTTCAGCGATCCGTCCATCATGACGGAGGTGAAGCCGGCCTGGATCGCGGTCATGCAGGTCGCGGGCTCGTTACCGTGATCGAGATGCACGCAGACCGGGATCTGCGGATAGATTTCAGTGACGGCGTCCATCATGTGCTTGAGCATCACGTCGTTGGCATAGGAGCGCGCGCCGCGCGAAGCCTGGATGATGACGGGCGCGTCGACCGCGGAGGCGGCCTCCATGATGGCGAGCGCCTGCTCCATGTTGTTGATGTTGAACGCCGGCACCCCGTAATCGTGCTCTGCCGCATGATCGAGCAGTTGACGCAAGGTAATGCGAGCCATTCAAATTCTCCTGTATTTGCCGCGCCTTCGGCGCTTCATTAAGTCCTGGTCTAACGCAGTTTGAGAACTTCGACACCGGGCAGGGGTTTGCCTTCCATCCATTCGAGAAACGCGCCGCCGGCTGTCGATACGTAGGAAAAATCGTCGGCTACGCCGGCCTGGTTCAGCGCCGCGACCGTATCGCCGCCGCCGGCAACCGAGATCAGCTTCTTCGCTTTGGTGCGCGCCGCTGCGTGCTTGGCCGCAACGACGGTGCCGCGGTCGAACGGCGTCATTTCGAACGCGCCGAGCGGGCCGTTCCAGACCAGCGTCGCGGCGTCGTCGATCGCGGCGTGAATCCGCACGATCGATTGCGGGCCGACGTCGAGGATCATGCCGTCGGCCGGGATCGCATCGAGCCCATAAGCGTGCGAGGGCGAGTTGGCCGCGAAATGATAGGCGACCACGGCATCGACCGGGAGAATGATGGCGCAGTTCGCGGCGCTAGCCTTTTCCAGGATGCGCAGCGCGGTCGCGGCGAGGTCTTTTTCCGCCAGAGACTTGCCGACGCCGACGCCCTGCGCGTGCAGGAAGGTGTTGGCCATGCCGCCGCCGATCACCAGCGCATCGACTTTCGTTACCAGGTTTTGGAGCAGATCGATCTTGGTGGAGACTTTTGCGCCGCCAATGATCGCGATCACGGGCTTGGTCGGCGCTTCCAGCGCCTTGCCAAGCGCGTCGAGTTCGGCCTGCATGGTGCGGCCGGCATAGGCGGGCAGCTTGTGGCCAAGACCTTCGGTCGTAGCGTGCGCACGGTGCGCAGCCGAAAAGGCGTCGTTGACCCAGATGTCTCCGAGCTTTGCCAGTTCGGCTACGAACGTCGGATCATTTTTCTCCTCCTCTTTATGGAAACGGGTGTTTTCCAGGCAGAGGATACCGCCATCCTTCATCGCAGCGACGGCCTTGGCCGCGGTCTCGCCGATGCAATCGTCGGCAAACGCAACCGGCTTCTTGATGACGTGGCCGAGCGCCGCCGCGACGGGCTTCAGCGAATCCTTGACGTCGCGCCCCTTTGGGCGGCCGAAATGGGCAAGCAGGATGACCTTGCCGCCCTTGTCCGCGATCTCGGTAATGGTCGGTGCGACACGCTCGAGCCTTGTCGCGTCGGTGACGCGGCCGTTCTCCATGGGCACGTTAAGGTCGACGCGCAGCAGCACGCGCTTGCCCTTCACGTCGACGTCATCGAGGGTTCGGAATGTCTTTGGCATGGGCGCTTCTCTTGTCCCGGGCGCACTGCGGCGCGAAGTGCCGCTGTGCAGAACCGGGACCTACGCTGGAATGATCCCGAAGGGACCTACGCTGGAATGGGTCCCGGCTCTGCGTCGCGTCACTTCGTGCCGCGTCGCGTCCGGGACACGAGACTCAAACTTACAGCAACTTCCCCATCGCCACGGCGGTGTCCGCCATGCGGTTGGAGAAACCCCATTCATTGTCGTACCAGGACATTACGCGCACCAGCGTGCCGTTCTGCACCTTGGTCTGGTCCTCGTGGAACGTCGACGAGTGGGGATCGTGGTTGAAGTCGATCGAGACATTCGGCGCGGTGGTGTAGCCGAGGATGCCCTTGAGCTGCTGCTCGGAGGCGCGCTTCATCGCCGCGTTGATTTCCTTGATGTCGGTGGCGCGCTTGGCGACGATCTTCAGGTCGACCACCGAAACGTTCGGCGTCGGCACGCGGATCGCGACGCCGTCAAGCTTGCCCTTCAGCTCGGGGAGCACGAGGCCGATTGCCTTCGCCGCGCCGGTCGAGGTCGGAATCATCGACATCGCCGCCGCACGGCCGCGATAGAGATCCTTATGCAGGGTGTCGAGCGTCGGCTGGTCGCCGGTGTAGGCGTGGATCGTGGTCATGAAGCCGGTCTCGATGCCGACGGTGTCGTTCAAGACCTTGGCGAGTGGCGCCAGGCAGTTGGTGGTGCAGGAGCCGTTGGAGACGACCAAATGATCCTTGGTCAGGGTGTCATGGTTGACGCCGTAGACGATGGTGGCGTCGGCATTGTCGGCGGGCGCCGAGACCAGCACGCGCTTGGCGCCGGCGGTCAGATGCGCGGAGGCCTTGTCCTTGGCCGTGAAGATGCCGGTGCATTCCAGCGCAATGTCGACGCCGAGCGCCTTCCACGGCAGCTTCGCCGGATCGCGCTCGGCGGAAACCTTGATCTTACCATTGCCGAGGCTGATCGAGTCGCCGTCGATAGTCACGGTGCCGGGGAAACGGCCATGCACGGAATCGAAGCGCAGCAGGTGGGCGTTGGTCTCGACCGGGCCGAGATCGTTGATGCCGACCACTTCGATATCCTTGCGGCCGGATTCCGCAATCGCCCGCAACACGTTGCGGCCAATGCGGCCAAATCCGTTGATCGCGACGCGGACTGCCATGCTGGTTTCTCCTCTGATAGCCGCTGCCAGCCCCGCGGAGACGTTCCACGGAGGTGCTTACGGCGGAACGCCCGGTTCGGCCGGGCGGGAACGGTCAAGATGGGGTCTAGGTAGTCCTTTTTCCCCGAGAGCTCAACCGTCAGCCCAAGCGCTTCACGGCAGCGTTAACGACGGCCTCGGCGGTAATTCCGAAGTGCTTGAAAAGGTCCTTGGCGGGGGCGCTTGCACCGAAACCGTGCATGCCGATGAATTCACCATCCTGGCCGATCACGGCGTCCCAACCCCAGCGTACCGCCGCCTCGATGGCGACCTTGACCGGCGCATTGCCAATAATGGCTGCCTTTCGGTCCGCTGGCTGTGCCAGCAGGAGCTCGAGCGAGGGCACCGAGACCACCCGCGACCGGATGCCACGTTCCGTCAGTTGCTTCTGGGCGGCCACCGCGATCTCGACCTCGGAGCCGGAGGCGAACAGCGACACCTTGGCGTCGCCCTGCGCAGCGACCAGTTCATAAGCGCCATGCGCGCAAGGATTATCGTTCGGCGCATTGGTGCGGAGTTGCGGCAGATTCTGGCGGGTCAGCGCCAGCACCGTCGGGCCGTCGACCCGGTTGAGCGCCAGTTCCCAGCACTCCGCGACCTCGACGGCATCGCAGGGCCGGAACACGCGCATGTTGGGAATCGCGCGAAGCGCCGCGAGATGCTCGACCGGCTGATGCGTCGGCCCGTCCTCACCCAGCCCGATCGAATCATGGGTCATCACGTAGACGACGCCTGCGCCCATCAGCGCGGCGATCCGCATCGCGGGTCGGGCGTAGTCCGTGAACACCAGGAAGGTCGCGCCGTTTGGCGCGAAGCCGCCATGCAGGAAGATGCCGTTCATCGCCGCGGCCATGCCGTGCTCGCGGATGCCGTAATGGATGAAGCGGCCCTTCGGCGTCTTGGCCGAGAACGCCACCGCCGACTTCGCCTTGTTGTTGTTGGAGCCGGTGAGGTCGGCGGAGCCCGCCAAAAATTCCATCGGCATCGCGGCGGCGATCGCCTCGATCGCAGATTCAGAGGATTTCCGCGTCGCGACATTCTGCGGCGATTCCAGCAGCGCCTTCTTGTGCGCGCGCAGCGCCTTCGACAGCGCGGCCGGCCGCTCGTGCCGCATCCGCCGCTCGAACTCGGCGCGCTTGCGGGGGCCGAGCTCGGCGAAAACGCTTTCCCATTCCTCGCGCGCGGCAGCGCCGCGGCTGCCGGCGGCACGCCATGCCTTCAGCACATCATCAGGCACCGAGAAGGCGTCGAGCGAAATGCCGAGCTTTTCCTTGGCGCCCTTCAGCTCGTCGGCGCCGAGCGCCTCACCATGGACCTTCGCCGTGCCGGCCCGCGTCGGCGCGCCGTAACCGATCGTGGTCTTGCAGGCGATCAGCGACGGCTTGTTGGATTTTTGCGCGCGGGTGATCGCGGCGGCAATCGCTTTCGGGTCATGGCCGTCGATCAATTCCGCCGCCCAGCCCGCGGACTTGAAGCGCTTCACCTGGTCGACCGAATCGGCGAGCGAGGTCGGGCCGTCGATCGAGATGCCGTTGCTGTCATACAGCACGATCAGCTTGTTCAGCTTCCAGTGCCCGGCCATCGCGATCGCTTCCTGCGACACGCCTTCCATCAGGTCGCCGTCGGAAGCGAGCACGTAGGTGTGGTGGCTGACGACCTTCTTACCGAACTCTGCAGCCAGCATCTTTTCCGCCAGCGCCATGCCGACCGAGGTGGCGATGCCCTGGCCGAGCGGGCCGGTGGTGGTCTCGACGCCGCTGGTCTCGAAATTCTCCGGGTGCCCCGGCGTCTTGGAGCCGAGCTGACGGAAATTCCGGATCTGATCGAGCGTCATGTCCTTGTTGCCGGTGAGGTACAGCAGTGCATAGAGCAGCATCGAGCCGTGTCCGGCCGAGAGCACAAAGCGGTCGCGGTCGGGCCAGGTCGGAGCCGCCGCATCGAATTTGAGGAACTGCGTGAACAGCACGGTCGCGATGTCGGCGGTGCCCATCGGCAAGCCGGGATGGCCGGATTTCGCCTTTTCGACGGCATCCATGGCAAGCCCGCGAATCGCATTGGCCATACGGGTATGATCGACCTGCGTCATGTGAAATCCGCCTGAAATGAGGTGCTTGGTTAGGGGTATGTACCGGGCGAAGGCCGCAATACGGGCGTGTTTGAGGGAAAGTGCGGGCTGGATAGCACCTCAATCCCCGGGAGTCCAAGGCGTGGAAACGCGCTTGCCATGCTAAAAGTTGCTTAGCAGTGCATAGCTTCGCGCGGGCGTTGCGCTTGGCTCGCTTGCCACGTAAATTTCGTGCTCTAACCGCTTGCCGAACCGCGGATTTTGCTGCTGTGCGGCGGGCCTACCGCGAAGGTGCGCGCTGCCTCTCATGAGCGATCGTCACACCAACGGGACCGGCAATGCCGAGCCGGTCTATGCCGACATCGACGCCGCCACGCGGCGCTTGATGATGGCGCTCGATGCGCTCGAGGCCGCGGCCGAACGGCGGCGCGACGCCGACCGCGACGAGAACGAGTTGGCGAGCCGGATCCAGGCGCTCGGCGCCGATCGCTCGCGCCTTGCCGACGAACTCGACGGCTCGCTGGTGAAGACGCGGCGGCTGGAGCGCACCAACCGCGAGGTATCAGAAAAGCTGGATGCCGCAATCGGCACCATCCGTGCGGTGCTCGATGCCGACGCCGGGGAGAGTGAATGAGTCACATCAACGTCACCATCAATGGCCGGCAGTACCGCATGGCCTGCGAGGAAGGGCAGGAGGTGCGGCTGCTCAAGCTCGCCGAGAGCCTCGAATCGCGGGTCGGAGAGCTGCGCGGCAAGTTCGGCGAGATCGGCGACGCGCGCCTCACCGTGATGGCCGCGCTCACCGTATGCGACGAACTGCTGGATGCCAACGCGCGCATCCGCGCGCTGGAGGGCGAACTCGAAACCCTGCGCAACGTTCGCACCGCCGCCGCCGACCGCGCCAAGGCTACCCAGGTCGCCGTCGCCAATGCGCTCAACGCCGCCGCCGACCGCATCGAAAAAACCACGCAGGTCATCAACCGCACCATCGGCAGCGGCGTCGCGATCGGGTGACGTGCTTCTTACCCTCCCCTGGAGGGGTCGAGACGAGCGAAGCTCGCTCTTGGGTCGCCGCGCAGCGGCGGGGCGGGGTGACAGACTATCGCCGTCGGCGGTGCTTCAGTTGAAACGCCTCTGCCTCACGCGACCCATACACCTCCACGTAAATCTTCTCCATGACCGCGTTGAGATCACTAGTAACGTCCGAATTCCAGAAGCGGATAACGCGATAACCTTCCTGCTCCAGCCAAGCCTGCCTCTTGTTGTCTTGCTCGGCGGTCGTGTCCTCGTTGTGATGTCCGCCATCAAGTTCAATGATGAGACGCCTTGCCGGACAGAAAAAGTCCACGACGTAAGAACCGATCGGCGCCTGACGCCGGAAATGTGTGCCTTCCATCGGCAGCTCTTTCAAAGCACGCCAGAGGAGCCGCTCATGCGGCGTGGTATTCGCCCGCAGTTTCTTCGCTGCTGCGCGGCGGATTGCTGTTGAACCATATCGGTCCTCGCTCGCGGATAGATCACCCCACCCCGTTCGCATCGGACGATGCTGCGTATCGCCCGGTACGAACGACCCTCCCTCCAGGGGAGGGTTAATTGGAGCGCAATCTTAGCGCGAGTGCAACAAGCCACCTCGAAAGTCGCCGTTGGTTGACTGGCCCGCTCTCACGCCTTGGGGAGGGATAAAGGAAAGCTAACCGCTGGCGGATTCGGTCGGTAACGCTTACATTGCATCCTGCGAGGCTGCGTCGTGCGTCAGGAGCCATATATCCCCGGGGCCTTATCGATCCTTTAGGGAACTGTCCCTGGCCGGGTCCGTGGATCCGGACATATGGTGCCCACCTACTTTCGTAGGGAACTCCGGGATCGAGTGCTTCAACGGCGTTCGCGGCCTCGCACTTTTGTTTTGTTCGTTGCGTGCATGTTTGTCATCCCGCGCACGTTCGTCATACCCCGCGCATGCGGGGTATCCAGTACGCCGCGGCCCTGCAGTTGAGCACCAGCGTCTCTGGATACTGGATCATCCGCCTGCGCGGATGATGACGGAACGAGCCCCTGCATGACGGCAACCCTGTCGAAAGCCGAGTTCCGCACCGCCGCGTTGGCGAAACGCGATGCGTTGAGCGACGAACAACGCGCCGCCGCGGCGCTAGCCATGGCAAGGCAAGGCGTGCCGTTTGCGATTCTGCCCGGCATGGTCGTCTCCGGATACTCGCCGATCCGCAGCGAGATCGATCCCGCGCCCTTGATGCGCAAGCTCGCCGAGCAGGGCGCAAGGCTCGCGCTGCCGGCGGTGCTGTCGCGTGGCAAATCGCTCGCGTTTCGCGCGTGGTCGCCTGATGATAGGCTGATGATGGGGCCGCTCGGCATTCTCGAACCATCGCCGGCGGCGGCCGAACTCGTGCCCGATATCATGCTGGTGCCGCTGGCGGCGTTCGATCGTGCCGGCCACCGCATCGGCTATGGCGCTGGGCATTACGACTTCACGCTCGCCCACTTGCGCAAGGCAAAGACCATTACGGCTGTCGGCACCGCCTTTTCCGTGCAGGAAATAAAAGCCGTTCCCGCGCTGCCGCACGACGTGGCGCTGGATTATGTGCTAACGGAAAAGAAAGTGTTCGATTTCCGGAGCTGAACTTTGCGTATTCTCTTCGTTGGTGACGTGGTCGGCCGAGCAGGGCGCGCCGCAGTCGCGGAACATCTGCCCGGCATGATCAGGGACTGGGCGCTCGACCTCGTCGTCGTCAATGGCGAGAATTCCGCCGGGGGGTTCGGCATCACCGAGGTGATCTATCAGGAACTGCTCGACGCCGGAGCGGATGCCATCACGCTCGGCAATCACGCCTGGGATCAGCGCGAGGCGCTGGTGTTCATCGAGCGCGCGCCGAAACTGATCCGGCCTGCGAACTACCCAAAGGGTACGCCGGGCCGGGGCGCGGCACTGGTCGATACCAAGAACGGCAAGCGCGCGCTCGTTATCAACGCGATCGGCCGCGTCTTCATGACGCCGTTCGACGATCCCTTCGCGGTGCTTAATCAGGAGCTCGAAGCCTGTCCGCTGCGCGAGGCGGCGGATGCGATCGTGGTCGATTTCCATGGCGAGGCGACGAGCGAGAAACAAGGCATCGGCTATTTCTGCGACGGCCGCGCCAGCCTCGTCGTCGGCACGCACACCCATGTGCCGACTGCCGATCATCAGATCCTCGCCGGCGGCACCGCCTACATGACAGACGCCGGCATGACCGGCGACTATGATTCTATCATCGGCATGCAGAAGGAAGAGCCGCTGCGGCGATTCACGACGGGTATCCCGTCGGCCCGTTTCGAACCGGCCGCAGGGGTGGCGACACTCAGCGGTGTCGCGGTCGAGACCGATGATTTAACCGGCCTCGCGCTGCGTGTTGCGCCGGTGCGGGCCGGCGGCAGGCTTGAGCCGGCCGTGCCGGCGTTTTGGGCGTGAGCCCGCGCGGGATTCAATTGAACTGGACCACCTTGTCGAGCGTGATCGGCAGGTCGCGCACGCGCTTTCCCGTCGCATGATAAACCGCGTTGGCGATCGCCGCCGCCACGCCGACGATACCGATTTCGCCGAGGCCCTTGATGCCGAGCGGGTTGACGATCTGGTCCGGCTCGTCGACGAAGATCACCTTGATGTCGTGCACGTCGGCATTCACGGGCACATGGTATTCGGCGATATTGGCGTTCATGACGCGTCCGAAACGATGGTCGAACAGCGTTTCCTCGTGCAGCGCCATGCCGATCCCCCAGACCACGCCACCCATGACCTGGCTGTGGGCGGTCTTCGGGTTGAGGATGCGGCCGGCGGCGACGGCATTGACCACGCGGGTTACGCGGACAACGCCCAGTTCTTCGTCGATCTTGACCTCCGCGAAGCTCGCGGAATGGACATTGCGTGCGTGAGACTTGTCTTCGTCCACCTTGTTGGTTTCCTCGCGCGTGATGCGCTCGGCCTTGCCGGACTGCATCGCACTGGCAATCGAGACCGCACGGGTCGCATCCCGCTTGCTGACGATCTTGCCATCGATCAGCGCGACGTCGTCCACGCCGGCGCCTGCCAGCGGCGAATCCTTCGTCCGGACCGCAAGCTTCACCAAGTCGCCGCGAACCGCGCGGGCGGTATTGGCAATCGCGTTGCACACTGAGGCCGCGATCCACGATCCGCCTTCCAGCGGACATTGCGGCAGCGTGGAATCGCCGAGCTTGACGGTGATATTATCGATCGGCAGGCCGAGCGTGTCGGCCGCGACCTGCGCCATGATCGTGTAGGTGCCTGTGCCGATATCGGAGGCTGCGGTCGCCACTTCCGCATGGCCGTTCGCCGTCAGCACGATACGGACCGTGGCGGGCATCTGCAAAGCTTCCCATACGCCGGACGCCATGCCCCAGCCGACGAGTTCGTTGCCGTCCCGCATCGAGCGCGGCTCCGCGTTGCGCTTGTTCCAGCCGAACGCCTCGGCACCCTGCCGGTAGCACTCACGCAATTGCTTGCTGGTATAGGGAAGGTCCTCGCCCTGATGGCGATCGGAATAGCATTGCAGCCGCAGTTGCACCGGATCGGTCTTGAGGGCGATGGCGAGTTCGTCCATCGCGCACTCCAGCGCATAGACACCAGTCGCAGCGCCCGGCGCCCGCATGTCACAGGAGGTCGGCAGATCAAGCTTCACCAGTCTGTGCTCGAATTCTGCATTCGGACTCTTGTAAAGCAGATTGCCCCAGCCGGTGTCGTTGCGCGCGAATTCCTCGAACCGCGAGGTCACGGCGATGGCTTCATGTTGCATTGATTCCAGCGTGCCCTCACTGTTGGCGCCAAGTGCAAGCCGTTCGATGCTCGCCGGCCGGTAGCCGAGTGCATACATCTGTGCTCTCGTCAGCATGACACGAACCGGGCGTTTGAGTGCCTGCGCTCCCAGCACCGCCAGTACGACCTGATATTGCGGGCGCAGGCCCGCGCCGAAGCCGCCGCCCATATAGGGCGACATCACGCGCACTTCGTCCGGCTTCATCTTGAACACGCCGCAAAGATACTTTTGCACGTTCTGCACGCCTTGCGTCTTGTCGTAGACGGTGAGCCGACCGTCTTCCCAAATCGCGGTCGAGGCAAACAATTCCATTGGATTGTGGTGCTCGGTCGGAATGAAATATTCTGCCGCATGGCGCACAGCGGCGGACGCAAACGCCTTTCCGGCATCACCGCGCGACCTCTCCGGACTGTTGATCGCAAAGGCGCGGGCGCGCTCCGCGTGCAGATCGGTGACGTGCGGCTCCTTCTGGAATTCGATCCTGACCTGCGAGGCGGCGACGCGCGCCGCTTCCCAATCCTCCGCCAGCACAAGCGCCAGCGGTTGTCCGGTGAAATGAACCTTTTCGTCGTAGAGCGGGCGATAGGGCGAGCCTTCCTCCGGCGCGACTTCGTCCTTGTAGGCGTCATCCTTGTCGGCCATTGGAGGCCGGTTCTGATGCGTGAGCACGTCGATCACGCCATCAACGCCCAATGCCCCGCTGGTGTCGATGCGCACGATCCGCCCCTTCGGTATCGTCGACTCGATGACATAGCCATGGACCAGGCCGGGGACGTTGAAATCGCCGGCATATCTGGCTTCGCCGGTAACCTTGGCCTTGCCGTCGACGCGGGATGTCGCGGTTCCGATATAGCTTGCCATGGCGTTCACCGTATTTTCTTGTCGGAGACCGATTGCGGCGTGCCTCGCGCGGCCTGACTGAGTGTCCGCACGATGGCGCGTCGTGCCAAGCCAATCTTGAAATCGTTGTGCCCGTAGCCCCTAGCGCCGTGCAGCAGCCAATCCGCGGCCTTCGTGAATGCAGCCGCGTCGGCGCGTTGTCCGAGCAAAGCCGCTTCGGCCGCCGAATTGCGCCACGGTTTGTGCGCAACGCCGCCAAGCGCCAGGCGCGCCTCCTTGATCGTGTCGCCGTCGAGTTCGAGCGCCGCCGCCACCGATACCAGGGCGAACGCATAGGAGAGGCGATCGCGGATCTTCAGATAGGAATAGTTCGCGCTAAAGCCCTTCGGCGGCAGTTCGATCGCCGTGATGATCTCGTCGGGCTCCAGATTGGTATCGCGCTGCGGCGTGTTGCCGGGCAGGCGATGGAAATCCGCAAATGCGATGGTGCGCGGTCCGGCCGGGCCTACGACATGCACGATAGCTTCAAGCGCTGCGAGCGCTACGCACATGTCGGACGGATGCGTCGCGATGCAGGCTTCGCTCGTGCCGAGGATTGCATTGATGCGGTTGACGCCATCGATCGCCGAGCAGCCGCTGCCTGGCTCGCGTTTGTTGCACGGCGTCGCTGTGTCGTAGAAATAGAAGCAGCGCGTCCGCTGCAAAAGGTTGCCGCCGGTCGAGGCCATGTTGCGCAATTGCTGCGACGCGCCTGATAGTATCGCGCGCGAGAGCAGTGGATAGCGCTCTTCGATCATCGGATGGTAGGCGAGGTCGGTGTTCGGCACCATCGCGCCGATCAGAACGCCGCCGGCGGACGTTGGCTCAACGCTCCTGAGCGGCAGGTGCGAAATATCGATCAGCCGGCTCGGCCCCTCGACGTCATATTTGATCAGGTCGATCAGATTGGTGCCGCCCGCGATGAATTTTGCCGAAGGGTCCGTCGCGATCTGCTTGATGGCATCGGCGACGTCGTTGGCGCGCGCATATTGGAAGGGGGTCATGATCGCTCCATCGCCTGCTGGATCGCCGCCACGATGTTCGGATAGGCGCCGCAACGGCAGATATTGCCGCTCATGAGTTCGCGAATCTCGTCGGCCGTTTTTGCCTTGCCCTCGGCGATCAGCCCGGTGGCGGAGCAGATCTGGCCCGACGTGCAGTAGCCGCACTGAAATGCATCGTGATCGATGAAGGCCTGCTGCAGCGGATGCAGCTCACCGTCGCGCGCAAGGCCCTCGATGGTGATGATTTCGGCGCCTTGTTGCATCACCGCCAGCGTCAGGCAGGAGTTGATCCGCCGCCCGTCGACCAGAACGGTGCACGCGCCGCATTGTCCGTGGTCGCAGCCCTTCTTGGTGCCCGTCAGGTCGAGATGATCGCGTAGCGCGTCGAGTAACGTCGTCCACGGGGCGACCGTCAGTTCCATACGGTTGCCGTTGACGGTCAGCCTGATCGGAATTTTGTCCGGCACGGTGACCGTCCGCGCCGCACGCTTTGCTGTGCCAGATCGGGCCATTTTGACCTCCGCCTGCTGATCTCCGCCTGCCTTTGGCTGGTGCGCGAGGATGCTGCGCGGGGATGATCCAGCCTGCTTGATTTGGCGCGCTGAGGGAGCCCGTCAGCCGCGGTTCCAAGCCTGCCTATAACGAGTTCGAACAAGGAAGGTTCAGGGCGAAAGCGGGATAGGCGCACCCGCTCCACGGCACGACTTTCGGGCAGCCATCCGCGCAATCACGCGAAAAGACGCGCGCAATTTGATGCGATGTGCGCCGATCAGGGCGGCTGTGGTTACAGCCGGTAGGCCGTGCGGAAGCCGCCCCAGTGGCGGCCTTTGACGCGGATCGGCACGTCGATCTCGCGCATCATCACCATTTTGCCGTTGCCCATGTCGCGGGCATAGCTCTGGATCAGATAGGCGCGCTGGTTGCGCCCTGCGGCAAGTCCGGCCGGATCATTGAAGATGCGGCGGTTGCGGCTGTTGGCAGTGTTCCAGGTGACGTCTCCCGGCCGCTGCGGGTGCGAATAGATTTTGTTATGGACCGGCAAATAGCCGTTGGTGTCGATCATGGCGCAGAACGCCATCCGCGGATCCTTGGCGAGGAACGCTTCCTGGAACGCCGGCAACGCTCGATCGGCCCAATCCAGGATCTTGGTGCGATATTGCACCGGGTTGGTGCCGGCTATCTCGACATAATTGGTATCGAACATCTCTTCCATCGATATGGCGCCGCTATCGATTCCGTTCTCGAAAATCTTCTTCAGCGCCGCGCCGGCTTCCATCGCCCGGGTGACCGCCTCGGTGTTGTCGTCCTGGATCGACCACAGCTTGTCTTCGATCTTCTCGGTCAGCGCGGCATTCGTCCGCTCGAATCGGGCCTGCGTGCCGGCCTTCGAGCGCTCGCCGATGCGAATGCGGCAGGCGCCGATGTCCTGCAGCGTCGCCTCAAAACTCTGGCCCTGCGCGAGCCTTTCGGCGTCTGGGCCGCTGACCAGGATGCCGTCGATCGAAATCTCATAGACCGGTGCCGAAATCACGCCGCGCGGCGTCTGGATTTCGATCTTGAGGCTGCAGGGCAGCTTTTGCTGTTCGCGGCGCCCCGTGCGCTCGCCTTCCTTTTCTCCTTGCCGCAACAGCACCGCGCAACGCGCCTTGAGCTTCTGCGCAAACGCGGTGACGGCCCGTCCGGCCTTGGCGACGCTTTCGCCATGGACCTCGGCCTCCTTGGTCGCGCTGTCGATTTCGGCGGCGCTGGCGCCGACGGAAGCGATGAAGCTCGAAGCGGAGGCCGCATTGTCGGCCATCTCGCCGGTGGTTGCGTTCTGCTCGGCGACCGCGCCGTTGACGTTCTCGAACACCGGGCGGATCGCCTCGATCGCCTGGGTGATGCGATGCACGGCGTCGACCGAGCCCGCAGCATCCCGCTGCAGCGCCTCGATCTTCTTGGTGATTTCCTCTGTCGCGTTCTGGGTCTGGACCGCGAGCGCCTTCACTTCCGTGGCGACGACGGCAAAACCGCGCCCGGCCTCGCCGGCGCGTGCGGCCTCGATGGTGGAATTGAGCGCCAAGAGCGTGGTCTGCCGCGCGATCTGCGCGATCAGGTTGACGACGTTACCGATCGCGGCCGACGATTCCCTCAGGCGGTCGACATTGACGCTGGCTTCGCGGGCGGCCTCACTGGCCTGGTCGGCGAGCTTGCCGGCGTCGCGCACCTGGGAGCCGATCCCTTGGGCAGATTGGGTGAACTTGTCGGCGGCGTATGAAAATGTCGTCGCGGTGGCCTGTGCAGCGCTGGTGCGGCTCGTCAGGGCGTCGGTGCGCTGGCGAATGGTGGAGAGCGTCGCAGCGGTCGCTTCGGCGCCGCCGGCGACCGAATTGGCCGCGCGCTCGAGCTGGCGGATCATCGCGCCGAGTTCGAGTTCCAGAAGTTCGAGAATGGCCTTGGCCGACTCGCCATCGCCCGAAGCGGCCTCGGCCACGGCGGCGGCCGGCTGAACCGCCGTTTGAGCCGCCGTTTGAACCTCGGGCTGGACGGCAGGCAAAGCCGGTTCCGCCACCTGCTTTTTGAACAAACCGAAGGCCATGAAGTCTCTCAAAAGTTGAGGACGGTTGCGAAATCCTCTCATCCGAGCATGAAGTCATGGTTAACAACTGCCTGTTTTTCCCGTAGGCGCGCCCTACTTTAGTGGGCGAATCGGCCGTAAATCTTTGATTTCAGCCGATTGCCGGCCTATAAGGCCGCGCTTCACCCCTACATCCCCGGGACGAATCCAAGAGACCTCGCATGGCCGGCCATTCCCAATTCAAGAACATCATGCACCGCAAGGGCCGGCAGGATGCCCAGAAGTCCAAGCTGTTCAGCAAGCTGGCGCGCGAAATCACCGTTGCCGCCAAGTTGGGAACCCCGGACCCCGCCATGAACCCCCGGCTGCGCGCGGCGGTGATCGCGGCGCGCCAGGAGAACATGCCGAAGGACAATATCGAGCGCGCCATCAAGAAGGCGATCGGCGGCGAGAGCGAGAGTTATGACGAGATCCGCTACGAGGGCTACGGCCCCGGCGGCGTCGCCATTATCGTCGAGGCGCTGACCGACAACCGCAACCGCGCCGCCTCCGACATCCGCTCCTACTTCACCAAATCAGGTGGCAATCTCGGCGAAACCGGCTCGGTCGCCTTCATGTTCGACCGCACCGGCATCATCGAATATGACGCCAGCAAGGCCTCCGACGACGCGATGCTGGAAGCCGCGATCGAGGCCGGCGCCGACGACGTGGTCTCAAGCGAAAGCGGCCACGAGATCTACGCCTCGCAGGAAACCTTCCGCGAGGTTGCGAAAGCCCTGGAAGCCAAGTTCGGCGAAGCCCGCAAGGCAGCGCTGACCTGGAAGCCGCAAAACACGGTCGCGGTCGACGACGAGACCGGCGAGAAGCTGTTGAAGCTAATGGACCTGTTGAACGAGCACGACGACGTGCAGAACGTCTACGCCAATTTCGAGGTCTCCGACGCGCTGGTCGCCAAGATGGGCGGGTAGCGGCTTCCGTTTCCCGGACGCAGTGCAGCGCGTGAGCGCTGCTCTGCAGAGCCGGGACTCATGTCTCAGCAAATACCTAACCGACCGATGGGCCCCGGCTCTGCGGCGCACCACTTCGCGGTGCGCCGCGTCCGGGGCACGCACCAACCGCATTCGCGGGGATTTCCGTTCTCTTTATGTTTCGTTCATCCGGCTCTGGCGTTATCACTACGCCATGACATCCCCACCGATTCGCCATCCCGTCCGGATTATCGGCATCGACCCCGGCCTGCGCCGTACCGGCTGGGGCGTGATCGAGACCGAGGGTAACCGCCTCGTGTTCATCGGCTGCGGCTCGGTGGAGCCGCCGGACGATCTGCCCATAGCGAGCCGCCTGCTCGCGATCCATGAGGGGCTCGCCGCCGTGCTCGGCGATTTCAGGCCGGCGGAAGCCGCGGTGGAGCAGACTTTTGTGAACAAGGACGGCGTCGCGACGCTGAAGCTCGGCCAGGCCCGCGGCGTTGCCATGCTGGCGCCCGCCATGTTCGGCATATCGGTTGCGGAATACGCGCCCAATCAAGTGAAGAAGACCGTGGTCGGCGCCGGCCACGCCGATAAGAACCAGATCGCGGTGATGCTGAAAATATTGCTGCCGAAGGCCGAGCCCAAATCCGCCGACGCCGCCGACGCGCTGGCGATTGCGATTACCCATGCCCACCATCGTCAGGGTGCGGCGCTGCGGCTGAAAGTGGCGAGCGCATGATGAACTGCCGCCGCGTAATGCCAAGTGAGGAGAGCACGCTGGTCGGGCTCCCTCCCCCCTTGCGGGGGAGGGTCGGGGAGAGGGGTAAGCCCCGGGCTCCGATCGAAGAAATGCGGGGACAACGTATCAAAGAGAAAATGGATGAGGACGCGAGCCGTGTCCTTGCTTTACGTCAGGCGATCGAACGAGCGGCACCCCTCTCCCTAACCCTCCCCCGCAAGGGGGGAGGGAACCCGTCCGCTGGTGCGTCCCTGACTTATGAAGACGTCGAAGGGGACATTGGCGTCGGAGCCGGGACGTCCCAATGATCGGCAAGCTCAAAGGTCTGATCGATTCCTACGGTGAGGATTACGTGATCCTCGACGTTGGCGGCGTCGGCTATCAGGTGCATTGCTCGTCGCGGACGCTGCAGGCGCTGCCGTCGCCCGGCGAGGCCGCGGTGTTGTCGATCGAGACCTATGTCCGTGAAGACCAGATAAAGCTGTTCGGCTTCCGCACCGACACCGAGCGCGAGTGGTTTCGTCTGCTGCAGACCGTGCAGGGCGTCGGCGCCAAAGTCGCGCTGGCGGTGCTCTCCACGCTGCCGCCCGCCGAACTCGCCAACGCCATCGCGCTGCGCGACAAGGCCGCAGTATCGCGCACGCCCGGTGTCGGGCCAAAGGTCGCCGAGCGCATCGTCTCTGAATTGAAGGACAAGGCGCCGGCGTTCGCTAATGTCGATCCTGCCGTGGTGCATCTAGCCGGCGCCATCGACAGCGACCGCGCGCCGCGCCCGGTCACCGACGCGATTTCCGCGCTGGTCAATCTTGGTTACGGCCAGCCGCAGGCGGCTGCCGCGATCGCCGCCGCCTCGCGCAGCGCCGGCGAGAAAGCCGAGACCGCGCAATTGATCCGGCTGGGCCTGAAGGAACTGGCGAAATAGACTATGTTCGCCACTGACTGTCGAAGGAACGCGTTGCTGCCATGTTGAGCGAGAAAGACCAGGAACTAATTGCCGCCGCGATTGACGCGATCAGGCCGCGTTATCGCAACAAGTGGCAGGAGGTCGGCGCTGCGATGCGCACCCGCGACGGCCGCATCGTCACTGGCGTGAATATCGATGCCTATATCGGCCGGATCGCCGTCTGCGCGGAGGCGATCGCCATTGGGCGCGCCATCACCGAAACCGGCGATCGCGGCATTGAGACCATCGTCGCCGTGCGCCATCCCAAGCCGGACGAGCCCGGCAGTATCGCCGTGGTATCGCCCTGCGGCATCTGTCGCGAGCTGATCCACGATTACGATGCAAAGGCGCGGGTCATCGTTCCCGACAATGGCCGCGAGCCGAAGGTCGTCACCATCGGCGAGCTTTTGCCGAACAAGTACCGGAGGGGCAACGGGTGAACACCCCCTCCCGCATCGTTACCCCCGAGCGCCGTTCCGACGATGTCGGCGACACCGCGCTGCGCCCGCAACTACTGGCCGAGTTCGTCGGCCAGGCGCAGGCGCGCAAGAATCTCTCGATCTTCATCGAGGCCGCGCGCAAGCGCGGCGAGGCGCTGGACCACGTGCTGTTCGTCGGTCCTCCCGGCCTCGGCAAGACCACGCTGGCGCAGATCGTGGCGCGTGAACTCGGCGTCGGCTTTCGCGCCACTTCCGGTCCCGTCATCGCCAAGGCCGGCGATCTCGCGGCGCTATTGACCAATCTCGAAGAGCGCGACGTGCTCTTCATCGACGAAATCCATCGCCTCAGCCCCGCGGTCGAGGAAGTGCTCTACCCCGCGATGGAGGATTTTCAGCTCGACCTCATCATCGGCGAGGGGCCGGCGGCGCGCTCGGTCAAGATCGATCTTGCAAAATTTACGCTCGTGGGCGCCACGACGCGCGCAGGGCTGTTGACCAATCCGCTGCGCGACCGTTTCGGCATTCCGATCCGGCTTAACTTCTACACCGAAGAAGAGCTGGAGAAGATCGTCAGCCGCGGCGCCCGCGTGCTCAATATCGGCATGACGCCTGACGGCGCCAACGAAATCGCGCGCCGCGCCCGTGGCACGCCGCGCATCGCCGGGCGCCTGTTGCGCCGCGTACGCGATTTTGCTTCCGCGGCCGACGCCAGCTCGGTCGATCGCGCCATCGCTGACCACGCGCTGAGCGCGCTGGAAGTCGATGCCGCCGGCCTGGACGCGATGGACCGCCGCTATCTCACCACGATCGCGATGAATTATGGCGGCGGCCCGGTCGGCGTCGAGACCATGGCGGCGGCGTTATCGGAGCCGCGCGACGCCATCGAGGACATCATCGAGCCGTATCTTATCCAGTGCGGCTATTTGCAGCGCACCCCGCGCGGGAGGCTGCTCACCTCGCACGCCTTCCGCCACCTCGGGCTTGCCGAGCCCGCCCGCGATCCCGCGCAGTTCGGCTTGTTTGGCAACGGCGATAGCGACGACTGAGCGTTCGAACCCGATCCTTCCAGCGGTGCACTAAGGGCAAAAATGGTCGGCGCGCCTGCTGGTGACAAGCTGCTGGAGGACTGCTGACGTTCTGCACAAACGTACCCCAATTCGGGCTCAATCCGCTACCATGTTAGCGCTGCATCACGATTGGATCACATGTTAACACGCCGTCATTTCTTGAAGTCCATGGGTGGCCTGGGGGCGTTGGGCGTCTCGACCACCGCTTACGGGTTCAGCGCGCCGGTCGTCCGGCTTCGCGTCGTGCGGTACAACCTTTCACCGCCGCAATGGCCGGCTGGTCTCAAGCTCAGAATCGCCGCCATCGCCGACCTCCACGCCTGCGATCCCTGGATGTCGCTCGATCATATCGGTGAGATCGTCGAACGCACGAATGCGCTCAAGCCTGACATCGTCGTCATGCTCGGCGACTACGTGGCCGGGCATCGCAAGGTGACGCGCTTCATTCCCGATGCCGAATGGGCGGGAGCGTTGGCCGGATTGAAGGCGCCGCTCGGCGTGCATGCGGTGCTCGGCAATCACGACTGGTGGGAAGACAAGGAAGTGCAACGCGAAGGGCAGGGACTGCCGAGCGCGGGCCGTGCGCTGGAGGCCGCCGGCATCCCCGTGTACGAAAATGATGCGAAGAAGCTCAGCAAGAATGGTCATTCGTTCTGGCTCGCGGGTCTTGGTGACCAACTCGCCTATGTGCCGGCCCGCCGCTTCAGGCCGCTCAAGCGGATCGGCGTCGACGATCTCGGCGCGACGCTGGCGAAGATCACCGACGATGCGCCCGTAATTCTGATGGCGCATGAGCCCGACGTCGCGCGCCGCGTGCCCTCGCGCGTCGCGCTGCAGCTCTCCGGGCACACCCATGGCGGCCAGGTCCGGATGCTGGGGTGGTCGCCGATCTCGCCGTCCGGACAGCAGCTCGCCTACGGCCACGTCCGCATGAATTGCGATGTCGTCGTTTCCGGCGGCCTCGGCTGCAGCATCATGCCGTTCCGTCTCGGGGTGCCGCCGGAGATCGTGCTGGTAACGGTTGGGGCGACGAGGCCGGCGGTGGCATAGCGTTCCTCGCAGCGCTTGCGCGCCGCGCCGATTTTGCGCAAAAGCAGGGCTTTCCAGCGCGATCAGGAACCGCAAGTGGCATTACCCAATCTCGATGGCGAGATCCGCGACGGCCGCCATCACATGCAGGTCCGTGTCTATTACGAGGACACCGATTTCTCCGGCATCGTCTACCACGCCAATTATCTGCGCTTCATGGAGCGCGGGCGCACCAACCATCTGCGGCTGATGGGCGCCTCGCAGCACGCGCTGTTCGAAGAGGCGCAGGAGGAGACGCCCGGCTTTGCCTTCGTGGTGCGCTCGATGCAGCTCGACTTCCTGCGGCCGGCGCGGATGGACGACGTGCTCGACGTCGTGACATGGCCGGTCGCGGTGAAGGGCGCCTCGATCATGCTGGCGCAGGAGGTGCGGCGCGGCGGTGACGTGCTGGTCAAGGCCGAGGTGCGCGTCGCCTTCATCAGCGAGGGCAAGGCGCAGCCGATCCCGAAATCGCTGCGGCTGTTGATGAAGGCCGATCTGGCCCCGAGTAAATCTTCGGATTGACTCTCTGTACCGATCGGTACAATCTCCTCCGGCAATCATTCCGGAGAAACCTCATGTCGCGTCCACCGCTGCCGCCGTTCACCCGCGAAACTGCCGCCCAAAAGGCGCGCATGGCCGAGGACGCCTGGAATTCGCGCGATCCGGTCCGGGTGTCGCTGGCCTATACCGAGGACAGCCGCTGGCGTAACCGCTCGGAATTCTTTGAAGGACGGGAGGCGATCGTCGAATTCCTCACCCGCAAATGGGCGAAGGAGCACGACTATCGGCTGATCAAGGATCTCTGGGCGTTCGATCAGAACCGCATCGCGGTGCGCTTTCAGTATGAGTGGCACGACGGTTCCGGGCAGTGGCATCGCTCCTACGGCAACGAGCAGTGGGAGTTCGACGAACACGGCCTGATGCGGCGGCGCGAGGCCAGCATCAACGATATCGCGATCGACGAGAGCGAGCGGCGCTTCCACTGGCCGGCTCCGGGGCCGCGACCCGCGGATGTCGCGGGACTGAGCGAAAATCCACTGTGATCGGATGCTGAAAAGAGGCGTCGAACGGGGAGAGGTACTGCGCGCGCTCGGCGAGGTGTTTCGCGCCCATGGCTACGAGGGCGCCTCGCTGACGCTGATCACGGAGGCCACCGGGCTCGGCAAGGGCAGCCTCTATCATCTGTTCCCCGGCGGCAAGGAGCAGATGGCCGCCGAGGTGCTGGCCGAGATCGACGGCTGGTTCGAACTCCATATCTTCGCGCCCTTGCGCAGCGCCGATGATCCCGCGCGCGCCATCGCTGCGATGATCGCGGGCGTCGATCAATATTTCCACTCGGGCGATCGCGTCTGCCTGGTCGGCATGGTGGCACTCGGCTCGGCGCGCGACAGTTTTGCCGAAGCGGTCGATGGCTATTTCGCGCGCTGGCAGACAGCGCTCGCCGCGCTGTTGCGGCGATCCGGGTTGACGAACAGCCAAGCGCAGCGGCGCGCCGAAGACGCGCTACTTACCATTCAGGGCGCGCTGGTGCTGGCACGGGCGCGGGACGACGCCGCGATCTTTCGACGGGCGTTGACGGACCTGACGAAGCGCTTGTTGGCAGCGGAGTGACGACTTGCGTTCCCCGGATGCTGCGCAGCGCGTAAGCGGTGCGCGGCTATTCCGGGGTCCACTGCACGCCGCGAAATGGATCCCGGCTCTGCGGTGCATCACCGAAGAGGTGCTGCACCGCGTCCGGGACACGAGTCTTCGTTACGCCGCCGCCTTATGCCGCGCCAGTTCGGCCTTGTAGAGTTCGAACTCCTCGGCGACCGCTTTCGCAATGCTGCGGCGTGCGCGCAGCCGCTCGTGATAGGCCTTCACGTTAGGCCACTTCGCCAGTTCGATCGGCGGCGTCGCCATCGTCCAGTTGATGATGGTGACGAGATAGGCATCCGCGACGCTGAAGTGATCGAGCAGGAATTCGCGGCCCTTCAGGTAGTTCTCGAGATAGTCGAGACGCGACAGATTCTTGTTCAGCGCATAAGTCTTTGCGTCCTGCGGCGCCGTCTTGTCTAGCAGCGGCACGAACAGCGCCTTGTGCAGTTCGGTGCCGATGAAGCACAGCCATTGATGCAGACGGCTGCGCTCCTCAGCCGAGTTGGCCGAGATGCCAGCGCCCGGAAAGTGATCGGCGACATATTGCAGGATCGCCGCGTTCTCCGTCAGCACCGTCCCGTCGTCGGTACGCAGCGTCGGCACCAGCCCGAGCGGATTGACAGCGCGGAAATCCGAGCCGTCCTTCTGCACCACTTTGGTCTTGGGATCGACCTCGAGATAGTTGGCGTCAGCGCCGGCTTCGTACAGCGCAATCCGGGTCGCCAGCGAGCAGGCGAGCGGCGAGAAATACAGGTCCATGATTTGCCTCCTTGGCGGTTGATCAATCGGCCGGCGTTCAAAGCGGGCAGGATTGATTTTTATACTGTTCCGCATAATATGGATCCGGTCAAGGAATTGTTTGCGAAATGGTACAAAAAGGGAAGAAGCCTCCGATCCCCCAGATCGATACCCCGATCCCGCCCAAGCGGCGGGGCCGCCCGCGCGCCTATGAGCCGGGCGTGGCGCTCGGCAAGGCGCTCGATCTGTTTCGCAAGGATGGCTTTGCGGCGACCTCGCTCGACGATCTCTCCGCCGCCACCGGCATGAACCGGCCGAGCCTCTATGGCGCGTTCGGCGACAAGCGCGAACTCTTCATCAAGAGCTACCGGCGCTATCGCGACGACGCGCGGGCCGCGATGGGGGACATCTTCAGGAACGAACTGCCGATCCGAAAGCGCCTGGAACGGATCTATGCGGTGGCGCTCGACATCTATCTGTCCGGCGAATCCGGCCCGCGCGGCTGCTTCACGGTGATGACCGCGGCTTCCGAGGCGGTGCATGACCCCGATATCCGCGCGATGGTGCTGGAAGGCTTTGCCGAGCTCGACAAGGCTTTTGCGGCCTGTTTCCGGCTCGCCCAAGAGAAGGGCGAGCTACCGGCGAGCGCCGACGCGACCGTGCTGGCGCAACTTGCCTCCGCCACCATTCACACCATCGCCATCCGCGCCCGCGCTCAGGTGCCGCGTAAGGAACTGGAGGCAATTGTCAACGGCGCGATCGACGTGATGTGCGGGGCGGCGAAATAGCTTTCGGTCGTTCCGGCGAAAGCAGGACGAGATCTTTTTGCTGCCCGTGTCGGTTTTCGGCGTCCTCATTCGTCCTCGTGACGTGTCCAAAATCAGGAGCCCAGAAATGACCGAGCCCGTCCAGATCGTCACCCCTCATCTCGTTGTCCGCGACGCCAACGCCGCGCTTGAATTCTACAAGAAGGCGCTCGGCGCCACCGAAACCCTGCGGATGCCGGCCGAGGACGGCAAGCGGTTGATGCATTCGGAAATTCGCATCAACGGCGCGCGTATCTTCGTCATGGACGACTTTCCCGAGCACCGCGGCTCCCATGGCGTCGACGCGGTATTTCCGCCGGATCAGATCAAGGGCACCTCAGTCACCATGCATCTCGAAGTCGAGAACTGCGATGCGGCGGTGAAGCGTGCCCGTGACGCCGGCGCCACCGTGACGCTGGAGCCATGGGATTCGTTCTGGGGTGACCGCTATGCTCGCATCATGGACCCGTTCGGCCATTCCTGGAGCTTTGCGCACAGGCTGCCGGCGAAGGGGTGAGGGGCTTCCGCACTCTCCGTCATTGCTGTGCATGTTCACTAATTCGCTGATTGGATCGCTCCACTGGAGGACGATCCAATGCGCGATAACAGCTACGACCGGACGATTGAACGCAACTATCTGCA
>NZ_JADPKF010000117.1:0-1261 GCF_023073815.1 Bradyrhizobium sp. 157 | reverse complement strand
GCAGTGTCGCCCGCGGAGACACCCCCACCCCAGCCCTCCCCCGCAAGCGGGAGAGGGAGCGCACCTTCTTCGTGGTCGCAATCAAATCTAATTTCATCACGCTCTCTAGGCCGAGCGCTCCTCCCGGAAGTTCCCCGATTGCGCATTTCGCCGCGTCTGCACCGCATCGGCCAGCACGTTCAGCGCAGATACCGTCGTCTCCCAGTCGATGCAGCCGTCGGTGATGCTCTGTCCGTAGGTCAGCGGCTTGCCGGGCACGACGTCCTGACGGCCGGCGACCAGGTTGCTCTCGATCATGACGCCGGTGATGCGCTGCTCGCCCTCCGATATCTGGCGCGCGATGTCGGCGACGACCAGCGGCTGGTTCTCCGGCTTCTTGTTGCTGTTGGCGTGGCTGGTGTCGATCATGATCCGCGGGGCGACGCCGGCACGGACAAGTTCGACGCACGCGGCACCGACGCTTTCCCGGTCGTAGTTCGGTTTGTTGCCGCCGCGCAGGATGATGTGGCAGTCCTCGTTGCCGGTGGTTGCCGCAATCGCCGAGCGCCCGCCTTTGGTGACAGCCATGAAATGATGCGGATGCGAGGCCGACTTCACTGCATCGGCCGCGATGCGGATATTACCGTCGGTACCGTTCTTGAAGCCGACCGGGCAGGAGAGACCGGAAGCGAGCTCGCGATGGATCTGGCTCTCGGTCGTGCGCGCCCCGATCGCCGCCCATGCCATCAGGTCGGCAATGTATTGCGGCGTCGTCATGTCGAGGAATTCGGTCCCGGCCGGCAGGCCGAGATTGTTCACCGCCGACAGCACGTTGCGGGCGAGCCGCAGGCCCCTGTTGATGTCGAAGGAGCCGTCGAGATTGGGGTCGTTGATCAGTCCCTTCCATCCGACTGTGGTGCGCGGCTTTTCGAAATAGACGCGCATCACGATTTCGAGGCGGTCGGAGAGCTTTTCACGCAGCGCAGCGAGCCGCTCGGCGTAATCAACGGCCGCGGCGGGATCGTGGACCGAGCAGGGGCCGACGACCACCAGAAGGCGGTCATCGGTGCCGTGCAGGATGGCGTGGATGGCATTGCGCGCCGCCATCACCACGCGCGTCGCGGTCAAGGTGCGCGGTATCTCGCCCATTACCTCCTGCGGCGTACTCAGCTCTTTCAGTTCGCTAGAGCGTTAGCCCATCTGACTGAATCGCTGCGGATTCACAAATCAGCGTTTTGGTGATTCAAGCTACCCGCCGGGACAGGAGGCCGGCGGGTATGGC
>NZ_JADPKF010000043.1:0-1305 GCF_023073815.1 Bradyrhizobium sp. 157 | reverse complement strand
GACCCACGACGTGGGTGGCACAATTGCGCCGGTCGAGGCGCAGCCAATGCTCACGACCGCGACCAATAGCATAAGCACGCTGACCGATGACGTCGGCGGCACGATCGCGCCGGTCGAGGCGGCGGCGCAGCCGGTGCTCGCAACGGTGAGCGACACCGTGGGCACGCTGACCGATGACGTCGGCGGGACGATCGCGCCGGTCGAGGCGGCGGCGCAGCCGGTGCTCGCAACGGTAAGCGACACCGTGGGTACGCTGACCCACGACGTGGGCGGGACGATCGCGCCGGTCGAGGCGGCGGCGCAGCCGGTGCTCGCAACCGTGAGCGACACTGTGGGTACGATGACCCACGACGTGGGTGGCACAATTGCGCCGGTCGAGACGGCGCAGCCGGTGCTCACAACGGTGACCGACACCGTAACCACGCTGACCGATGACGTCGGCGGCACGATCGCGCCGGTCGAGGCGGCGGCGCAGCCGGCGCTCGCGACGGTGAGCGACACCGTGGGCACGCTGACCGACGACGTCGGCGGCACGATCGCGCCGGTCGAGGCGGCGGCGCAGCCGGTGCTCGCGACGGTGAGCGACACTGTGGGTACGCTGACCCATGACGTGGTCGGCACGATTGCGCCGGTCGAGGCGGCGGCGCAGCCGGTGCTCGCAACCGTGAGCGACACTGTGGGTACGCTGACCCATGACGTGGTCGGCACAATTGCGCCGGTCGAGGCGGCGGCGCAGCCGGTGCTCGCAACCGTGACCGACAGCGCGGGTACGCTGACCAACGACGTGGGCGGCACGATCGCGCCGGTCGAGGCGGCGGCGCAGCCGGCGCTCGCGATCGCAACCGACACCGTAAGCACGCTGACCGATGACGTCGGCGGCACGATCGCGCCGGTCGAGACGGCGGTGCAGCCGGTGCTCGCAACGGTGAGCGACACCGTGGGCACGCTGACCCACGACGTGGGTGGCACAATTGCGCCGGTCGAGGCGGCGGCGCAGCCGGTGCTCGCAACGGTAAGCGACACTGTGGGTACGCTGACCAAAGACGTGGGTGGCACGATTGCGCCGGTCGAGACGGCGCAGCCGGTGCTCACAACGGTGACCGACACTGTGGGTACGCTGACCCACGACGTCGGCGGGACGATCGCGCCGGTCGAGGCGGCGGCGCAGCCGGTGCTCGCAACGATGAGCGACACCGTGGGTGCGCTGACCCACGACGTGGGTGGCACAATTGCGCCGGTCGAGGCGCAGCCAATGCTCACGACCGCGACCAATAGCATAAGCACGCTGACCGATGACGTCGGCGG
>NZ_JADPKF010000051.1:0-1306 GCF_023073815.1 Bradyrhizobium sp. 157 | reverse complement strand
CGTCATGTATGGACGGCCCCCTCTCGGCAAGGGCTTTTTGGTGCTTCGGCAACGGATCGGGGAGCGGTCATGTATACGGCCTCGAGAAGCGGCCATTGACCGCGGGCCCTGATGGAGATCGCGGATCGAATTCCAATCATTGCGGCGCGCTGTGACGCGCGATGACGTGTCGGAGTGTTTCGATCCTGGTTTCCTGACCATTTGCCATCACACCTTAATTGCCCTTCCGATAGGGATGAGCGCGAGCGCGGCGGCTGTCGCCCTTCAACTAGGCAGCAGCCGGCGCGCTCGCGCGGTCTCGGTAAACTTCTCCTTTGCTCAGCATGGCCCAGAGGATGCGCGCGGCTTTAGCGGCGAACGCCACCATGGCGACCTTGTAAGGCCGCCGCGCCAAAAGATCGCGCAGCCACGGGTCGCTGACGCCGCGCCTCTTTTGCTGCCGCAGATGGGCGCTGGCTCCGCTGATCAGCAGCGCGCGCAACATACGATCTCCCTGTTTGGAGATACGCCCTGGGCGATGCTTGCCGCCAGTACCGTGGTCCTTGCCGGTGAGCCCGATCCAGGCGGCGAAGTCCCGACCGGAGCGAAACACCTTCGCATCGGGCACTTTGGCCAACACCGTACTGGCGATGATCGGGCCGACGCCTGGGACTTCCATCAGCCGGCGCGCGTCCCGATCGCATCTGGCAGCCTTCGCGATCTGCCGTTCAAGCACGCGTTCATCGGCATTGAGCGCCTGCCAGTGCTGCGCCAGCATCAACAGAGCACATCGCATCATCTCCGGAATCTCTTCGCTCGGCTCCTCAAGCTTGGCCATCAGCTCACACAGCCCCTGATGTCCTTGCGCGGCCACGATCCCGAGCTCGCTCAGCGCTGCCCGCAAGGCGTTTGCCACCATCGTCCGCTGGCGAACCAGCAAGGCACGTGTGCCATGAACCGCCAGCGTGGCCTGTTGCTCGACGCTCTTCACCGGAACAAAGCGCATCGTCGGCCGGCCCACTGCCTCGCAGACACCTTCCGCATCCCGGCCGTCGTTCTTGTTGCGCTTGACGTAGGGCTTCACATAGGCCGGCGGCATCAGTCGCACCTCATGGCCATAGCGCCTGATCACCCGGGCCCAATGATGTGCGCTCCCGCAAGCCTCCATGCCAACCAGGCACGGCGGCAACCCCGCAAAGAACTTCTCTACGGCAGCCCGCCTGAGCTGCCGCCTCAGCACAACCCTTCCCGATGCATCAATCCCGTGAACCTGAAACACGTTCTTAGCCAGATCCAACCCAATCGTGCTAATCTTCGTCATGGACGG
>NZ_JADPKF010000001.1:0-1374 GCF_023073815.1 Bradyrhizobium sp. 157 | reverse complement strand
ATGATGGGGTGGACGCCCCGCCGACGGCATCGATGTGCCAAAGTGGAGGTGTTGAGCACCACTTAAGGGAGGCGTCCGTGTCAGAGATTATCACAGTCGGTCTCGATATCGCCAAGCATGTTTTCCACGCTCATGGAGCGGACGAGCGGGGGCGAGCGATATTCAGCAAGCGGATCAGCCGTAGGAAGCTGCTGGATTTCTTCGCAGCCAAGCCGAGCTGCACGGTAGCGCTGGAGGCCTGTGGTGGAGCACATCACTGGGCCCGTCAGCTCACCCAGCTTGGCCATGAAGTTCGGCTGATCCCGCCCGCCTATGTAAAACCGTTCGTGAAGCGGCAGAAGAACGACGCGATCGATGCCGAGGCGATTTGCGAAGCAGCGCAGCGGCCGAGCATGCGGTTCGTGGCCGTGAAGAGCGAACAGCAACAGGCGGCGGGTCTGGTGTTTCGGACCCGTGACCTGTTAGTGCGGCAGCGAACGCAGCTCATCAACGCGATCCGGGGACATCTCACTGAATATGGTTGGATCGCACCCAAGGGGCCCTCGCATGTGGCAAGGCTTGCCGACCTGATCGAAGAGGAAGAAATGGCCAGCTCGCTTCCCGAGGCGGCCCTCGCCATGTTCCGATTGATGTTGGACCTGCTCGCCGGCCTCAACGGCAAGATCGCGGATCTCGACGAAGAGATTGCACGACGCGCTCGCGAGGATGAAGTATCGCGCCGGCTAATGACCATTCCTGGCATCGGCCCGATCTCTGCCACAGCGATTGCCGCCCTAGCACCACCGGCCGAGACTTTCGCCAAAGGCCGTGACTTCGCAGCTTGGCTCGGTCTGACGCCTCTTCAAAGATCAACGGGCGGCAAGCAGAAACTTGGCGCGACATCCAAGATGGGCGAACGCACGCTTAGGCGCCTCCTCATCATCGGCAGCAGCGCCGTCGTTCAACAGGCGAGCAAACGCGGCGCGCCAAAGGGTTCGTGGCTCGAACAGATGCTGACTCGCAAGCCGCCCATGCTGGTAACCATCGCGCTTGCAAACAAGATGGCGCGGATTGTCTGGGCGCTACTCGTAAAGCAGGAAAACTACCGAGCTCCGGTCACAGCCAGAGCGTAGCCTGGCGGACCTGAGGTCGTCGGAGATGTGGTCGGTCGAAGGAGGGTATGGCGCAACAGTCGGCGAGACGAGGCCGGAAGAACCAGGTGTACTCATCGTGCCTACAGAGCACGCCTTTATGATTTGGTTCCGGTCTGCGAACTCCCATACGGGCCCGCAGCTCTATCGCTGCATCAGAGGCCGGACAGATGGCAGCATCCGACTACGCGCCAATGCGCTTCAAAAATCGCTTGCATCTCGCGGGGCGTCCACAGATGAGTAC
>NZ_JADPKF010000049.1:0-1375 GCF_023073815.1 Bradyrhizobium sp. 157 | reverse complement strand
TCAAAATTGGCTGGATTGGTCCGATTCGGGAGCCGTCCATGCCGTGGAACGAGGTGTCAGTAATGGATCAGCGACGCGAGTTCGTGCGACTTGCCTTGCAGGAAGGAGCGAACCGGCGGGAGCTCTGCCGACGGTTCGGGATCAGTCCTGATGTGGGTTACAAGTGGCTGAGGCGGTGGCAGGCCGGCGGTCGGGAGCTTTTGGATCAGTCCCGTCGTCCGACGCGGATGCCCAGGCGCAGCGCCGCTGCCGTGGAGGCGCAGGTCGTAGCTGTGCGCGACAAGCATCCTGCTTGGGGGGCCCGCAAGATCGCCCATTGCCTGAAGCGCAATGGGCAGGCTGTGCCCGTGCCGTCCACCGTGCATCGGATCCTGTGCCGGAACCAGCGGATCAAGCCGAGCGAGAATGCGCCGCCCAATCCAGGCCATCGCTTCGAGAAGGAAGCTCCCAATCAGTTGTGGCAGATGGATTTCAAGGGCCACATGCCACTCGCTGACAGGACGCGATGCCATCCGCTGACGGTGATCGACGATCACTCGCGCTATGTCCCGTGCCTGAAGGCATGTGCGAACGAGCAGCGTCCGACGGTGCAGGAGCATCTGGCGGCCACGTTCCGCCGCTATGGCCTGCCGGAGGCCTTTTATATCGACAACGGCTCACCATGGGGTGATACGTCCGGCGTTCGCTGGACCGGGCTGAAGGTGTGGCTGCTCAAGCTCGGCATCAGGGTGGTGCATGCCAGACCGTGTCACCCGCAGGGCCGCGGCAAGAACGAGCGCTTCCATCGCACCCTCAACGCCGAAGTGTTTGCCATGCGCCCGTTCCGCACGCTGCCGGAAGTCCAGCGCGCCCTCGACGCCTGGCGCATGGTCTACAATCTGGAGCGGCCTCACCAAGGCCTCGATATGAACGTCCCCGCCGACCGCTTTCGGCCGAGCTCACGTGCTATGCCGGCACGCATTCCGGAGGTGCAATACGACGTGGGCGAGACGGTTCGGACCGTCTCGTCGACCCGAAGCTACATCTCTTTCAAGGGACAGTTCTGGAAAGTTCCGAAGGCCTTTGTCGGCGAGCGCCTGGCCATCCGACCGCTCGATCGCGACGGCAACTACGGTATCTTCTTTGCCAGCTGGCAAGTCGCATCAATCGACTTGACCAGCGACTAACCTGTCAGTGATGTGTCCGAACAGGTGTCAGCCATGTCTCCGGACTAAACAGAAGGCGGGTGATCCGGTATTCCAGAGGCCTTAGAGTTTGAGCGGATCGGCCGCGGCGTACTGGATCGCCCGGTCCCGGCTACGCCCTAAGGCTTCGCCGAGGCTTTCCCTTGCTGGCTCGCCGGAGCTTTGGCTGAGGCGGCAAGCCGGGCGATGAC
>NZ_JADPKF010000118.1:0-1377 GCF_023073815.1 Bradyrhizobium sp. 157 | reverse complement strand
GGGAGGCGGTCGTCCCTCAAACTGATGGTGTCAAAAACCGGAGTCGGGCAAGCCCGCTCCAAGCATCATCGAGGGACGACCATGTACTACTATGCCGGAATCGACGTGTCTTTGGAAAGCTCGACTATTTGCGTGGTCGACGGCACCGGCAAGATTTTGCGCGAGGCGAAGGTGGCGAGCGAGCCGGAGGCGCTGATCGCCTGGTTCCGGCCGCTGGGCCTGCCGCTCGAGCGGATCGGCCTGGAGGCAGGTCCTCTGTCGCAATGGCTTTACGCGGCGCTGCGCGAGGCGAAGTTTGCGGTCGAGCTGTTGGAGACGCGCCACGTCCGCGATGCCTTCAAATCGATGCCGGTGAAGTCGGACCGCAACGATGCCCGCGGGATCGCGCAACTGATGCGGCTGGGCTGGTTCCGCCCGGTGCACTGCAAGTCGATCGACGCGCAGGAGACGCGTGCGGTTCTGACGGCGCGCAAACTGCTGCAGTCGAAGCTGCGCGACGTCGAGAACAGTCTGCGCGGCGTGCTACGGGGCTTTGGGCTGAAGGTCGGCAAGACCACCGAATGCACGTTCGCCGGTCGTATCCGGGAGCTGGTTGCCGGCCATCCTGGACTGGAGCTGGTGGCGCAGGCGCTGCTCGAAGCCCATGCCGTGCTGCGGCGCGAGTTCAACAGCCTGGACAAACACACGCAGAAACTCGCCCGATCGCATCCGCCGGCCAGGCTTCTGATGACAACGCCGTCCGTCGGTCCGATCGTCGCTCTCACCTATGCCGCTGCGATCGATGATCCGAAGCGATTCCGCTCATCCAAAGCCACAGGCGCGCACTTCGGACTGACCCCGAAGAAACATCAGTCGGGGCAAAAAGATTACACCGGCCGCATCAGCAAGATTGGCGATGCCTCCGTGCGGGAGGCACTCTACCAGGCCGCTCACGTCATGCTGACCAAGCCGATCAAGGGCTGCTCGGCGCTGAAGAGCTGGGCGATGCGGATCGCTAGGCGCGCAGGCATGCGCAAGGCCAAGGTGGCGCTGGCACGCAAGCTCGCCGTCATCCTGCATCGCATGCTGGCTGATGCCAAACCGTTCAATCCGATGGCCAAGGCCACTGCAACCTAAGCAAGGAGCATCAATCGTTCCGGGCGGGCCAAGACACCAGGCTCTCCCGAGCGAAGTCCCTCGCCGGGACGATGGATCCGGTCAGGCCGCCATCCGGGAAGTCGGCTCAAAACCACGCACCCCGTAGATTGGCCGGCCGGCTCCTCATGCACCCCAGAAGGTGACGGCCTCAGTGCCGATCCCGTACAGAAGCAAGTGCCCGGCAGGTGGACAGCGCAAAAAGGGATTGACTAACTAAGGCCCGTTACAGAAGCCCGGATG
>NZ_JADPKF010000094.1:0-1391 GCF_023073815.1 Bradyrhizobium sp. 157 | reverse complement strand
CGCGTTTTCACACATGGGGTAATTCCGGGCCAGAGCCATACTGAAGCTCTCAGAATCAGCTCTCCAGGAATCGATGAGGCTCATCTCTTGGGCCCTGCAATGACAGGAGAGCTGCAATGGAGCATTATGTCGGACTGGACGTTTCTCTGAGGCTAACAGCGATCTGCATTGTTGATCGGACGGGAAAGATTGAGCGTGAAGGCGTGGTTCGTTCCGACCCCGAAGCGATCGCAGCATTCATCAAGTCAAATGCGCCGTATGTCGCGCGGATCGGACTCGAAACAGGAGCAACGTCGACATGGCTGTGGACTGAGTTAAATAAGCTCGGGCTGCCAGTCATCTGTATCGACGCCAGGCACGCCAAGGCTGCTTTGAAAATGCAAATCAACAAGAGCGACCGCAACGATGCCGTAGGCATAGCCCGCATCATGCAATGTGGATGGTATAAGGAGGTGCGCGTCAAAGACCTCGACTGTCACGCGGTGAAGGCTGTGCTGGTCAGCCGAGCTCTACTCGTTAAGATCAAGCGGGATCTCGAGAATCAAATCCGTGGGCTCTTAAAGAACCTCGGGCTGGTTATTGGCCCAGCAAAGATGAACGTATTCGCATCGCGTGCTGCGGAGCTGACCGAAAATCGGCCGGAACTCGCCGTTGCGGTAACGCCGCTACTCACCGCCCGAGTAGCCATCGAGCAGCAGATTGCTGATCTCGACCGCAAGGTCATGAAGCTCGCACGCAGCAATGCTCAAGTGCGACAGTTCATGACGGCACCTGGCATCGGCCCTGTCACGGCTCTTTGTTTTCTTGCAACGATCGACGACCCTACGCGCTTCAAAAGGTCAAGAAGCGTCGGAGCCTATGTCGGACTAACGACCCGACGCTACGCATCCGGCGAGATTGACTGGACGGGTCGAATCTCGAAGTGCGGCGACAAAATGTTGCGCGGCTATCTCTATGAGGCGGCCAATGTGCTGCTCACACGCGTAGCAAAATGGTCAGCGCTCAAAGCCTGGGGCATTCGGCTTGCAAAACGAAGGGGGCTACGCAAAGCCAAGGTTGCGGTTGCGCGAAAGCTTGCGGTCATTCTGCATCGGATGTGGATCGAAGGAACCGAATTTAGATGGTCATCAAAGGAGACCGCCATGCAAACAGCATAGCAAGCTATCGAATTCCCGCCGACCACCGGCGGAATCCAAGGTCCCTGCCGGGACGCTGGCGTTGGTGCGATCGCCCCTGGCTTTGCGATGCTCAAAAAGCAAGCGCGCTTCACACATTGATCCGCCAGCGTCATCCTACGCCATCATGCGGAGGGCATGCCCCTACCGCGGAGAGAACCATGAACCCGGCAAGGATGTGGAGAGTCTTGACCGCAGGCCCGGAATTAGAGAACA
>NZ_JADPKF010000057.1:0-1489 GCF_023073815.1 Bradyrhizobium sp. 157 | reverse complement strand
TCCTCAGACCGTATGTCCCTCTTCCGATGCGGAGGCGACTCACCCTCGATGCGAGTGCGAGGGTTACCCGGATGGGCCGGGCAGAGCCTCACGCAAGGAGGGCGAGTCATGGGCGATTATAGCGAGGCTTTCGTCGGGATCGATACGTCGAAGTTGCGCAATGCGGTTGCCATTGCGGACGCCGGCCGGGATGGCGAAGTTCGGTTCCTGGGGGAGATTGAGAACACGCCGGCGGCAACGGCGAAACTCGTGCGCAAGCTGGCCGCCAAGTACAAGCGGCTGACGTTCTGCTACGAGGCCGGGCCGACCGGCTACGGACTGCACCGGCAGATCAAGGGGCTGGGCTTCGAATGCGCGGTGGTCGCGCCCTCGCTGGTTCCAAAGCGGCGAGGCGACAAGGTGAAGACGAACCGGCGCGATGCGCTCGGCCTGGCGAAGTTGCTGCGTGCCGACGAACTCACGGCGGTCTGGGTGCCGGACGGAGGTCACGAAGCGATGCGCGATCTGACCCGGGCGCGCGAGACGACGATGCTGGATTTGCGCACGAAGCGCCAGCATGTCTCGGCCTTTCTGCTACGGCTGGGAAGGCCTTACCCGGAGAGCAAGAAGACCTGGACCAAGCTACATGTGAGCTGGATCGCGAGCCAAAAGCTCGAGCACCCGCAACAGCGCCTTGTGCTGGAGGAGATGCTGCTGGCGATTCGTCAGGCGCAGGAGCGTCTCCAACGGCTGGAGCAGGCCATCGCCGCGGCCGTTCCGGAATGGTCACTTGCGCCGCTGGTTACCGCTTTGATCGCCATGCGCGGCATGGATCTGATCTCGGCCACAACGCTGCTGGCCGAGATCGGCGATCTCTCGCGGTTCCGAACGCCGACCGAGTTGATGGCCTATCTCGGGCTCGTGCCTTCAGAGGATTCGACCGGCGATACCGTCAAGCGTGGACCGATCACCAAAGCCGGCAACCGGCGTGCCCGGCGCATGCTGGTGGAGTGCTCGTGGAGCTATCAGCATCCGCCGCGGGTCGGACAAGCCAAGCAACCGAAGGTCGATGCGGCGCCGCCGACGGTTCGCGAGATTGCCTGGAAGGCGCAGTGCCGACTGTACCGGCGCTATCGCGCGCTGATCAGGAACGGTAAGCTCAAGACCGTCGCCATCATCGCAATCGCCCGCGAGCTCGCCGGCTTCATCTGGGCTGTCGCTCGCGCAGTCACGGCCGCACGTGTCGCGGCAACCCCGGCTTAAGAGGCTTGGCAAGGGGTGCCAAGCGGCAAGGTCGAGCGCTAACCAGGGAGCCCGGCGCCGGGGCAGTGATCCGGCGAAGCGATAAATCTCGTGCAACGGCGGAAGCAGAGCCGCGGTAGGGGAATTCCCGATCATCCTGTGTGACCGATCGCAAGATCGACGTCCGACCTCAGACCGGGACAGCCCCAGACGAACCAACGGAAATGCGTGAACCCGCGAATAAGAGCTTGTTGACCGACGTCTCTGG
>NZ_JADPKF010000108.1:0-1536 GCF_023073815.1 Bradyrhizobium sp. 157 | reverse complement strand
ACCCAGGTCGGCAGCCAGACCTTCGGCATCGTGGTCGACGGCGTGTTCCACACCGAAGAAATCGTGGTCAAGCCGATGTCGACCAAGCTGCGGCACATCGACATGTTCTCCGGCAACACCATTTTGGGCGATGGCGCCGTGATCATGATCATCGACCCCAACGGCATTGCCAAGGCGCTCGGCGCCTCCGGCTCCTCGGCCCATGAGATGGCCGACGAGGCCTCCGCCGCGCATGGCTTCGGCAGCGAGCAGCTCACCTCGCTGCTGGTGTTCCGCGCCGGCTCAAGCCAGCCCAAGGCGGTGCCGCTCGGCCTCGTCACCCGGCTGGAGGAGATCGCCACCGACAAGATCGAGCTGAGCAACGGCCGCTACATGGTGCAGTACCGCGAGCAGCTGATGCCCTTGGTGCAGATGGCCGGCGTCACCGTGCAGACCTCCGGCGCGCAGCCGATCCTGGTGTTCGCCGACGACGGCCGCTCGATGGGGCTCGTGGTCGACGAGATCATCGACATCGTCGAGGAGCGGCTGCACATCGAGGTCGCCGGTCAGCAGGACGGCATTCTGGGCTCCGCCGTGATCAAGGGCCAGGCCACCGAGGTGATCGACGTCGGCCACTTCCTGCCGATGGCGTTTGCCGACTGGTTCTCGCGCAAGGAGATGCGGGCCTCGTCGATGGCGCAATCGGTGCTGCTGGTCGATGACTCCGCCTTCTTCCGCAACATGCTGGCGCCGGTCTTGAAAGCCGCCGGCTACAAGGTGCGGGTCGCCGTCAACGCGCAGGAGGGGCTTTCGGCACTGCGCTCGGGCCAGAACTTCGACGTGGTGCTGACCGACATCGAGATGCCCGACATGAACGGCTTCGAATTCGCCGAGACGATCCGCGCCGACAACAATCTGGGCCAGCTGCCGATCATCGCTTTGTCCTCGCTGGTGTCGCCGGCGGCGATCGAGCGCGGGCGGCAGGCCGGCTTCCACGATTACGTCGCCAAGTTCGACCGTCCCGGGCTGATCGCGGCGCTGAAGGAACAGACCGCCGAGACTAGGCGCGCGGCGTAAGCAAGCTTGGCCGGGGCATAAGGAAGTTAGACCATGACAACCAAGACCGAGACCATCGAGGGCACCGTGGCCGAATACGTCACCGCCGTGATCGGCGGGCAATTGTTCGGCCTGCCGATCTCGCGGGTGCAGGACGTGTTCATGCCGGAACGGCTGACGCGGGTGCCGCTGTCGTCGGCCGAGATCGCCGGCGTGCTCAATCTGCGCGGCCGCATCGTCACCGTGGTCGACATGCGCGCCCGCTTGGGCTTGCCGAAGAACGACGACGGCAAGCCGCCGATGGCGGTCGGCGTCGATTTGCGCGGCGAGTCCTACGGCCTGTTGATCGACCAGATCGGCGAGGTGCTGCGGCTACCCGACAATGGTCGCGAGGAAAACCCCGTCAACCTGGATTCCCGCTTCGCCAAGCTCGCCGGCGGCGTGCACCGCCTCGACGGCCAGCTCATGGTCGTCCTCGACGTCGATCGCGTTCTCGAAATC
>NZ_JADPKF010000007.1:0-1570 GCF_023073815.1 Bradyrhizobium sp. 157 | reverse complement strand
AGAGCTTCAGTATGGCTCTGGCCCGGAATTACCCCATGTGTGAAAACGCGGTGCTGCTGTTATGATTCTCCCGTGATTCTAAGGGGGAATTGATGAGGCGCTTCGTTGAAGAGGCGGATCGTGGGCAATGGACGCTATTGCCTGAATGCCTCGATGACTTCATTGACGAGAGCAACCCTGTTCGCGTGATCGATGTGTTTGTCGATGCGCTCGATTTGGCAGAGATGAGCTTCGAAGGTGTGGAGCCGGCGGCGACCGGGCGGCCGTCGTACCATCCCTCGGTTCTCCTGAAGCTGTACATCTATGGCTATCTGAACCGGCTGCAGTCGAGCCGGCGGCTGGAACGCGAGGCCGGACGCAATGTCGAGGTCATGTGGCTGCTCGGTCGGCTCGCTCCTGATCACAAGACGATCGCGGACTTCCGCAAAGACAATGGCCTGGCGCTACGCAAGGTATGCGCTTCGTCGAACTCTGCCGTGAGATGGGCCTTCTCACGACGGCGAGCGTCGCCATCGATGGCAGCAAGTTCAAGGCAGTGAACAACCGGGACAAGAACTTCACACGGGCGAAGGTGGAGCGGCGGCGTGCGCAGCTGGAGGAGAGTGTCGCGCGCTATCTGAGCCAACTTGACACGGCCGATAGGCAGGAGCCGACGGAGGTGCTGGCCGCGAAGGTGACGAGGCTCCACGAGAAGCTCACAAAACTGAAGGAGCAGATGGGCAAGCTTGCCGTCTACGAGAGGCAGATGCTTGCGTCACCTGACCAGCAAATCTCGCTGACCGATCCCGACAGCCGTTCGATGGCGACGAGCGGCCGCGGTTCCGGCGTCGTCGGCTACAACGTGCAAGTCGCCGTGGATACCAAGCACCACCTGATTGTGACGCATGAGGTCACGAACAGCGGTTCAGATCGGGCTCAACTGGCCAATATGGCCAAGCAGGCGAAGGCTGTTCTACAGACCGACACGCTCGAGGCCGTTGCCGATCGCGGCTACTTCAGCAGCGCGGAGATCCTCGCCTGCCACGAGGCCGGCATCACAGTAACTCTGCCCAAGCCGCAGACGTCTGGCGCCAAATCGGATGGGCGCTTCGGCAAGCAGGACTTTGTCTATTTGCCGGAGGAGGACGCCTATCGCTGTCCGGCTGGAGAGGAACTGCCATATCGCTTCACTAGCGAGGAAGATGGCAAGCGGATAAGGCGTTACTGGACCAATGCCTGTCAAAATTGTTCGCTCAAGGCCCAGTGCACGACAGGGCCAGAGCGGCGGATTCCACGATGGGAGCATGAGCACCTGCTCGATGCCGTGCAGCAGCGCCTTGATGCGAACCCGCTCGCCATGCGCCAGCGCCGCGAGACGGTCGAGCATCCGTTCGGCACGATGAAGGCTCGCATGGGGGCGACACACTTCCTCACCAAAACGCTTCCAAAAGTAGCCGCCGAGATGGCTCTCTCGGTCCTGGCCTATAATCTGACACGGGTCATGAACATCGTCGGAGCCAAGCCGCTGATGGCTGCAATCGCAGCCTGAGACTGAACCGATCCTGGCCTCTCATCGACTTCCCTAGGAAGG
>NZ_JADPKF010000111.1:0-187159 GCF_023073815.1 Bradyrhizobium sp. 157 | reverse complement strand
TAATCTTCGTCATGGACGGTCCCCTTGTCTGGTTCGACTCAGCATCGCCAGTCTGGCACATCGATGCCGTTCGGGGGCCGTCCACCCCATCATTGCGAGGAGCGACAGCGACGACTTGTCCGCCGTAGCTCGAAGAGCGAAGGCGGAAGCAATCCATTCCTCCACTTGCAGCGCTAGGGATTGCTTCGCTCGCGATGACGATCTGAAACACCTTCCTTACCCCCTTCGCTTGGCATTCGCTGCGATCGAGAGCAGCGTGCGCAGCGCGATCGCTGACGCGAGCGAAGCCTGCTTGCGCATGTCGAGGGCGGCGGTTCCGAGCTGATCGATGATGGTGGCCAGCCGCGGCGCGCTGAAATTGCGCAGCGCGATTTCGACGGCGCCCTTTCGCGAAAAGTGCAGGCGCGGATAGCCGCTTTCCAGCAAGGTCGAGACCGGCGTGCCTTCGGCCACCGCGAGCGCCGATTTGTGCAGCCATGCTGCCTGGCGCTGCGCGGCCGAGATGATCACGCCGGGATAAGTGCCGGCGACCATCGCCTTGGCGAACTCGCTTTCGACCAAGTCCGGCTTGCCGGCAAAGGCGCCATCCACGATCGCGTCGAGTTTTAGCTCGGACGCATCGGACACCACGGTCATGACGTCATCGAGCGCGATCTCGCCCTTGCCATGGGCATACAGCGCGAGCTTGCGGAGCTCGTTGCGCGAGGCCTGGCGGTCGCCGCCGAGCAATGACATCAGCACCGCGCGGGCATCTGAGGCGATGCGCAAATTTGAACTCCGTAATTCCTCATCGATCAGCCTGATGAGGTCGCGCTCGGTGTCGGGATAGCAGGCGATGGCAACCGCAGTCTTGGCGCGCTCGCAGGCCTTGCGCAGCGGCGATTCCGGCCGCAACTCGCCGGCCTCGATCACGATGCGGCAATCCTTGATCGGCGAATCGGCCAGCGTGTCGACGCCGCTGGCGAAACTGCGGGAGCCGGCGCGCACACGGATCGCGCGCCGGCCGCCGAACATCGGGATCGTCATGGCCTCGTCGACCAGCCGCGACGGCTCGGCGGCCAACTCATCGCCGTCCAGCCGCACCAGCGAAAACGGGTCGTTGGGGTCGTCGACCGCGGACGCGATCAGCGCGTCGGCGCGCTCGCGCACGAGGCCGGCATCGGGGCCGTACAGCAGGATAATAGGGCGGCCGGCATCAGGCCGGGCGAGAAAAGCGTCGATGTCTTTTCCGCGGAGCGCGACCACGACGGACCCTTCTTGGCGTCATTCCCCGGGACACGCGTCTTCGCGGGGACCCGGAATCCAGAGATTGCTGCGCGAGATTCCGGGTTGGTGCTTCGCACGCTCCGGAATGACGGAACATCAGGTGCCGGCGTAGAAATAGGACGCGAGCCGGGTCTGGATGTTTTCCGCGATCTCGTTGGCGGCGCGGTCCTCGGCGTCGCGGAAAGCGCGGGCGCGGGCGAAGCGCTGCAACTGGCCGGGGACGTCATAGGACACGCGGGAGAAAGTCGTGCCCGTCATGACGGACTTGTTGGTGGCGAGGTCGATCAGATTGTATTGTGCGTCGATGCCGACATTTTCGCTCGATGGCAGCGCCGTGGCTGGATCGAGCATCAGCGAGGACCGCGAAGTGTTAAAGCGCAGTACCAGCCGGTGCGTCGGCGGCATGCCGGTGGCGTTGCCGTAGAGCTTGAACGCCAGGGCGTTGCGGATCTCGACCTGAATTCGGGCTTCCCGCGAGGCGTTATTTTTCTCGACCGGTGGGATTTCCACGCCCATCAGCTTTTCGCGCAAACCAGGCTTGCCATCGGTACGTTCGGCATACATCGGCTGAAAACAGCCGGCCGTGAGCGCCGCCAGAGCGGCGACGGCGATGAGCCGAACGGCGATCCGGGTCCTAGCCAACGACATTCACGATCCTCATGGGAACTACGATTACCTTGCGGACGGTCTTGCCGCCGAGGGCGAGTTTTACCGCATCGAGCGCCAAAACGGCAGCCTCAATTTCCGGATTTTGGGCGACCCGTGGCACGGTAACATCACCCCGCTTCTTGCCGTTGACCTGGACCACCAGCGTCACGGTGTCTTCAACCAGCAAATCGCGTTCGATTTGCGGCCAGTCGGCCTCCGAAATCAGCCCGGACTGCCCCAGCACCTGCCAGCACTCCTCGGCCAGATGCGGCATCATCGGCGCGAACAATTGAACCAGGATGATTGCGGCCTCGCGGACGGACCAGGCCAGGTCCGGCGCCGGCTTACCCTCACGGCCCAGCACCTCGGCAAGCGCATTGGTGAATTCCCGGATATGGGCGAGGCAGACATTGAAATGCAGCCGCTCGATCCCGGATGACACCTTGTCGAGCGCGCCATGAGCCGCCTTGCGCAAGCCAAGCGCATCCGCCCCGAACGAGGCCGGCCGCGCGGCCGGGGTTATCTTGGCGATTTCAGCCGATTCATTCACCAGCCGCCACAGCCGCTGCACGAAGCGTGAGGCACCCTGCACGCGCTCGTCGCTCCAGATCACGTCCCGATCCGGCGGCGAGTCCGACAGCATGAACCAGCGCGCGACGTCGGCACCGTAGGTCGCGATGATGTCGTCGGGGTCGACGGTGTTCTTCTTCGATTTCGACATCTTTTCGATCGCGCCGATCGCGACCTCCTCGCCGCTGTCGAGCAGCGTGGCACGGCGGCCGTTGCCGCCGGTCTCGACCTTCACCTCGGCCGGTGTCACGTAGGAACCATCGGCCTTTTGATAGGTCTCGTGCACCACCATGCCTTGCGTGAACATGCCGGCGAACGGCTCGTCCATGCTAATGTGGCCGGTCGCCTTCATCGCGCGGGTGAAGAAGCGGCTGTACAAGAGATGCAGGATCGCGTGCTCGACCCCGCCGATATACTGGTCGACCGGCATCATCCGGTTGGCAACATCAGGCGTGGTCGGCGCCTTCTCGTTCCAGGGATCGGTGAAACGCGCAAAATACCAGGACGAATCCACGAACGTGTCCATGGTGTCGGTTTCACGCTGCGCCTTGCCGCCGCATTTGGGGCAGGTGACGTGCTTCCAGGTCGGATGATGGTCGAGCGCATTGCCGGGTTTGTCGAAGGTTGCGTCCTCCGGCAGCGTCACCGGCAGATCGGCGTCGGGGACCGGCACCACGTCGCATTTCGGACAATGGATCACCGGGATCGGACAGCCCCAATAGCGCTGGCGCGAAATGCCCCAGTCGCGCAGGCGGAAATTCACTTGCCGCTCGCCGACGGCCCCCATCCTTCCCTCCCCCGCTTGCGGGGGAGGGTTAGGGAGGGGGCGCATTTCCTTTTCCAGCCGCTTGGCAACCTCTTCCTTGGCCTCGTCAATGGTCATGCCATCAAGGAAGCGAGAATTGATCATGCGGCCATCGCCGTCATAGGCGGTGTCGGTGATGACGAAGCTTTTCGGGTCCTGGCCTTCCGGGCAGACCACGGGCGTGTTGCCGAGATTGTACTTGTTGACGAAATCGAGGTCGCGCTGGTCGTGCGCGGGGCAGCCGAAGATGGCGCCGGTGCCATATTCCATCAGCACGAAGTTCGCGACATAGATCGGCAGTTTCCAGTTCGGGTCGAACGGGTGCACGGCCTTGATGCCGGTGTCAAAGCCCTGCTTCTCCGCGGTGTCGATGATCTCCTGCGCGGTACCGATTCGCTTCACCTCGGCGATGAACTCGGCGAGCTTTGGGTTCTTCGTGGCCGCCGCCTGCGCCAGCGGATGATCGGCCGAGATCGCCATGAATTTTGCGCCGAACAGCGTGTCGGGGCGCGTGGTGAAGATCTTCAGCTCTGTTTCGCCGGCCGGAGTCGTCGCCGCATCTAGCGCGAAGCGGATCAGCAGGCCTTCCGAGCGGCCGATCCAGTTGCGCTGCATCAGGCGGACCTTGTCCGGCCAGCGGTCCAGGCCATCAAGCGCGTCCAAGAGTTCCTGCGAGTATTTCGTGATCTTGAAGACCCACTGATTCATCTCGCGCTGCTCGACGACGGCGCCCGAGCGCCAGCCGCGGCCGTCGATCACCTGCTCGTTGGCGAGCACGGTCATGTCGACCGGGTCCCAGTTGATCTTGCGCTTCTCGCGTTCGGCCAGGCCGGCGCGCAAGAAGTCCAAAAACATCTTCTGCTGATGCTTGTAATAGGCGGGATCGCAGGTCGCGAACTCGCGTGACCAGTCGAGCGACAGACCGATCGACCGCAACTGCTTCTTCATCGCGGCGATGTTGTCGTAGGTCCACGCCTTTGGCGCGACCTTGCGCTCGATCGCGGCGTTCTCGGCCGGCAGCCCGAACGCGTCCCAGCCCATCGGGTGCAGCACGTTGAAACCCTTGGCGCGCATGAAGCGGGCCAGCACGTCGCCCAGCGTGTAGTTCCGGACATGCCCGATATGGATGCGCCCGGACGGGTAGGGGAACATCTCGAGCACGTAGTATTTCGGCCGCGGATCGTCGTTTTTCGAGGCGAAAATCGCCTTTTCGTCCCACTGGCGTTGCCAGCGCGGCTCGGAATCACGGGCGTTGTAACGTTCGGAAGTCATGGAATCGCAGGGCTTTTTGTGGATTCGGGTCCCGTCCAGAGGACGGCGGACTAGGCCACAAAAGCGGCTGCGGGGTCAACGGGTCGGGACAGTGGGGCGCGTTTCAGCCGATGGCGTGGAGCGTCGGCTCACCCGGCCATCGCGATCCCGGCCTCGTCCACCAGCTTGGCAAAGCCGTGCTCGACCACGGTGTTGCGGCCGCGGTGCTTGGCGGCGTAGAGGGCGGCGTCCGCGGCCTCGATCAGGTCGCCGGGCGTTTGGGCGTCATTCGGAAGGGTCGCGGCGACGCCAACGCTGACGGTGACGGTGCGGTGGCTGGAGGTGATGTGCGGCAGGCCGAGGCCTTGAACGGTGGCACGCACGGATTCGCCGACCTCCAACGCTTTTTGCGGGCTGGTGTTCGGCAGCAGCAAGCAGAACTCTTCGCCGCCATAGCGGCCGGCAAAGCCCAGATTGTCGGCGGCGATGCCGGCCAGCGCTTCGCCGATCCGGGTGAGGCAGGCGTCGCCTTCCGGGTGCCCATAGGTGTCGTTGTAGAGCTTGAAGTGATCGACATCGATCATCAGCAGCGACAGCTCGCTATGATACTGCTGCGCCTTCATCCATTCGAAATCGAGCCGGCTCTGGAAGCCGCGCCGGTTGGCTAGGCCGGAGAGCATGTCGATCGACGCCATCACGGTGAGCCGGTCGTTGGTGGCAACGAGCTCACGCTCGCGCTGGCTGAGTTGCGTCGCCATGGCGTTGAAGGCGCGGGCCAGCGGCATGAACTCCGACGGCAGGCGGCTGCGCGAGACGCGGGCCGACGAGTCGCCTTCGCCGAACCGCCTGGCCATGCCGGTCATGACTTCGATCGGGTTGATGATGAGCTTTTCCGCGCCGATCAGCGCGCCGAGCAGCACGAACAGGCAGACCAGTCCGAGCTGCAGATAGGCGGTGCGGATATCGCGGTTGATCGCCGCCGTGATCTTGGCTTCGTCGATGCTGACGATAAGACGCGATTGCGTGCCGGGAATGCGCGCGAAACTGATCGCGCGTTGCGATCCGTCGGCAGCGGTGAAGGATAGCGAACCAGTCGGGGTGTCGGAAACGAGCGCCTTGTGCGCGATGGCCGTCAGCAGCGGCACGTTATTGAGCGGCTTGCCGATCATACTGGCCCCGTCAGCCGGCGCGGCCAGCACGACACCGGCGCCATCGACCAGCAGCGCCGAAATGCCCGGCCGTCCGCCGAGCTTGGCCATGATCTTCGACATCCAGTCGAGATTGATGCCGGCGACTACCACGGCGTCTTCTTCCGGATTGATCGCGGCCACCGGATAAGCCGCCATCAGAATCGGTTTGTTCGTCATTCGGGCGAACAGATAGTCGCTGAAAACGAAGCCGCGGGTTTGCTGCGCCTTCCTGAAATATTCGCGATCGGCGATGTCGAGCCCGACCAGCATGTTCAGTGTCGAACACTGCACCACGCCTTCCCTGCTGACGATCATGATGCTGCGAATCCAGGGCAGGTTGGTCGGCAGACTGGCGCGCAGGATTTCGCAACTGCGTCCGATGCCACTGGAGGCGCGGATATAGGCGGCCGATTTCAGCATCGTTTCAACCGACGAGACGATCTGGCGCTGGGTCTCCGCAGTGTGCAGCGTGATGTTGGCGTATTCCTCCGAAGCCATCGCGATCTGCTTGGCGCGCGCGTCTTCGAGCGAACGGACCCGTTCCAGCATCAAGGGCGCCACCAGCATCACGGCGAGCAACGCAAGTCGCGCCCGGATTCCGAGAAGCTTCTTGAGTTTGACGCGATTGCGGTTGAAACTGACGCCAGACATCATGCCCCCGACACGGCATGCATGGTAGTGTGAAGGGTTCAAAAAGCCTTTCTCGAACTTGGTAAAATTCGAGGAAACGCCGTAAAATTTCCGATCGAAATCAGGACATGACGCGAGAGAGATGGCGACACCGCTAACCAAGTCTTTACCAAATGGCCTGACTCAGGTGGAGCAAGACATCGCGCGCGCGTGCAAGGAAGCGCGCCGCGAGCGCACATCGGTGACGCTGATCGCGGTATCGAAGACGTTTGATGCAACGGCGATTGCGCCGGTTATCGATGCCGGACAGCGCGTGTTCGGCGAAAACCGCGTACAGGAAGCCAAAGCGAAATGGCCGCCGCTGGTATCTGCCCACCCCGGGATTGCGCTGCATCTGATCGGGCCGCTGCAATCCAACAAGGCGCGGGAAGCCGTGGCGCTATTCGACGCCATCCATTCAGTCGACCGTCCCAGCATCTGCGAAGCGCTGGCCAAGGAAATCAATTCGCAGAAGAAGCGTCCGGAATTGTTCGTTCAGATCAACACCGGCGAGGAACCGCAGAAGGCCGGCATCGCGCCCGGCGAGGCGGATGCCTTTATCGCGAGCTGCCGCGACAAATACGGTCTGGTCATTTCCGGCTTGATGTGCATTCCGCCGGTGAACGAGGCGCCGGCACCGCATTTTGCATTGACCGCCAAGATCGCCGCGCGTAACGGGCTGAAAAATCTGTCGATGGGCATGAGCGCCGACTTTGCAGTCGCGATCCAGATGGGCGCGACGCATGTGCGCGTCGGCTCGGCGATTTTTGGCGCGCGGTAATTTCGTCATTGCGAGCCAACGGGTCGCGCGAATGCGCGCCCGATGACAGGCTCCGCGAAGCAATCCATTCTTTCAATCTGCGGACGGATGGATTGCTTCGTCGCTGTCGCTCCTCGCAATGACGTCGAGAAAGCTACTTGAATCCCACCGACACTTTTCCGAGCGACCCGAAATCGACCGCGCAGAAATCTCCTGATTGAATCGGCAGCGGTGCATGACAGGTCCCGGTGGTGACGATCCGGCCTGCCTTCAGCGTCACGCCAAGCTGGCGCAGTTCATTGGCGAGCCAGGTCAGCGCAATGCGCGGATCGCCCAACACGTTCTTGCCGTGGCCAACGAATTGCTGGCCGCGCATCGTGATGACCGGCCGTTCCTCGACGAGGTCCATTGAACGCCAATCGGCTGTTGCGGCAGGCCCGAGCACGAACAGATGTGCGCAGGCATTGTCGGCGATGATCTGTTCGGCACCGGCGCTGACGAAATCCTGAAACCGCGAATCCGGAATTTCGATGGCCGGATGCAGCGTGTCGATCGCATCGAGCACCTGCTGCGTCGTATAGGGCGTGGAGCGCGCCGGCAGATCCACGCGCATGCGAAAGGCGTATTCGGGTTCGGCGACGCGCATTTCGTTGCCTGCCATCGAAGCCATTCCGCCGTCGGGGACGACGGTCTCGGCCAGAATGCGCCCGGCCATCGGGCCGTCGACGTTGATGTGCTTTTGTCCGGCCTCGCTGGTCGCCGCGATCTTCCAGCCGAACAAAGTATCGGACGAGTATTTTTCGATTCCCGCCTGGATCGCGTAGGCCTCAATGCGGTCGCGCGGTCGCAGCGATTCGTCGAGGCCGGATAATTTGGTGCCGGCGCGCCAGTGGTCATGCAGGGTCTTTGATGCGGCCGTTATTGCGTTCCTGTCGAGCATTGTTTGATTCCCCATCAGCCGATCATGATTTTCGTCTGCGGTCCCATCCGCCGCAACAGCCGCAGCATGGCGGGTTTCGTCATCGAGACGCATCCCGCCGTCGGCGAGAAATTGGTCCGCGCCAGATGCAGGAACACGGCGCTGCCACGGCCGGCAATTCGCGGCGCGCTGTTGTGATCGATTTCGACGATGAAGTCGTAGAGGTGATCCTCGCGCGTCAGCCGGTCACCAGCCTGGTCCCGGACCAGACGGATTGGCTGGTTATAACGGCGGTCCTGCGGGTCCTCGCACCAGGCGTCTTCGGGCCGGATCGGCCGGACCGGCAGATAGGTCCGCGGCCGGGGATGGCGGTCGGCGCGCCACCACAATTGCAGCGGATGATAGATGCCTCGCGGAGTGCCGCCGTCGCCCTCCCGTTTGTTGGCGAGGATGCCGCCGCGGCCAAGTGCCACCGGCACGGTCCAGCCGTCCGCCGTCAGCCAGCCCCGACAGGGGTCGCCGGCAGCCCTGCGGACCCGGATTGCCGTCAGTGGCCAATCACGCGCATCTGTCTGATAAGTGATTGAAATGGCGTTACTTTCCATGCCAATGCCCGAACCTTGGGGTTGCTTGCCATGCCTCAATTGCTCTATTTGGCGGCATTACAGGACATTCATCCAAACGCGCCTCAAATCTGGGATAGACTGCGGTTCGGCTTGTGAAACTGTAACAATCTCTTACCTCAATGCGAATCAGTGCCTGATCACCCGGCTTGCTTGTGAAGTTGCCCACGAATCAGGTTGTTATCGACCAAGACCCGGCTTGAGACACTCTCGCTTGTGTCCCGCCGCCTGCCTCAAGAGGATCGTATCCTATGCCCAATGCCCGCAAGATCCTGATCGTGGATGACGACACCGATCTGCGCGATACGTTGGTGGAGCAATTGTCGCTGCATGAGGAATTCGAAGCCTCCGCAGTCGATACCGGCGCCAAGGGCGCCAGCGCCGCCAAAGCCAATTCCCCCGACTTGGTGCTGATGGATGTCGGCTTGCCCGATACTGACGGACGTGAAGTCGTACGCAGCCTGCGCAAAGGCGGCTTCAAGGCGCCGATCATCATGCTGACCGGCCACGATACCGATTCGGACACGATTCTGGGGCTCGAATCAGGGGCCAATGATTACGTCGCAAAGCCATTCCGGTTCGCCGTGCTGCTCGCCCGAATCAGGGCGCAGCTCCGCCAGCACGAGGCCAGCGAGGACGCGGTATTCTCCGTCGGCCCCTACAGTTTCCGGCCCGGCTCCAAGATGCTGACTGCCGCCAATGCCAGAAAGGTGCGGCTTACCGAGAAGGAAACCGCGATCCTGCGCTTCCTGTATCGCGCCGGCCAGTTGCCGGTATCGCGCGAGACGCTGCTGCAGGAAGTCTGGGGCTACAATTCGGGCGTTACCACGCACACGCTGGAAACCCATATCTACCGTCTCAGGCAGAAGATCGAGAAAGATGCGGCCAATCCGGAAATCCTGGTGACGGAAGCCGGTGGCTACAAACTGGTGCCGTGATACGATTCGCAGCCACGATTCGTAATTCTCGCGCATCCCGGTCAACGGTCCATGTCGATCGACGATGATGTAGCCCTGCTTGAGCGGGTCCCGACACTGCGCCTGTTGGGGACGGCGGCGCTACGCATGCTGGCGATCGGCTCGGAGCAGCGCGATTTCTCACCCGGCGATTATCTGTTCAATGCCGGCGACGACGCGGATGCGGGCTATATCGTGCAGCGCGGATCGTTCCGCGTCGAAGACGGTGGCGCTGAAGTCGTTGCGGGACCCGGGGCCCTGATCGGCGAATTGGCGCTGATCGTGGCCATGAAACGGCCGTCCAGCGCGGTCGCGCTTGATCATTCCTCTGTTATCCGGGTGTCACGCAGCCTGTTTCAGCGCGTGCTCGAAAGTGACCCCGCCGCGGCGCGCCGCCTGCGCGACGAACTCGCCACCCGCACCAGCCAGCTCGCCAGCGATATTCTGATGGCAGGCGCGAAACTGAACATCTGATCGCTACACCTCCAGCGTCACCGTGACAGGCACGTGGTCCGATGGACGCTCCCAGCCGCGCGCATCGCGGGTAATCCTGAAATCGCTGACAGCGTCCTTCAGCGCGCGCGAGACCCAGATGTGGTCGAGCCGACGGCCACGGTCGCCAACCGTCCAGTCGGCAGCGCGGTAGCTCCACCACGTATAGACCTTTTCCGAAAGCGGGATCCGCTCGCGAGCGACGTCGAACCATTCGCCATGGGCCTGCGCGGCCAGGAGCTTTTCGCATTCGATCGGCGTGTGCGAGACGACCTTTAGAAGCTGCTTGTGCGACCACACGTCGTTTTCATGTGGTGCAACGTTGAGATCGCCGACCAGGATATGCCGGTCGTCACCGCGCGGATGCAGCGGTTCGCAGGCCTTCATCTCGTCGAGAAATTTCAGCTTGTGATCGAATTTCGGATTGAGAACGGGATCGGGAATGTCGCCGCCGGCTGGAACGTAGAAATTGTGCAGCACCAGCGGCTTTGCAAGCTGGGCCTTCTCGCCGAACGCCACCGAGACGTGACGCGAATCAATCTTTTCGCAGAAGGTTCTGATGTCGGTGGTGTCGAAGGGCAGTTTCGAGACGATGGCGACGCCGTGATAGCCCTTCTGCCCGTTCAGCGCGACATGCTCATAGCCAAGACGTTTGAACCGCTTCAGCGGAAAAGCATCGTCGATACATTTGGTTTCCTGCAGGCACAGCACATCCGGTCGCGCCGATTTGAGGAATTTGGCGACGATATCAATGCGCAGGCGCACCGAATTGATATTCCACGTTGTCAGGGAAAAACGCATGGGAGCCGTGTCTTACCACGGTTCATGACGACGTCGCGCGCTTTGTCCACAGGTGGAATTTCGTAGGGTGGACAAACGCGCATTTGCGCCGTGCCCACCCATGCATCCTAATGGAAAGCGCGCCGCTCAGTTCGCCGGAGTAGTGTAGTTGGTGAAGTCGATCTTGAACAGGCCGGGATCGACCTTCTTGGACGAGTCCAGATTATAGACCGCAACCGTGGTGTCGTAGCCCTGCGGATCGGTTACCGTCCATTGCTTGAGCTGGCCGTCCTTGACCCCAACCATCAGCATCAGCCGGCTGGTGCCGATCAGGGCCTGCTTCTCCTCGATGGTGACGCTGATGTAAACGTCATCCGCCGTGACGTTGACGACATTGGTGTCCTTCAACAGATCGATCCGGTCCGACAGCAGGAAACGCAGCGGCGTTTGCGACAGCGGGTAGATGTCCTGGGTCGCGAGCCTGCGATCGCGCACGGCCAGCGACGAGCCATCGGCGATAATCGCGATGGGACTGGGGTCGTCATATTCGAAACGTACCTTGCCCGGCTTCTGGATGTAGAAATCGCCCTTGGTCCTGCTGCCGTCAGGGCCGACTTGGACGAAATTTCCGACCAGCGTCTGCAGCGACGAGAGATATGAACTCACCCGCGCAGCCTGCGCCTTCTGGTTGGCATCGAAGGTTGCAAAAACATTGGCCGGGACATTGCGGCGCGGGTCCGGAAGCACCGGATTCGGCGGCGCCTGGCTCGCGCCGGTGGTCATCGGCGCCTTTTCCTGTGCGCTCATCTGCACATTGCCGTCGCGGGCCTTGGGCGCGGGCTTTGGAACCGGCACAGTCTGCGAGAGAGCCGATGTCGCGAAGCCGGCGATGGATGTAGCTATCAAAAGGGCCAGTCCGGAGCGCAGCCAGCGATGGGTGGGTTGTTGTGTCATCAGATATTTCGGATCTCTATTCGACGAGGCATCCCGCTGCCGGCCAGTTTATCGTGCTTTCGAGCAAAGGAGATATCGTTTTTCCGTGAAATCGTTGCGTCGAATCCATCTTCACCGCTTTAGAATCCGCCCTCTTCCTCCTCGACCAGAATTTCGCGTTTGCCGGCGTGATTCGCTTGGCCAACGATGCCTTCCTGTTCCATTCGTTCCATCAGCGAGGCGGCGCGGTTGTAGCCGATTTGCAGCCGGCGCTGAATATAGGACGTCGAGGCCTTGCGGTCGCGCTTGACGATCGCAACCGCCTGCGCGAACAGGTCGCCGCCACCATCGCCGCCCATACCGGTGGAATCGAATACCGCGCCGTCTTCCTCGCTCGGCTCCTCCGCAGTCACCGCTTCCAGATACTCGGGCGCGCCTTGCGTCTTGAGGTGACGCACGACCTTCTCGACTTCTTCGTCCGATGCAAATGGTCCGTGCACGCGGCTGATGCGACCGCCGCCGGCCATATAGAGCATGTCGCCCTGACCGAGCAGTTGCTCGGCGCCCATCTCGCCGAGAATAGTGCGGCTGTCGATCTTCGATGTGACCTGGAATGCGATGCGGGTCGGGAAGTTAGCCTTGATGGTGCCGGTGATGACGTCGACCGATGGACGCTGCGTCGCGAGAATGACGTGCAGGCCGGCGGCGCGCGCCATCTGCGCCAGGCGCTGCACCGCGCCTTCGATGTCCTTGCCCGCCACCATCATCAGGTCGGCCATTTCGTCGACGATGATGACGATATAGGGCAGCGGCTCAAGCTCGAGCTTTTCTTCCTCGTAGATTGCCTTCCCGGTTTCCTTGTCGAAGCCGGTATGCACCGTGCGCGTCAGCTCCTCGCCCTTGGCCTTGGCTTCGACGAGGCGCTGGTTATAGCCGTCAATGTTGCGCACACCGAGCTTAGCCATTTTCTTGTAGCGCTCCTCCATCTCGCGCACGGCCCATTTCAGCGCCACCACCGCCTTCTTCGGATCGGTCACGACCGGCGTCAGCAAATGCGGGATGCCGTCATAGACGGAGAGCTCGAGCATCTTGGGATCGACCATGATCAGGCGGCACTGATCCGGCCTCAGGCGATAAACTAGGCTGAGGATCATTGTGTTGATGGCGACTGATTTGCCGGAGCCGGTTGTACCCGCGATCAGCATATGCGGTGTACGCGCCAGATCGATGATGATGGATTCGCCACCGATGTTTTTTCCGAGACAGAGCGGCAACTTCACCGTCGACTCGTTGCTGTCCTTTGTGGTCAGCAATTCGCGCAGGTAAACTTTTTCACGATGCGCATTTGGCAGCTCGATGCCGATGGCGTTGCGGCCGGCAACCACGGCGACGCGCGCCGAAAGCGCACTCATCGATCTGGCGATGTCGTCGGCAAGGCCGATGACGCGCGAGGATTTGATGCCGGGCGCCGGTTCGAGTTCGTACAGCGTCACGACCGGGCCGGGATTGGCCTTGACGATCTCGCCGCGGACGCCGAAATCGCCGAGCACGCCTTCCAGCGCGCGCGAATTGGCTTCCAGTTCGGCCTTGCTGAGCGGCTGCCGGTCGGACGCCTTCGGCGCCGTCAGCATCGAGACTGAAGGGAGTTCGAACTTGTCGGATTTCTTCGCCGCTGCGCGCGGTGCAGGCTTCTTGCGCGGAGTGCGGGCGGCGGGCACTTCCTCGTCCTCCTCTTCCTCTTCTTCCTCGAATTCCTCTTGCTGCGGGGCCAATGCCGGTGCGGCACGGCCGCCGAGGCTCGGTTCCTGACGTTCGAACGAGGACTTGCGAGGCGGCGGCGAACTCGACACCAGCGACCGGTAGGCCGCGCCCATCAGCCATCCAAGCCGAGCCTTTGCGCTCATCAGGGCATGGTACACCCATCCGAGCGATACCGAACTGCGATCCTCTTTCTCAACGAAGGGCGCGTCATCGTCCTCGATCGGCGTTAGCTCTTCCTCTTTCGGGCGCGAGCCCCAGCCGCTGGCAAACAGAAAGGCCGCAGCCATCGCCGCAAACAGGATGATGCCGAGCACAAGACGATAGGTGAAGCCGGCCGGGCCGAACACCACGGCGGGCGCACGCACCAGCGCGTCGCCGACGACGCCGCCAAGGCCGGTCGGCAGCGCCCACGCCCCGCCATGCGGCCAGCAGCTTGCAAAGCCTGCCGCGATCACCGTGCAGAGAATCCAGCACCCAAGGCGCAACGCTTCGCGGTCGAAGGTGCGGTGCGTCAGCATGCGCCAGCCCCACACTGCGACGGGGAGGATCAGCATGATCGCGCCGAGCCCGAGAATCTGCATCAACAGATCGGCGCCGATCGCGCCGGGATAACCGAGAACGTTGCGGATCGGACGCGAGGTCGCGTGGCTCAGGCTCGGGTCCTGCACCGACCACGTCATCAGCGCCGCCGCCGCCACACCGGACAGCGCGATCAGGCTGAGGCCGGCAAGTTCGCGCAGCCGCCGCGCCAGCGCCTCGCGGATCGAGACCGGCAGATGGCCGACCAGGGGAATGACACGTTCGATCGCTGGCATGCTCATTAAGGCCCTGCGATTAATCCAGAGTTTCGACCAGCCGGTGCAATGCCTCGGCCGTTGATTCACTATCGGAGACCAGCGCCAGGCGGATGTAGCCCGCGCCGGGATTGAAGCCGTCATTCTGCAGACGCGACAAATAACTTCCGGGGATCACACGGACACCCGCATCCCGATAGAGTTTCACCGCCGCCGCCTCGTCGCCACCGCGTTCGGATACATCGAGCCAAACGCAGAATCCGCCGGCCGGCCGGACATAGCCGTAGCGGCTGCCAAGAATCTGGTCGGCAAGATCGAATTTGATGCGATACAGGCGACGATTTTCTTCGACATGCGTCTCGTCGCTATAGGCGGCGACCGCGACGTGTTGCAGCGGCACCGGCACTTGCGGCGCCGCGACGTTGCGAAACTCATGGAAGGCGGCGAGGAACTTGTTATCCCCGGCGGCAAAGCCGACGCGCATGCCCGGAAGATTGGAGCGCTTCGACAGCGACTGGAACACAACGACATTGGCAAAGTCGGGCCCGGCGCATTCGAGTGCGCTGCCCGGCGCCTGCCTGGTGTAGATTTCCGAATAGCACTCGTCGCTCAGGATCATGAAGCCGTAGGCATCGGCAAGCTTCTTCAGCCGCGTGAAGTAGTCGCGCGAAGCGACCGCGCCTTGCGGGTTGGCGGGCGAGGCAATGAACATCGCAACGGTTCGGGCCAGTGTCGCCTCGTCGAGCGTGGCGAGATCCGGCAGGAATCCGTTGGCGAGCGTGGTCGGAAGGTAGACCAATTCGCAGCCTGCAGCGCGGGCGCCTGCGCCATAGGCCGGATAGAACGGGTTGGGCATCAGGATCGCGGGCCTGCCCTTGCGCGGGCCAACATAACGGGCGGCCGTGATCGCCGCGAAAAACAGCCCCTCCCGGCTGCCGTTCAGCACCAGGATTTCACTCTCGGGGTCGATCGGGCGGGGGAGTTGGAACCGGTTCGAAAGCCAGTTGGCGGCGGAGCGCCGGAACGGCTCGATGCCCTTAGCCAATGGATAGCGGCCGAACTCTGCAATGTGTTTCGCCAGCACCGGCCCGACGAAGTCCGGAACCGGGTGCTGCGGCTCGCCTAATGAGAGCGTGATCAATGGCTTGGCCGGCTGGTAAGGCGCCAGCAGCTCGGCTGTGCGCAAAAACGGCGAGCGTTCGGCCTGACCGGCAGGAGTTGCAGTGCCGGCGCCTTGCGCCACGCCGGAAGAGGCGGTCATTGCCATGTCTGAAACGCCAGCACTTTCAAAAGCGGTCAAAGGACCTAAGCGAGCCCCGGAAACCCATCAAACCACCATAGATACGGCGAGGTTAAGACGCGATTAACCATCGGCTGGTCTGGACATTTTGCGGAGTATTACCATATTTTCACTAGGTATTACCAAGGCCAGAGGAGGTTCCCATGGCAACGACAGTTACGAGCAAGGGCCAAGTGACGATTCCGAAACGAGTCCGCGACTATTTGGGCATTCAGCCCGGCAGTCAGGTCGATTTCCGTCGTAGTGCCGATGGCGGCGTGGTGATCGAGAAAGCCGATGGGCCTCGGCCGCCCAGCAGGTTTGCCAAGGCGCGAGGGTCGGCTGGGCCGGGCATGACGACCGATGAGTTGATGGCTCTCTTGCGTGGCGAACCGGAATGACGCTCGTCGATTCGAATGTCCTCCTAGATGTCATCACCGACGGTGAGGTATGGGCGGACTGGGCGCAAGAACAGCTCGAACAAGCAGCTTCCTCCGGGCCGCTTGTCATCAATGACGTCATCTATTCCGAGATATCGACACGGTACGCGACGGTCGAAGGCGTGGACGCGATGCTCCGCAATTTGGACATCGACTTGGCGACGATCCCGCGCGCCGCGCTCTTTCTCGCTGGCAAAGCTTACCTGCGGTACCGCAGCGCCGGGGGGCTTCGTACTGGCGTGCTGGCGGATTTCTTCATTGGCGCTCACGCCGCTGTCGAACAGCTACCGCTTCTGACACGCGATGCAAAGCGCTACAGAACCTATTTCCCCACGCTCGAGCTGATCACACCAGAACGCGAACAATAGCGCCCAGCGTCCGACCGCCCCCGGGCAGCAAGCACTTTTCGGGCGAGGCGAGCACAAAAAGAAAGGGGCTCCAACTTGCGCTGGAGCCCCTCAACGGTCAGGGCATTGCCGGGTATGTGCCCGAACCGGAGTTGTGGATGCGACCCTGGAAGGATCGCACCCCGGGAGAACTTACATGTTGTAGGCGCGCTCGGTGTGCTCGGTGACGTCGAGGCCTTCACGCTCTGTCTCGACGTTGACGCGCAGGCCGACGATGACATCGACGACCTTGAACAGGATCGCCGAGCCGATGCCCGACCATACCAGTGTGGTGCAGACGCCCCACAGCTGCGAGGTCATCTGGGCAACGAAGTCGTAGTCCGCGATCTTGCCGGCGACATAATCCATGACGCCGGTGCCGCCGAGGGCCGGATTGACCAGGATGCCGGTGCCGAGCGCGCCGACAATGCCGCCGACACAGTGGACCCCGAACACATCGAGCGAGTCGTCATAGCCGAGCGAGTTCTTTACCACGGTGCAGAAGAACAGGCAGACGACGCCGACCACGAGACCGAGCACGATCGCGCCCATCGGACCGGCAAAGCCGGCCGCAGGTGTGACCGCCACGAGACCCGCCACCGCACCCGACAACGCGCCGAGCACGGAAGGATGGCCCTTGACGATCCACTCCGCGAACATCCAGGCCATCGCCGCCGCTGCGGTCGCAACGAAGGAGTTGGTCATGGCAAGCGCGGCGCCGCCGGAGGCTTCGAGGTTCGATCCGGCATTGAAGCCGAACCAGCCGACCCAGAGCAGCGAAGCGCCGATCATGCTCATGGTCAGCGAGTGCGGAGCCATCAGCTCCTTGCCGTAGCCGACACGCTTGCCGATCAGGAGCGCACCGACCAGACCGGCGATACCGGCGTTGATGTGCACCACGGTGCCGCCGGCGAAGTCGATTGCGCCCTTCTTGAAGATCCAGCCGGCATCGGCGTTGATCTCGTCGAGCTTGGCCTGCGCCGCGGTCTTCGCCGCACCGTCAGTCGCCGCGGCAAGCGCCTTGGCTGCGTCCGTGATCAGGTCCGGTCCCGGCCAATACCAAACCATGTGCGCGATCGGGAGGTAGATCAGGGTGACCCAGAGCGGTACGAACAGGGCAATCGCCGCGAACTTCATGCGTTCGGCGAAGGCGCCGACGATGAGGGCGGGGGTGATTGCCGCGAAGGTCATCTGGAAGCAGATATAGATAAGCTCGGAGATGTTGGCGTCGACACTGAAGGTCGCCGCTTTCGAATCGGTCGTCACGCCCATCAGGAAGGCCTTGGAGAAGCCGCCGATGAAGTCGGAACCGCCGGTGAAGGCGAGGCTGTAGCCGTAGAGCGCCCAGAGCAGGACGACGATGCAGACGGTATAGAAAACCTGCATCAGTACCGAGAGCATGTTCTTGGAACGGACGAGACCGCCATAGAACAGCGCCAGGCCCGGAATCGTCATCAACAGCACCAGCACTGTCGACGTCAGCATCCAGGCGTTGTCGCCCTTGTTGACGGTCGGCTCGGCGTAGGCAGCGGTCGCGGCGAACAGGCCGACTGCGAGGGCCGCCAGTCCCGCGCCATAGGGACGTTTAAACGTCATTGAATTTACTCCTGAGTGGTAAGATTTGTGCGCGAAATCAGAGGGCCGCGGCATCCGCCTCGCCGGTGCGGATGCGTACCGCATGGTCGAGGTTGATGACGAAGATCTTGCCGTCGCCGATCTGTCCGGTCTTGGCAGCCGATGTGATGGCGTCGATGGTCTTGTCGACCTGGTCCGAGGCGACCGCGACCTCGATCTTGATCTTGGGCAGGAAGCTCACGGCGTATTCGGCGCCACGATAGATTTCTGTATGGCCCTTCTGGCGGCCATAACCTTTGACTTCCGTCACCGTGAGACCGTGAACGCCAATGGCGGTCAGGGCGTCCCGGACTTCTTCGAGTTTGAATGGCTTGATGATCGCCATAACAATTTTCATGGGTCTTGGTCCCCGCTTGGGCCCGGGTCAGCGGACCGGGCGTTCTCGACTGAGGTTCACCACGCGGAGATGTTCACTGCGCGGGCACAGTCGGGACCCATAGAATCAAATGCCGTGCCAGATGGGGATCATTCCCTAACAGACTATGAATCCGGACCTTTTCGCCTTCTGCGAGAATTGCATCTTCCTGCGCCATTCCGTCGCGCCCAAAGCGTAGTCAGGCCTGCCCAAAACGTGAGCAGGCCGTGACGGCCGACCGCAATCGTGCTCAGCAGCAGGGCAAGAAAACGGTAATAAGATGGGCGGCCTATTGCAGGGCTTCGCCGTGCTGCGAGATGTCGAGGCCTTCGAGCTCCTGCTGCAACGATACCCGCAGGGGCGCGAACACGCCTACTAGCTTGAGCAGGATAAAGGTAATGCCGCCAGACCAGCCGAGGGTAACCGCGACGCCATAGAGCTGGATCAGGACCTGCTGAGCATTGCCCTCGATCAGGCCGGCAGTGCCCCCGATCGCGTTCACCGCGAAGACGCCGGCGAGCAATGTCCCGGTCAATCCCCCGATGCCGTGAACGCCGAACACGTCGAGCGAGTCGTCATATTTGAAGCGCTGCTTGAGCCAGGTGCAGGCCCAGAAGCAGAGCGTTCCCGCGACGACGCCGATTACGACGCCGTGCCACGGGGCAACAAATCCGGAGGCCGGCGTGATTGTGCCGAGGCCCGCAATCGCGCCCGATATCATGCCGAGTACCGACGGCTTGCGCCGCGTCGCCCATTCGATCGCGGCCCAGGTTAGCGCGCCGGCGCAGGCGGCCAGATGGGTCGCGGTGATCGCCATGACCGCACGCGAATTCGCGGCCAGCGCCGAGCCGCCGTTGAAGCCGAACCAGCCGACCCACAACAATCCGGTGCCGATCACGGCGAGCGACAGATCAAACGGCGCGAGGTTCTCGCTGCCATAGCCGTGACGCCGGCCAATTACCGTCGCGGCAACCAGTCCGCCAACGCCGGCGGAAAGATGCACGACGAGCCCGCCGGCGAAATCCAGCACGCCCATGGTCGCAAGGAAACCGCCGCCCCATACCCAGTGCGCAAGCGGCACATAGACGAACATGAACCAGCCGACGGAGAACAGGAGATAGGCCGAGAAACGCATCCGGTCGGCCACCGCGCCCGCCACCAGCGCCACCGTGATGATCGCAAACGTCATCTGGTACAGCATGAAAAGCGCTTCCGGAATCGTCTTCGCCGCCGGATTGACGCTTTCCATCGTCATGCCGATCAGAAACCAGCGATCGAGCGTGCCGATCCAGGCGCCGTCGCCGACGAAGGCGAGCGAGTAGCCGAAGGCCACCCAGAGAATCGAGATGATCGCGACGGCGGCGAGGCTCTGTGCCATGGTCGCCAGCACGTTCTTCTTGCGCACCATGCCGGAATAGAACAGCGCCAGACCTGGTATCGTCATCATCAGCACCAGCGCGGTGGCGACGATCATCCACGCGGTGTCGGCGGCACTGATGCTGGACGTCTCGGCTTGCGCCGGCGTGATGAGTGCGAAGCTCGCCGCAAGAGTAATGAGCGCAGCATTGCCTGCTGCACGATACGATGCTGCCCCCATAAAATTCCCCCGGCCTGTTGTCGTTTCGTTGCCGTTTCTTGGCTTCGCGCGTTCAGCTTCGTTGCTGCCGCGCCTTCAATTCCGTGATGTCTCAGAGCGCGTCGCTATCGGTCTCGCCGGTGCGGATTCTCAGCGCATGATCGATCGGCGTGACGAAGATCTTGCCGTCGCCGATCTGCCCGGTACGCGCGTTCGCGGTAATGACCTCGACCGCCTTCTCCGCAACATCCGAGGCGACCGCGATTTCAATTCGGAGCTTGGGCAGGAAGTTCACGACATATTCGGCGCCGCGATAGATTTCGGTGTGGCCCTTCTGGCGGCCGTAGCCCTTGACCTCCGTCACCGTCATGCCGTGGACGCCGATGGCCGTCAGCGCCTGACGTACCTCGTCAAGCTTGAAAGGTTTGATGATCGCGACGACGAGCTTCATGGTCAGGCCTTCATTTCTATGGGGTATTTTCTTGAGCACGCGACAGGCTGTGTGCCCCGACGGCGGACCGCCGACGCAAATCTGGCATCTTTCTGGGCAAATGGCACAAAAAAGTTGCAGGTAGAAGGGGAAAACATTTCGAGCTGGTGACCTCGATCACTGTACAGGCACCTGTAACGTCCGCCAAAATGCGGTTTCACCCCCAGCCGCCCGCCGGCTACCTCCATTTTCCACGGCTCAAGGAAATAAAATGTCGAACCGATCGTGGTTTTATGCAGCCAACGGCCAGCAACAGGGCCCTTATCCGGAGGCCCAGCTTCGCGACCTCATTACCCGCGGCATGGTCGGGGTGGATACGCTGGTCTGGACCGAGGGAATGTCGGGCTGGCAGCGGGCAGGAGAAATTCCGGGGATGATCCCCGGCGGATCAGGCCCGCCCTCTTTCGCGCAACCCGGTGGCCCAGCTAAGGCTGCAGGTGGAGGTTACGGCGGCGGTGCGCTGTCGATCGATGTCGGCCTGTGGGAGCTCCTCGGGCGCAGCCTTGTGTTCATCATCGGCATGGTGCTGGTGATTCCGGCGCCTTGGGTTGCGACCTGGTTCTATCGCTGGATCTTTTCCCGGCTTTACGTGCCGGGCCGACCAAACGTCGCCTTCGACGGCCAGCCGCTTGACATCTGGTACGTCTTCATTGCGATCGGCATTCTGACCTATGTGGGCTCAGCCGACCTCTATTACCTGCAATACCTCTCGATTCCGATACAGGCCGTCCTGTCCTGGATGGTCATTCGCTGGGTTGCTTCGAATCTGAGCTCCAACGGCCAGCCACTTCCGATCACCTTCAACGGCAGCGCGTTGGGCTATGTCGGCTGGCATGTGCTCTTGTATGTGTCTTTCATTACCATCGTCGGCTGGGCCTGGGTGGTCACGGCCTGGATGCGCTGGATCTGCCGCAACATCGACGGCACGCATCGCGAGGTCATCTTCACCGCGTCCGGACTGGAAGTGTTGTGGCGAACCCTCGTGTTTGTGATCGCCTGCATCTTTATCATTCCGATCCCGTGGATGTTGGCCTGGTACGCGCGCTGGTACGCGTCGCAATTCGCGCTCGCCGAGCGCGGCACGCTGGCGAACGCCTGAGGCTAGGGAGGCGGGGCCTTGACGCCTTTGAACGGAGAGAGAGGCGGCGGCTACTTGCGCTGGCGGACCGAGCCTTCCTGGGCGACCGAGGCCACCAGTGTGCCGTCAGGCTTGAAGATCAGGCCGCGGGTCAATCCGCGGCCTTCCTGCGCGCTCGGCGAATCCTGCGCGTAGAGCAGCCATTCGTCGGCGCGGAATGGCCGGTGAAACCACATCGCGTGGTCGAGGCTCGCCGGCATCATGCGCTTGTCAAACAGCGTACGGCCGTAGCGCGCCATCACTGCGTCGAGCAGCGAGAAGTCCGAGGCATAGGCCAGTGCGCACATGTGCAGAGCCGGATCGTCGGGCAACTTGGCCGCGGTCCGGATCCAGACATGGATGCGCCCGTCCTCGATCTTCTGGCCGAAATAGCGGCCGAGCTCGACCGGGCGCAGTTCAATCGGCCGGTCGGATTCGTAATAGCGGCGGATGAATTCCGGCATCTCGCGGAACATCGGCTGTTTTGCCACTTCCTCCGCCGTGAGTTTCTCCGGGGGCGGGACGTCAGGCATCTCGTCCTGATGGTTGAACGCACCTTCCTCCTCGGCATGAAAAGAAACCATGATGGAGAAGATCGCATTGCCGTGCTGGATCGCGGTGACGCGCCTTGTCGAGTAGCTCTTGCCGTCGCGCAGCCGCTCGACCTCGTAGATGATCGGAATCTGCGGATCGCCGGGCAGGATGAAATAGCAATGGATGGAATGCGGCAAGCGGCCTTCGACAGTGCGACATGCCGCGACCATGGCCTGCCCGATCACCTGTCCGCCGAACACCCGCTGCCAGCTGGTCTTCGGGCTGTTGCCGCGGAACAGATTCACCTCGAGCGGCTCCAGATCGAGAATGGAAATCAGGTCAATCAGGCCTTTGGACATGGTGGTGCTTTCAATTCGTGGAGGCGCCGTCATTCCGGGGCGCCTCGAAGAGGCGAACCCGGAATCCCGTGCCAAACCTCTGGATTCCGGGTTCGCGCTAGCGCGCGTCCCGGAATGACGGTCTGATTAAGGACCTTGTTTCTCGGCCCTGTTTCGCCCAGCTATTATCAGGTAGCAAGTCTGGTCTGAGGGCGTAACTAGGTACGGATCGCATGGCGACACAGCGAAGTATTATCATCTGCGGCGGCGCCTTTGCAGGGCTGGCGCTGGCGCTGGCGCTCCGTCAGGCCCTTGGCGCGGAGATTCCCGTTGTCGTCGCCGATCCCGCGCTCGGTGTGCGGCCGAGCCGTGATCCACGCGCGACCGCCATTGTGGCCGCCTGCCGGCGGCTTTTCGAGACGCTCGGCGTCTGGAATCAGGTTGCGGATTCGCAAGCCATCCTCGACATGGTCGTCACCGATTCCAGGCTCGATGACGCCACACGCCCGGTATTCCTGACGTTTGCCGGAGATGTCGAGCCCGGCGAGCCGTTTGCCCACATGGTCGAGAATCGCCGGCTGATCGACGCGCTGGTAGAGCGCGCCGAGGCCGAAGGCATCGATCTCCAGGCTACCGCCGTTTCGACCTACGATTCACGTTCCGATGGCGTCACGGTGACGCTCGCCGACGGCGCTGTCATCGAGGCAAGCCTGCTGGTCGCCGCCGACGGCGCGCGCTCAAGACTGCGCGAGCGCGCCGGCATTGCCACCCATGGCTGGGACTACGATCAATCCGGCATCGTCGTCACTGTCGGCCATGAGCGGGATCATCACGGCCGCGCCGAAGAGCATTTTCTCCCGGCGGGTCCGTTCGCGATCCTGCCGTTGAGCGGAAAGCGCTCGTCGCTGGTGTGGACCGAGAGCCGAAGCGAAGCCACGCGCATCACCGCGCTTGGCGAAGCCGAATTCCACGATGAGCTCGAGAAGCGGTTCGGGTTGCATCTCGGCGAGATCAAGGCGCTCGACAAGCCGCGCGCGTTTCCGCTCGGCTATTTCGTCGCGCGCTCATTCATCGCCGAGCGGCTAGCGCTGGTCGGCGACGCCGCGCATGTGATTCATCCGATCGCGGGGCAGGGGCTCAACATGGGCCTGAAGGACGTCGCGGCGCTGGCCGAAGTCGTGGTCGACGCGGCGCGGCTCGGCATCGATCCAGGCCAGGCCGATGTGCTCGACCGTTACCAGCGCTGGCGGCGGTTCGACACCATGGCGATGGGCGTTGCGACCAACTCGCTGAATTTTCTGTTCTCGAACGAATCGACGCTGTTGCGCACCGTGCGCGATATCGGCCTCGGCCTCGTCGATCGCGCGCCGCCGCTGAAGAATTTGTTCATCCGCCAGGCGGCGGGATTGTCGGGCGAGGTGCCTCGGTTGTTGAAGGGCGAGGCGCTGTAGTTTCTCTTGTCGTAGCCCGGATGCAGCGAAGCGAAATCCGGGAGCGCGCGAGTTGAAAGACCCCGGATTGCGCTACGCTCCATCCGGGCTACGCGAGACGTCTGCTATCACTCAATCTTCCGCGCCTCTTCCGGCAGCATGATCGGGATGCCGTCGCGGATCGGATAGGCGAGCTTGGCGGAACGCGAAATCAATTCCTGCCGGCTCGAATCGAATTCGAGCGGACCCTTGGTCACCGGACAGACCAGGATCTCCAGCAACTTTGGATCGACGGTGCCGTCGAGGCGTTCGGGCGGGGCTGTCATTTGCTGTCTCCAGATAGGCGTAGTCCTTAGCATACCAAATCGCGAGGTGTCATGACGCTGACATCCGTACCAATTCGTCGACCACTGCCTGTTGTCGTGCCTTCGGCAATGGCTGATCCGACAGCGCAAAGCCGAGAAATGCCCAATACAGGATTTGCGCCCGCGCGCGGGCCGCATCCGCCGACAATCCGGATTGCATCAGAAGACCTTCGACATAGCCGAGCCGGCGCCGGTCGATCGCCTGCACGGCGGCGCGGGCGGCGGGATCGACGCTCGCCCAGGTGCGGACCGCCCGTTCCAGCATCAGCCGTTCGCCGAACACGCGGCGCAGCAGCAGCGCGAGCGGGTTCTCGTCCCTCGAGGCCGCCTCGACATCGGCGATGATCTGCTCGGCCGCGACCTCATGCCAGCGCGCGAGGACGGCGGCATGGAACGCGCCGATATCGGCGAAATGCCAATAGAAGCTGCCGCGCGATACTCCCATCGTCTTGGCCAAAGGCTCCGCTTTCAGCGCCGTGAAGCCATGGGTCGCCAACGTCTTCAGGCCCTGATCGAGCCAGTCGTTTGCCGATAGTTGATCGCTCATGCCGGGTTCCGCGACCTCCATACACCACTGTATTGACAAGCACCAGAATGCGCCGCATAACCATACAGTGCTGTATGGAGACGTTGTCGATGCGCGATCTCATTCTGCAATGCGCCGGCGTCGCCGGCATAGCGGTGGCCTTGATTCACGGCGTGCTCGGGGAAACCAAGGTGTTCGCCAGGGCGACCATTCAGCCCGAAAGCCTGCGCACCCTCATCCGCCTGGTATGGCAGGCGGGTACGGTGGCCTGGATCGGCGGCGGCGTACTGCTGATTGCCGCGCCCTCGTTTGGATCGGAAAGCGCGCGGCATTGGATCGTCGCAACGATCGTCGCGGTCTACGCCTTTGCCGCCGCCGCCAATGCGTGGTGGTCGCGCGGCCGCGGCTTCGGCTGGAAAGCCCTTGGCGCCGTCGTCGTGCTCGCGGTGGCGGGGTACTAGAGGGTTACTGCAGCCCTGTGTCGCCGCTGGTGCGCTTCTTGGCGAGGTCCATTTCGGTCACCGCGATCAGGATCTCGGCGCGGGTTTTCAGGTCGGGCGCCTCCAGCATCGCCTGCTTCTCCGCCGGACCATAGGGCGACATCATCGCGAGCGCGTTGACCAGCGCCTCGTTCGGCGCGCTCTCGATACCTTCCCAATCCACCTTCAGATTGTTGGCCGTGAGAAAATCGTTCAGCACGTCGAGCAGCGCCGTGCGGTCGACTTCCTCCTCGCCTTTGCGCGCGACGAAATCGTCAGCATAGGGGAAGAAATCCACCTTGCATTGCCGGTACGCAGTCAGTGCTGCGATTTCCTCGACTACCTTGAAGCGGGCGACCCCGGTCAATTCAAGGATGTAACGGCCGTCGCCGGATTCGGCGAGCTGGGTAATGCGGCCGACGCAACCGACCTGGAACAGCGCCGGCCTGGCCTCGTCTATGGTGTGGGAAATGTCCGGCTGGATCATCCCGATCAGCCGGTGGCCGTCGCGTAGCGCGTCATCCACCATCGCCAGATAGCGTGGCTCGAAAATATTGAGCGGCATCTGGCCGCGCGGCAGCAACAGCGCGCCCGGCAGCGGAAACACCGGAATGATTTCGGGAAGCTCGCCGGGTCCGCGGTATTCGGCATTGATCGGCATCTGCAGTCCCGGTCAGTTCGTTGGCTTGGCGTGTGTTCTCTTCAAAAAACCATGGTCCACGCGTGTGGATACGCCTTACGAGAAAAGAATCGTCGACAACCGCTTGCGTCCCTCGACGGTTGCTTCGTCGGTGCCGCCCCACGCCTCGAAGAACTGCACGAGTTGCTTGCGCGCGCCGTCGTCGTTCCACTTGCGGTCGCGTTTGACGATTTCCAGCAACTGGTTGGTTGCCTCCGTGCGCTTGCCGAGCGCATTGAGCGCGGTCGCCAGGTCGAATCGCGCCTGATGGTCGAGCGGGTTTGCGGCGACCTTTTGTTCGAGCTCGGTCACCGGGCCGACCGACCGCGCCTGCTCGGCAAGGTCGATCGAGGCCTGCACCGCCTTCGCGGCGGCATCATTGCGCTTCGATTCCGGCACCATCGCAAGGGTCTGCTTGGCCTGTTCGATCGCACCCGTCGTCACGTAGCACTTCGCCAGTCCCGCGAGCGCCGCGATATTGGTGGCATCGAAGCCGAGCACCTCGGCATAGATCTGGGCTGCGGCGGCAGGGTCGCCTTCCGCCAGCACAGCCTCGGCCTCTTGCAGGATGTCCGCGATGTTGGGTTCGCCCGGCGCCGTCATGCCCTTGGTGAGTTTGTCGATGAAGGCGTTGACCTGGCTTTCCGGCACCGCGCCCATGAAACCATCGGCGGGTTGGCCGCCCACGAAGGCGATCACCGCCGGGATCGACTGAATGCCCATCTGGCCCGGAATGGCCGGATGCTCGTCGATATTCATCTTGACCAGTTTGACCTTACCCTTGGCGGCCCGAACCGCCTTTTCCAGCACCGGTGTGAGCTGACGGCAGGGACCGCACCAAGGCGCCCAGAAGTCGATCAGCACCGGCTGCCGCTTCGATTCCTCGATGACATCCTTCACGAAGGTCTGGGTGGTCGTCTCCTTGATCAGATCGGGTGCTGCCTGCGGCGCCGGGCCGCCGCCCTGCTCAACTATCGTCACGGTATCCTCGCCTGATGTCTCGAGAAGGAACGCAGAATATCGGCTGCGGGTCCGGCTGGTTTCTAGCACGGTCCGGAACCAAGTTCTCGTTCGCTAGATGGCGGCTTGGCCGCAAAAATCAATTGGTTCCGACTTTGCCGCTCTCTGCCAACTTTGCCGACCGTGGAACATGTAGGAATGGGAATGAAGGGGTGCTTCCGATCCGGCCGGCGTTCTGAACGGCCGGTTGGGCGGAGGGCCAGCCGCCGCGAATCGGGCGATCGCGCGCCGGCAGATGATTTCTGGTTCCCGGCGATGGCCCGAAGGGCGACAAATTCCATTTTGGCGTTGTTTCGGACGGATTCGAGCCTATTTGTTAAAGAAATCGGATTATCCGGAAAAGCTTCGGACCGTGCGCGGACTGTTGCATTCGCAGCCCGCATTTGGCATAGGTCTGCCGTTGACGGCGAGCGATCGCCGCCATCTCGGATGCGGGTGTAGCTCAGTGGTAGAGCACGACCTTGCCAAGGTCGGGGTCGAGGGTTCGAGCCCCTTCGCCCGCTCCAGATTTCTAAAATCGGCAAACACTGGATCCCAACGACAGGCCGCCATTTGGCGGCCTTTTGTTTGCGGTACGGGGCAAACCGGATGCACCCTCGGCAGGCTCACCTCGGAATGCGATAGACCCAGATCCTGGCCTTGCCTGAATTCACCCCGCCAAACAGGCCTGGGAAGATGCCGCTGACCGGCTGGTTCAGATAGACGAACAATTGCCCGTCCCGGGTCGCCCTGAATTTCTCTTCGAGACGGCCGTTCGTCGGCTCGCCATCGATGAAGTTCTCCTCATTGCCGGTCTCGCCGTAGCGCAGGATAACGTGGCCAAAGGGCCGGTCGAGCGTTCGCTTGAGCGGATAAGCTGCCGCCAGTAAAGCGAATCGGCCCAGTGGAACGGTCGGATCGGTCACACCGTCCTTCTTCCAGTTGGGAAGGAATGCGCGCAGCGGCATTCCACCCGGGCCCGAAGGTGTGCCGAGAAACGACCAGTCGCCATCTTTCTCAAGGATGAACTGATAATGTCCGCGTCTCTCGAGCATGACGCCCACGGGCGTGCAAAGGTTGGCGGTATTGAATGGGGCGAGATCGACCCCGCGGCACGCCGCCGACGTGCAGGTGCTAGGGAAGCTTCCGTCGGACGCCCGCTTGCACAGCTTCATATCGTCGGGGTCGCACACCTCTAGCGTGATTGGCTTTTCCGCTGGCTGGCAGAAGTGGCCAAGGCTGTCGCGGATGTTGAAAAGATAGTGGCTGGCGAAAGCCATGCCGCCGACCAGGAAGAAAACCGCAAAGAATGCGGGCGCGACCTTGAGCTTGATGTTGGTGAGCAGTCGCCGGTAGGCGTCCTTCAGTCTGAAGCGCGCGATTGTCCTGTCGCGGAGCAACATGGTGACCAGGATGGCAACGGCGAAGAACTGGAAATACGGATGGGTTATCCGGTCGATGAAGGTCTGCGGCGAGGCAGAAAGCTTTGGCAAGCTGTAGCCGGTCCAGCCCGGTAGCGGATAGAGCGCGACAACAAGCAGGCCAGCCAGCACTACCATTTGCGATGTGCTCAGGCCGAACCTGGGTTTGGATTCGCCGCGGTGCAAGTCGACTTTTGCAAGGCTTACCCGCCACGCGCGGCGCATCTGGTCGGTGATGCGGTCCTTAAGGCTGGCGCTCAACCATAGCAGCAGTGCGACAAGGCTGGCGCACAGCACAAACCAGAGCGGCTCCCTCGCATAGGCATTGATCCAGCGTGAGGCCGCGCCCGGCAAGGCGAGCCCGACCATCCGAATGAGGTCGGAGAGCGGCCGCAACGGCGTGGTGAATTCGGCGGCGGCCGGCGCGGTGGATGTAAGCGGATAGGTCAGCAAATAGAGCGACGCGATGACGGTCAGGAAATAGATGATGCGTCGCCGCCAGATCGAACTTCCGACGACGTGCTCCTGGGTCAACTCACGCTGACGAGCGGTGGCCAGGCTCTCATATTTCGGTCTGCCCGACGGAACGGTCAGCTTGTCGGGGGCGACGATCCTCTCGTCGTAAGTCAATATTTCATAGACCGGCGGCAGTGAGACCGGTGCATAAAGATGCGCATCGACGGAGATCCGGTCGAATACGCTTTCATGGATTTTCGGCACTGCGATCTTCACGCAATCGCGCTTGTCGTCGGAGAATTTCGTATCCGACAGCGCGGCTACGCTCCGTGGCCCGTAGCGGTAGTAACCCCCGAGCCCGTTGCGGGAATCGTAGATGCGGCCGTCCTTGTCCTGGGTCGACCGCACCCGCGTAAAGGCGTCGGGGTCGGCTCCCGGCGCTGCCTTCAAGGTCAGCCCGCGGCTGCGCGCCTCTGATAACATCCAGGTCAGCGACACATGGGCGAGCGAGTCGTCCGGATATCCGCCACCGACATTGGAATGCACGCCGGCGAACCAGACCTGCGTGATCCGTTCCGAACTGGTCTTCCGGGTGCCGGTGACAACGGTCTCCGGACTCTCGTCCCACAGCAGCGGATGAAACGTGGTGCGCTCATCGTCGAGCGAGAGCGCGTGACACGCCTTTCGCACCAACGGATGAAGCTGCCGGTCCGGCAGTTCGAGCGGCCAGAGATAGCGGCTGACGCCGCGGGTCATTTCGTCGATGGGCAGGCCGTAGGCGGCGACAGTATCCCAAAGCCCGAGAAAGGCGATGTGATCGACTGGGCGCTCGTTCTTGTCGTGTTTGGCTGATACGAACAGGTTGCGCAGCTTTCGAAATGCCCATTCGACCTGAAACTGCGACTTAAACGTCTCTGCCCGGTGCGCCCGGTAGGCCGCGGCGACCTTTCGATCAAGCTCTTCTTCGGTCTGGTACTTCACCAGGCCCTGTTCGCAGATCAACCCGTTCACCACGCGGATGGTGAAGGCGCCCCGGCTGAATCCAAATGCAAAGATGTCGTCGCTCTGCCAGGGGCCGTATCTCTCCTCGCGACCCTCGGCCTTCGCAGCAGCAGCCTCGAGCGTCAGATATTCCAGATGCGAGCGGTAGTTGCGGCAGGCAAATTTGTAGATGTCGAGCACGTTCCGCTTCAGCCCGAAGCCGAAGGCGCCGCCCAGGATCGCAAACGGCTTGAAGGAGGAGGTGCCGACCCCGTCGTCGTAGAACGCAATCTGTTGCGAACTCGTCAGGTCCAGCGATTCGAAAACGCGCCAGACATTGGTGCGCCAGACCTTGCCGGCGGAATTGCCGGTGCCGTCCGAGAGCAGGATGATCCGCTTGTTGGCCATACGGACGCTCGCTCAAACCCGGCGGAGGGGAGACAGACATTTTGTCAGGACGGGATCCTCTCACGGATTCATCCACTCCCGTATGAAATGGGCCACAATTGCGTTGTTCGTTTATCACTCGAGGTCACTTGGGCCGACATGCACGCGATTACTTGATGTGGAACGCCGCCCACTCGTGCTCTTGCAGCAGAGAGGCGCGTAAGCTCAACACGAATATTGCGATGCAGCGCGCGCAAAAGCGGATTGAACGCGCGGCTTGGCAATCCGTCTCAAAATTTGTCTCGGTCGGACAGAGCCGCGCCGCACGCGCTTCTCTCGGGCAGCGGATGTGCTACCATTTTTCAGTCTGTCCTACTTCACCAGACCAAATTCGCCTCTCGAACATTGAAAATAATAACAGGCGCAGCCGCCAGGCTGCATAGGGGAGCGACGTGATGAAATCGGCTTTCAATCGATCTATTCTTGCGCTCGCAGCCATCCTCGTTGTCGCGGGGATCAGCCAGGCCAGCGCGCAACAGAAGGCCCTGAAGAAATACGAGTCCGGCACCAAGGATTTCTGGACTAACCCGCCGCCAGACTGGTTCCTCGGCGATGAGACGGAGGAGCAAAAGGGTCTCGCGCCGCCGTCAGGGCCGCCGACCGGCGCCTCGGACGCGGAATTGGCGGCCATGATGAAGAAGATCAAGCTGCCGGACGGCTTCAAGATCGAAGTCTATGCATCAAATGTACTGTCAGCGCGGCAGATGGCCTGGGGCGACAAGGGCACGCTGTTCGTCGGCTCGTTCGACTTCGGCAATGTCTATGCGATCAAGGACAATGGCGGCAAGAAAGAGGTCAAGACCATTCTCAAGGGCCTCAAGATGCCGACCGGCCTCGCCTTTCTCGATGGCGCGCTCTACGTCATCGCGGTCGACAAGCTGATCAAATATGAAAATGCCGAGGCCAATCTCGACAACCTCGGCGCCGGCAAGGTGGTGTATGACGACATGCCGTCCTACATCGCCCACGGGTGGAAATACATCACCGTCGACAAGGATGGCTGGTTCTATCTTCCGTTCGGACCTCCCTTCAACATCGGCATCCCGCCGACTAGCCTTTCGCAGATCCGGCGCGTCGATCCCAAGACCGGCAATGCCGAAATCTGGGCGCTCGGCGTCCGCAACAGCGTCGGCGGCGACATCGATCCACGCAGCGGGCGATACTGGTTTACGGAGAACGCCCGTGACTGGATCAGTGACGACATGCCAAGCGACAAGCTCAACATGATCTCCAGGATCGGCGAGCATTTCGGCTATCCCTATTGCCACCAGGGCGATATGCCGGATCCGAAATTCGCGATGGGTCACAAGTGTTCGGAATTCACGCCGCCCGTGGTCAATCTGGGCGCACACGTGGCGCCGCTCGGCATGAAGTTCTATACCGGCGATCAATTCCCGGCCGAGTACAAGAACAACATTCTGATCGCCGAACACGGCTCCTGGAATAGGCATAAGTACCAGGGCGCACGGATCAAGCGCGTCATCGTCGATGCCGACGGCAAGAACGCCAAGCAGGAAATCTTTGCCTCCGGTTGGCTCGAAGGCGACCAGGGCTATCTCGGCCGTCCGAACGATATCTTGCTGGACAAGGACGGCTCGATCCTGGTGTCCGACGATTGGGCCGGTGCGATCTATCGCATCAGCTACACCAAAAAGTAGGATTTGACCTGGCCGAGGCTGCGGTTTGCCCGGGGAACGGGTGGCCGCAGCCTTTGTTGTTTGATGCACAGGGCGGAGAGTAGTTGAAAATGCGAAGTGCATTGATGGGGTCGCTGCTGGCGCTCATGATTTGCGTGCCGCTCGCCCACGCAGCCGATATCACCGCCGGCAAGGCGAAAGCCGAGCTGTGCGTCGGCTGTCATGGCGAGGGCGGCATTTCGCAGATCGAGAACATTCCCTCGCTGGCGGCGCAGCCTGATCAATTCATCCAGTGGCAGCTCGTGTTCTTTCGTGCCGGCACTCGCAAGAACGAGCAGATGCAGCCGATCGTCGAACAGCTCAGCAATGAGGATATTCGCAACCTCGGCGCCTACTACGCTTCGCTCGAACCGCCGAAAGCATCCAAGCCTGACGAAAATCCCGATCTCTCCAAAAAGGGAGCGCAGGCGGCCGCCGGCCGGCGCTGCGCGTCATGCCACACCGATAGCTACGCCGGCACCAAGGGGGTCGCCCGCGTCGCCGGCCAGCGCGAGGAATATCTGGTCAAGGCGCTTCGCGAGTACAAATCGGGAGTGCGATCCGGCGGCGCGATGGCTGCGATGACGGATGTCGCCTATTCCCTCAGCGAGGAAGAGATCGAGGCGCTCGCGCACTATCTCGCGCATCTCTGACGCGGCGTAGCCTGGGTGAAGCCAACGGGTCGCGCGAATGCGCGCCCGATGACAGGCTCCGCGCTACCCGGGTTAATCCGAACAACGCGAACGAACGTCCCCGGATTACGCTGCGCTTCATCCGGGCTACGGGTCCAACTAGCCCCGCTGCTTCTCATATGCCTTCAGATGCGTATAGGCGATGCGCAGCTTCGGCACCGGGATCTTGGCGGCGTCGGCGCGCGCGACGAGATCGCCGATCACATGATCGGCCTCCACCGGCAGTCCCGCCTTGATGTCGCGGAACATCGAGGCGGTCATCGGCGAGCCCTCGGTGGTCAACAAGCCGCTGGTGCGCTGGAAGAATGGTCCGCTCGGCTCGTAGCCCGACGCCTTTGCAATCGCGCTGCATTCATCGAGCATGCCGAGCAGAAAATCCTTGCCGCCGGCGACCGCCAGGATGTTGCCGACCGAGGCGCGCATCAGGCAGGTCGAGGCCGCCAGCGAAGCGAGGAAAACCCACTTCTCCCACATGTCCTGCATAATGTGTTCGCTGGCCACGGCACCGAATTTGCCGCTTTCGAACACTTTTGCAATGGCACGCACCCGCTCGGACATCGAGCCGTCGCGCTCGCCGAAATTGAGCGACTGCATCGGCGCGAGCTGGACCACCTCGCGGGGCTCGTTGAGCGTCACCGCGATCGCGCAGAGACCGCCGAGCACGCGGTCGGCGCCGAATTTCTTGTCCAGCACCTTGAGGTGCAGCATGCCGTTGAGCAGCGGGATGATTGCGGTTTGCGGCCCGACCGCAGGAGCAAAAGACTTGATCGCATCTTCCAGGTCGAAGGCCTTGCAGCTCAACAGCACAACGTCGAAGGCCTCGGTGAGCTTGTCGGCCTGCACGGTTGGCGGGCTGTTGAGCGTCACGTCGCCGGCGGGACTCCTGATGACAAGACCTGCGCTTGCGAGCTCGGAAGCGCGCTTCGGCCGGACCAGGAACGTCACGTCGTTTCCTGCCTGAAGCAACCTGCCGCCGAAATAGCCGCCGATGGCCCCGGCGCCGACCACGAGAATACGCATGGATCAACTTTCCTTATTGTTGATTTTGGAACGGGCGAATTGCGAGTAGCCAATGGCGAGTAGGAAGATGCCGGCTGCAATCTACTCCCAACTATTCGCTATTCGCCACCCACATTCGCTTGCCTACCATGTGGTCTGATCGGGGCGGCTATTTGCCCGAAATCATTTCCTCGACTTCGCGAAGCTGCTCCTTGCCGAAGAACATTTCCTTGCCGACGAAGAACGTCGGCGAGCCGAACGCGCCACGCTCGACCGCGTCTTGCGTATTCTCGATCAGTCTGGTCTTCACATCCGCATCCTGCGATCGCGCCAGCAGCCTGGCGGCATCGAGGCCGGACGAGGCCAGCGCCTTGGCTGCGACATCGGGGTCATCCATCTTCTTTGGCTCGACCCACATGTGGTGGAAGGCAGCATCGACATATTTCTCGAACACGCCTTCGAGCTGGGCGGCCACCGCCGCGCGCATCAGGTTCAGCGTGTTGACCGGGAAGAACGGGTTCCAGACGTAGGGCTTGACCCCAAAGCGCTTCACGAAGCGCTCGGTTTCCAGCGCGTGGAATTCGCGCTTGTTCTTGATGCCGGCGAGCGTTTCGGCGGGCGACTTGTTGTTGGTGGCCTTGAAGATGCCGCCGAGCAGGATCGGGACGTATTCGAACTTCACGCCGGTGCGCTTTTCGATCGCCGGAATCGCTTCATGGGCAAGGAAGGCGTTGGGGCTGCCGAAATCGAACAGGAATTGCGGATTTGAGCTCACGGCAGTCTCCTTGGATGCTTTTGCGCATTGTGGCGCAAGGCAGCCGGTGCGTCCACAGTATCATGACGATCGTAATATTCTGGAAGGCGGGGCAGGCGAGAGGTGTTGGAAGTTTCGGCTGAAGGCCGATCGCGCCTATGGCTCGGCGCGATCGCTGAAGGCGAGCTTGACGACGTGGTCGCGGATATCGTCGGGCCAGCCGGCGACGAGAGCGACGAAGCGCCGCCGGTCATCGGCGAACAACGCCCGCGAGGCTTCCTCGAAGCCGGCGAGATTGCCGGCCATCACGGACATGAAGCGATAGGCGGCGTCCCTGGCGGTGCGGGCGCGATCCGCGTCGCCATTGGCGCGGCGCGCCTCGTCGACGAGCTTGCGCAGCGCGACCGACGCGCCGCCGGGCTGCGCCCCGAGCCATTCCCAATGGCGCGGCAACAGCGTCACCTCGCGCGCGACCACGCCGAGCTTGGGCCGCCCCCGTCCGCGCGGCTCAGTCGCCGCAGCCTCATCGGCTTCGACATCCGAAGGCGAGGCCGGTTGCGGCAGGCGGGCAATAACGTCGCCCTCGGTCCCCCGAAGGTCGAGATCGATCGGCTGGCCAGTCGCGTCGCTGAATATGATGATCGGCAGCACCGCAGGCCGGCGGGAAGCCTGCATGACTGCCAGCGCGACTTCGGCGAGCGGGCCGGCTGCCAGGCGTTGCGGGCCGATGAAGGCGGTGAACTGGGGGCGGGACGTGTGAGCCATTGAAGATACTCTGGATTTTGGCGTGCTATATTTACCCGGATAAATTTTGCCGGTCAATATCCCCGGGTAAAATATGTGGCCGGCTCCAGGCCGTCTCGACTTTCCATTCCCCGGCTGGCACCAACGCCACGCCAACCTTGGGGGAACGCCATGCTGACGGTTCATCATCTCAACAACTCACGCTCCCAGCGCGTGCTCTGGCTTCTCGAAGAGCTCGGCGTCGCTTACGAGATCGTCCGGTATCAGCGCCAGCCGGACATGCGCGCGCCGAAGGAACTGCGCGCCATTCACCCGCTCGGCAAATCGCCCGTTATTACCGACAACGGCAATACGATCGCCGAATCCGGCGCGATCTGCGAATACATCGTCGGCACCTATGGCAACGGCCGCCTGATCCCGCCGCCGAATACGCCGGAGCGGCTGCGCTACACCTATTGGCTGCACTATGCGGAAGGCTCCGCGATGTCGCCGCTGCTCCTGAAGCTGCTGTTCACGCTGATGCCGAAGCGCGCGCCCGCGCTGCTGCGGCCGCTGGTGCGCAAGGTCTCCAACACGGCGCTGACCACCCTGGTCAATCCGCAGCTCAAACAGCACATGGATTATTGGGAGAGCGAGCTCGGCAAGAGCGAATGGTTCGCGGGCAATGAATTCACCGCCGCCGATATCCAGATGAGCTTTCCCCTGGAAGCCGCCGCGGCGCGCGGCGGGCTGGAGCAGGGCCATCCCAAAGCGATGGCGTTTCTCGAACGCATCCACGCGCGGCCGGCCTATGCGCGCGCCCTCGAGAAGGGCGGGCCGTATGTGGTCGGGCGCTGACCGCTTCACGGCTGCTCCTCCAGGCGCCTATCGCGACGTCTGCGCCGTCCCAACCGAGGGCAGCGCCTGCACGGTGACGCCGGGCGGCGGCACGTCGTCGTCGGGAACGAAGAAATCCGACATCAGCGGCACGGACCGATCGACGCGGTAGTGCTCGAAATCCCTGACGCCGGAGGCGTACAGCACCTTGTCGTCGATGCAGAACTGTCCGGTGAATTCCCGCGCCGGCCTGGTCAGGATCGCGTGCGCGGCGTCGCCCATAATCTCGGGCGTGCGGCTGGCGCGCATCATCGCTTCGCCGCCGAGCAGGTTGCCGACCGCGGCGGTGGCGATGGTGGTGCGCGGCCATAGCGCGTTGACGGCGACGCCGGCGGGTTTCAGCTCGCCCGACAAGCCCAGCACGCACATGCTCATGCCGAATTTTGCCATCGTATAAGCGGTCGAATGCTCGAACCATTTCGTCTTCATGTCGAGCGGCGGCGACAGCATCAAGATGTGCGGGTTTTCCGCCTTCTTCAGGTGCGGAATGCAGTATTTCGACACCATGAACGTGCCGCGGGTGTTGATGCCCATCATCAGGTCGAACCGCTTCATGTCGGTTGCTTGCGAGTTGGTCAGGCTGATGGCGCTGGCGTTGTTGACGCAGATATCGATGCCGCCGAATTCGGCGACGGTCTGCTCGATCGCCGCGATCACCTGCGCCTCGTCGCGGATGTCGCACAGCACCGGCAACGCCTTGCCGCCAGCAGCGCGAATTTCTTCCGCCGCGGTGTAGATCGTGCCCTTGAGTTTCGGATGAGGCTCGGCGGTCTTCGCCGCAATCGCAACATTGGCGCCGTCACGCGCGGCGCGAAGCGCAATCGCCAGCCCAATGCCGCGGCTGGCGCCGGAGATGAACAACGTCTTGCCTTTGAGGGATGTCATGACGAAAGCCTCCAGTTATGGACGCACGAACGAACGGCTCCCTCCCCCCTTGCGGGGGAGGGTTGGGGAGAGGGGTAGCCACAGGCGCTGACGGCAGACATAACGCGACCCTGCATCAACGGCCCTCGCGAGGCGAAATAGATGCCCATGCTACGCGTCGAGCAGCGGAGCAAGTGGTACCCCTCTCCCTAACCCTCCCCCGCAAGGGGAGGGAATCCATCCGCTGTGCGTCCCTTACAATCCATGTCCCTCACGAGTGTGCGCCTCATTATCCCAACGCTCACTGCCCCACCGCCGCCGCGCCTCTCGTCCGCGGATCGGGGGCGCCGAGTAGGCCGCTGGGCGTGACGGCGATCGAATTGGCCGAGGTCTGGCCGAGCGGCTCGATCACCTGATGACCCTTCTCCTTTAGCGCATCCAGCGTTTCCTGCGGGAAGCCGCGCTCCACGCGCACCACATCCGGCATCCATTGATGGTGCAACCGGGGTGCGGCCACGGCGGTGGCGACGTCCATCTTGTAATCGAGCACATTGATCACGACCTGCAGCACGGCCGAGATGATCCGGCTGCCGCCCGGCGAGCCCGTCACCAGCACCGGCTTGCCGTCCTTCAGCACGATCGTTGGCGACATCGACGACAGCGGCCTTTTGCCCGGGCCCGGCAAATTGGCTTCGAAGCCGACCAGGCCGAATGCGTTCGCCGCGCCGGGTGCTGCGGTGAAGTCGTCGAGTTCGTTGTTGAGCAGCACGCCGGTGCCATCGGCGACGAGGCCGACGGCATAGGAAAAATTCAGCGTATAGGTGTTGCTGACGGCATTGCCGCCGGAGTCGACGACGGAATAATGCGTGGTGTTGCTGCCCTCGCGCGGCGGGCTCACGGACAACGCGTCGGCGGGCGTAGCGCGCGCAAGGTCGATGCTGGCGCGTTGCTTTGCCGCGTAATCCTTCGCGATCAGGAGATTCGCCGGCGCGTTGACGAAGGCGGGATCGCCGAGATACCGCGCCCGGTCGGCGTAAGCGCGCTTCATGGCCTCGATCATGAGATGCAGCGAAGGTGCGGAGCCTTGCTTCATGTCCGCCATCGGAAACCCTTCGAGAATGTTCAGCGCCTCCAGTAGCACCGTGCCACCGGACGAGGGCAGCGGCATCGACACGATATCGTAGCCGCGATAGTTTCCGCGCACGGCCTTGCGGATCACCGCCTCGTAGGATTTGAGATCATCCGCCGTCATGATGCCGCCGGCATCGCGGACGGCTTTTGCCAGCCGTTCGGCGACCGGCCCCGCATAAAATCCGCGCGGTCCTTGCTCGGCAATCGCCGACAGCGTTGCCGCGAGATCGGCCTGAACCAGGCGGTCGCCCTCTCGCAGCGCCGTGCCGTCGTCGCGGGAGAACGCCTTGGCCGAGTTCGGCCAACGCGCCATCCGGCGATACATGTCCGGCAGCGTGTCGGCGGTGTCGTCGGCGATTGCGAAACCGTCTCGTGCGAGCTCGATGGCGGGCTTGAGGATTTGCGCGAGCGTGAAGCGGCCGGAGCCGTACTTCTCCAGCGCCAGTGCCAATCCGGCCACCGTGCCGGGCACGCCGATACCGAGCGCGGAATTGCGCGACTTATCGGTATCGGGCTTGCCATCCGGTCCCAGAAACATATCGCGCGTGGTTGCGGCTGGTGCGGTCTCGCGATAGTCGATGGCGACGTCCTCATTGCGCTCGGCCGAATGGATCACCATGAAGCCGCCGCCGCCGATGTTTCCGGCGCGCGGATAGGTCACGGCAAGCGCAAAGCCGGTGGCGACCGCGGCATCAACCGCATTGCCGCCTTGCCGGAGAATGTCGGCGCCGACTTCCGCCGCGATCCTTTCCTGGGCGACCACCATGCCGTGCTCGGCTGGAATGGAGCGAACGGCGGAGAGGTCCGAGGGCGAATAAGAGCGGCGTTCCTGCGCAAAAGCGGTCGTGCCGCAGGCAAATATCAGCGCGATTGCGGCGATCGCCTTGCGCCGGCTGATTGAAAAGATTGTCATCGAAAATCCGCCGCAGTTTGAGCCTGTGTGGCGCGTGGGCAACAGCGCCAGCGTTGGTGACGCATGCTATATGGGTTTGAATTCGGCACGCAAAACGCTTCGCGAGACTTTTGAAGGAAATATCCGGCATGGCGGTGATCGCTTCCGAGGCAGTTGGCGCCGAGATTCCGCAGGCGTATCCGCGCCGCGCCGCGGTCGCGAGCTGGATCTTCTTCGATTGGGCCGCGCAGCCTTATTTCACGCTGATCACCACGTTTGTCTTCGCGCCCTATTTCGCGGGCTTCGTGGCGCCGGATCCTGCGAGCGGGCAGGCGCTCTGGGGATTCGCCACCGCCGCCGCCGGACTGATGATCGCGCTGCTGTCGCCGGTGCTGGGTGCCATCGCCGACGCCAGCGGCCGCCGCAAGCCGTGGATCGCCGGCTTCGGGTCGCTTTTGGTGATCGGCTCTTGCCTGATGTGGTTCGGAAAGCCGGGCGACCCCAGCGTCATCCCGCCGCTGTTGTTGGCCTATGCGATTGCGAGCATCGGTGTCGAATTCGCCACCGTCTTCAACAACGCGATGATGCCGACGCTGGTGCCGCCGGACAGAATCGGGCGGTTGTCCGGCACCGGGTGGGCAACCGGCTATATCGGCGGCATCCTCAGCCTCATCCTGGTGCTCGGCTTTCTGGCGGCCAGTCCCGAGACCGGGCGTACACTGTTCGGCCTGGCGCCGTTGTTCGGTCTCGATCCGGTCACGCATCAGGGCGATCGCATCACCGGTCCTTTGACCGCCATCTGGTTCGTCATTTTCGTGACGCCGATGTTCCTGTTCACACCGGATTATCCGGCCAGGCGTCCAATCCGCGAGGCGTTGCGCGAAGGATTGAGCGGACTCAAGCGGACACTCGGCGAATTGCCGAAGCAGAAGTCGATAGCGACGTTTCTGCTCGCCAACATGATCTATACCGATGGATTGGTCTCGCTGTTCGCGTTCGGCGGCATTTATGCCGCCGGCACCTTCGGCTGGCATACGATCCAGATCGGGACGTTCGGAATTCTGCTGGCGATTGCGGGTACCTTCGGCGCCTGGCTTGGCGGCAAGCTCGACGACAGGCTCGGACCCAAGCGCGTGATCGCCGGCAGCCTCTCGATCCTGCTGCTTGCGCTCGCCGCGATCTTGCTGGTCGACAAGGATTCGATCCTGTTCGTGCAGGTCGCCCCACCAGCTCCGGGCGGCGCACTGTTTTCCGGCGCCGCCGAGCGCGCCTATCTCGTACTCGGATGCCTGATCGGCGCGGCCGGCGGCCCGCTGCAGGCGGCGTCGCGCACGCTTCTGATCCGCCTCGCGCCGAAGGATCGCATCGCGCATTATTTTGGTTTGTTCGCGCTGACCGGGAAGGTGACCTCGTTCATCGGCCCGCTTCTGATCGGCGCGGTCACGGCCGTCACCGCAAGCCAAAAGGCCGGCATGGCGCTGCTGGTGGTGTTTTTCGTGGCGGGCCTCGCGCTGCTGACGCGCGTGAGGGAGTGAGGGTGAACGATTGGATCGGCTCGTCATACCTTGCGAAGGTCTGGTGCGCCGCGGCCTATCCACGTCATTGCGAGCGAAGCGAAGCAATCCATAGTTCGACTCGGGGATAGATGGATTGCTTCGCTTCGCCCGCAAAGACGGGGAAGTAGCGGCACATCTATTACAGTCATCCCCGCGCAGGCGGGGATCCAGTACGCCGCGGCTTCTCGATTCAATCATTGACGTCTCTGGAATACTGGGTCGCCCGGTCAAGCCGGGCGATAACGACTGAGTATGAGGCGGCGATCTCGCGACACACTGTGCCCGAGGTTTGCTCTCAACTTCCCGCCCTCTTGTTCAGAGGGCGCAGGGAAGACCGGGTGCGCGCCGCACCCGCGGTCTCGTGTGCAAAGTGCGCAAAAGGAAACGCACACGAGCATACAGGTACAGCGGGAGCATCCCGGCCTTCCCTGCGCAGTGGCTTTACGGCTTACTTCGTGCTCTCCCCGGTGAACGGCTTTCTTGCCACCGTCGCCCCTGAGACGCTTCGCTTCCAAAGGACTTAACGCCAGCACCGCGGCGCCAGAACCACACGACTTCACCGTACGCTTCCTGCGCGTACGTCTAGCGCGCATTCCGCGTCCACCGCATCTCACCGCACGTTCGTGACGATCGCGAGCGCCCCTCATCTGCCGTGAGACGGGCGGAGTTATGCGGCTGATTTGCCCCTCGCGTGAAGCGAAATATTTTTGATTCCGGAGCTTGACACGGTTTCGGAAAATCAGAAGTGATTTGCCCGATAAGTGGATTTATCGCAATGACGGCTTGGCTGGCACAGCACGTGCGGCCAAGATGGATTCCGGGCTCGCGCCAAGAGGCGCACCCCCGGAATGACGGCAATCGTGTTCGTCGCTCAGTGCCGGAAATGCCTGACGCCCGTGAACACCATGGCGATGCCGTGGTCGTCGGCGGCCTTGATGACTTCGTCGTCGCGGATCGAGCCGCCGGGCTGGATCACCGCGGTGGCGCCGGCTTCGATGCAGGCCAGCATGCCATCCGCGAACGGGAAGAACGCGTCGGAAGCGACGACCGAGCCTTTGGTGAGAGGCTCGGCGAGCTTCGCGTCAGCCGCAGCATCCTGTGCTTTGCGGGCGGCGATGCGCGCGGAATCTACCCGGCTCATCTGGCCGGCACCGATGCCGACGGTGGCGAGATCCTTGGCGTAGATAATGGTGTTCGACTTGACGTGCTTTGCGACGCGGAACGCGAATTTGAGATCGCGCAACTCGGCGTCGGTCGGCGCGCGTCTGGTCACGGTCTTGAGCGTGATGTCGTCGACGACAGCATTGTCGCGGCTCTGCACCAGAAGGCCGCCTGCGACGGTCTTTGCCGTGAGGCCCGGCGCGCGCGGGTCGGGCAGGCTGCCGGCGAGGAGAAGCCGGAGGTTCTTCCGTTTCGCGACGATCGCGATGGCCTCTTCGGTCGCGTCCGGCGCGATGATCACTTCGGTCAGGATTTCCGTGATGACGCGCGCGGCTTCCGCGTCGAGCGTTCGATTGACGGCGATGATGCCGCCATAGGGCGACTGCGTGTCGCAGGCGAACGCCTTGCGATAGGCGCTGACCAGGTCGGGACCTTCGGCGACGCCGCAGGGGTTGGCGTGCTTGACGATGACGCAGGCGGCGGTACGTGCCGGGTCGAACTCGGCGATGCATTCATAGGCGGCATCGGTATCGTTGATGTTGTTGTAGGACAGCTCTCTGCCTTGCAACTGCCGCACCGTGGCGACGCCGGGCCGCTTGTCGGGCGTGCGATAGAACGCGGCCGATTGATGCGGGTTCTCGCCATAGCGCAGCGACTGAATCAGCCGGCCGCCGAAGGCGCGGAAATCCGGCGCGTTGTCCTTGAGCTGCGTAGCAAACCAGTTCGAGATCGCGGCATCATAGGACGCGGTACGCGCATAGGCTTTTGCGGCGAGGCGGCGACGCAACGCGAGTGTCGTTGCGCCCTTGTTGGCGGCGAGCTCGTCGAGCACGGCCTGATAGTCCTGCGCCTCGACGACGACGGCGACGTCGTCGTGGTTTTTGGCGGCCGCCCGGATCATCGCGGGCCCGCCGATATCGATATTCTCGATGCAGTCTTCGTAAGCAGCGCCTTTGTCGACGGTCGCCTCGAACGGGTAGAGGTTGACGACGAGCAGATCGATCGGCGCGATGCCGTGTGCCTTCATGGCGTCGGCGTGCTCCTTGTTGTCGCGGATCGCGAGTAGGCCGCCATGCACCTTTGGATGCAGCGTCTTGACCCGGCCGTCCATCATTTCCGGAAAGCCCGTGAGTTCGGAGACGTCCCTGACCTTCAGCCCTGCCGCGGCGATCGCCTTCGCCGTGCCGCCGGTCGAGACCAGTTCGACGCCATGTCCCGCCAGCGCTTGGGCAAATTCGATGAGCCCGGTCTTATCGGAAACGGACAACAGGGCGCGGGTCAGGCGGCGCGGATGGTCGGTCATGGCTGGATTCCTGGCTGTTAAGGCCAGCCCGGTAGCACGGTTTGGAAGGTCAAGAAACTGGGATCGGCACGCCTTTCCTACGAAAGTTGGAGGAAAGCCGGCATTTCCCGAAGGTCAGGTCTCAGGCGGCTTTAGCCTTGATGGTTGGAATGCGGCTGACATCTTCGGTGCGTTCCGCATGCCAAGTATCGTAAGCGCCCTGCATCCTGGTCCAGACTCCCGCACCATCGCCGAAAAGCTTGCCAAGGCGCACTGCGATTGCGGGAGATACCGGCTTTCGTTCCCCCAGGATGTCGTAAAGGTGCTGGCGCGAAATTCCGAGTAGACCGGCGATCTCGGCCTTGGTTCGGCCGGTAGCCGGAATAACGTCGTCGCGAAGTAGCGCACCGGGGTGGGTGGGGCAGCGGTTCTTGCTGCGCTTGGCTGCATAGACCATGTTTGCTCCTTTAGTGATACTGTTCGAAATCGACCCGTAAGGCGTCGCCGTCTTCAAATTCGAACGTGATGCACCACGGCCCGTTGACGTGGACCGAATAGCGCTTCGGGTTAAAGCCGTGCAATGCGTGAAAGTCGAAGCCGGGGATATTCATTTCCTCGGCGCGGACGGCAACGTCGAGACGGTCCAGCTTCGCGAAAATGCGCTTCTGCATTTTCACATCAATTTTTGAACTCCTGCCCTTCGCCCACAATTCCGAAAGGGCCTTGCTCTTGAAGGTTTTTATCACGCCGGTATTGTAAGCAAATAGCTTACACGCGTCAAGCAAGGGTCAGCCGTGAACCCCTGGGCAAACACGTCCTACAACGGCAATTCCGGCTCGCGCTGCGCATGGCGCCGGGCGGCGGTCGTGCCTGCCGACGTGCTTGAGCGGACAAAGCTCCAGCGGACCGAGGAGGCGTGGCGGGAATCCTGGCGGATCACGATCTGGGCGGTGCGGCGCGGGCCGTCATTGCCGGCCAGAAACACGCTGTCCTCGAGATCGACCTTGTCGTCGAGCACCTCGAAGGTCCAGACGTCGCGGTTGGGCAAAACCAGCATGACGCCGCGCGCATCGCTGAGGCGGCTGGCCTTCACCGCGGGATGAAGATGAAACCGCAGCGCAAAATCGGTCTCGGCGCCCTTGATGCGCGTCCCCGGAGCCGGCGACACGGTGTCCTCGCCGTCGAGCCTTGCGCCGTCATGGGAGATCATCAGCACCCGGCGATGCACGACGCCGAAGCGGGCAAGATAGCCGTCATGCGAGGTGGTCAGGAGATCGCCGTCGGCCACCGCCTCGCGGTAGCTTTCCACGTTGGCCGGACCGCTGACCACCGGCGCGCCCTGCAGCAGGCGCTTCATCGCCGACAATTCGACGAACTGGCACGAGGACGCGTCGTGATAGGTCAGGGTCGAATGCGCTGCGGTGCTGCGCGCAAACGTGCGCCAATTATCCCGGCCGGTCGAGGGCATCCCGCAATTGACCACGATCCGGCTCGGCCCCGAAGACAGTTCGAACGAGAGACATCCGGCGTGAGCTTCCTGGCTGACATTCGGCGGAGGCGGTGGCCCGGTATCGATGATGACGGTCGTCGTGCCGGCGTCGAGCCGCTGGAAGCCGGTATGCGGCATGTTCGCCATCGGCACGCCGTGCGTGTCGTCATAGGCGAGCAGTGTCGCCACCAGGTCCGAGGGCGCGCTGCTCATGCCATTGAACAGCGCAAAGCTGCCGTCGCCATGACGGAAGAAGCGTAGCATCGGCATCATGCGGTCGATCGCATTCAACAGCGCGGGCGGGGGCGCGATGTTGCGGGCGGCAAAGGTCTGGCGCAGCGGCAGGAGGTCGCTGAGCAGCTCGACCAGCGCGCCGGGATTGCGCGAAATATGCCCGCCGTCGGGCTGGATCTGGCGCTGCAACTCGTCGGAAAGCCGTCGCGTGGCGGAGCGGATGTGTCGCGCCTGATTGGCCAGGCACAGCGAGGCGTAGCACAACGCGATCAGGACCTGCAGCCGCGGCACACCGTCGGCGATGTCGAGCATCGTGTAGCGAAGATATCGAATTTCGCGGGTCAGCCCGCGCAGATATTTACGATAGAATTTTCCGTCGGTGTCGCCGAGCACCAGCGGCGCCTGCGACAACAGCGAGATCACGCGGCGGGCCAGCACGTCGGGGCGGCGTTCGAGCGGCCGCTTGCGCGCCGGATTTGAGATCCAGTCATCGACAAGCGAGCGGGCATTGGCGCGGGTCAACGCGGTGTCGGCGGCGCGCAGGTGCCGCAGCCAGCCGAAGCCGAGCAGCGCGACTTCCCAATCTTCCGACGGCGGCTCGAGATCGAAGATCGAGCGGCCATGGCAGGTGACGATTTTGCCGGCGAACACGAAGCGGCCGGCATAGATTTCCGCGGCGCGGGTGGCGTCGGCGGTGCGCAGGTCGTGCGGAGCGATGATCAGCCGGTCGGCGCGGCCGGGCCACAGCCGCGATACCGCCACCGTTGCGCCGGTCGCGCGCGCGATCACGGTCCGCGCCGAGCGGCTCATGATAAGCGTCGAGATGCGTCTGCGTTGAGCGACCGACACGCCGTGCCTTGGCTTTAAGGAGGGAGGGGTATTCTGACGAATCCTTTTAATCCGGAAACGCCGGTAAGGCACCATCTTGAAAAGGGACGAATCACTCGAAGGCGGGAAGATTCCGGTCTAAAATCAGGTTTTTACCAGTCGCGCCGCGTAAAATCCATCCAGCCCGCCGAGTCGGGGGTCGGCATGGGGCAAATGACAGGGCAGGGTCCGCAAATCGCCGCTTGCGGTCACGATTTCGCTGAGGCCCGCAACCTCGTCCACCTCGATCGGGGCGCGACGCACGCCCGATTCGGTAGCGAGCAGGGACGCGACCGCCTGCTCACCTTCCTCGGGCTCCAACGAACAGGTGCAATAGACCAGCGTCCCGCCCGGCTTGAGCAGGGCGACCGCCTTTTGCAGCAACCGTTTCTGTAGCGCGGATAGCGCCGCAATGTCGGCTTCCTGACGCAGCCAAGCCACGTCGGGATGACGGCGGATGGTGCCGGTGGAGGTGCATGGTGCATCCACCAGCACGCCGTCGTAACCGCCATTGCCTTGCCATTCGATCGCATCGATCACCACGTCAGCGGCCTGCAGCGAAAGCCGGGCCAGGTTGTCGCGCAGCCGTGCCATGCGCGCCGGCGAGCGATCGACCGCGGTGACGCGCGCGCCGGCGTGCGCGAGCTGCGCGGTCTTGCCGCCGGGCGCGGCGCAGAGGTCGACGATGCTCTTGCCGGCGACATCGCCGAACAACCGCGCCGGCAGCGCGGCGGCGGCGTCCTGTACCCACCACTGTCCCTCGGAGAAACCGGGCAGCATGGTCACCGAACCCTGCAGCAGCGTGCGCACGGTTCCGGTCGGCAAGGCTTCGCCATGCAGGCGGCTCGCCCATTGCGCTGCGTCCGCCTTCACAGTGATGTCAAGCGACGGCTCGTGGCCGATGGCGCGCGCCATCTCCCGCGCGGTGGTCTCGCCATAGGCGCCGATCCAGCGCGCGAGCAGCCATGGCGGAACATCAAGCGTCTGCGACTTGATTTCCTCGATCAGCGGTTGTCCCTCACGGGCGCAACGGCGCAGCACGGCGTTGACGAGGCCGGCATACTTTGCGGCGCGGCGGTCCGATTGCACCAGCCGTACCGAGAGATCGACGGCGGCATGATCGGGCACGTCCATCCAGAGAATCTGCGCCGCGCCGATCAGCAGCGCGCTCTGTGCCCGCGGCGCATCGGTCGGAATGCCGCGATCGAGCAGGCGCGACAGCACATGGCCGAGCGTGCCGAGCCGCCGCAGGATCGTCGCCACCAGCCGCCGCATCAACGCGCGGTCGCGATCGGCGAGCGTTTTCAGTCCGGGATGAGCGCCCGTGCCGTCGAGTTGATCGTCGAGGGTGCGATGCTTGTGCAGCACGCCGTCGAGAATGTCAGCCGCGATCCGCCGCGCCGCGAGGCCGGGCACTTCTGAAGGTACTGCGAATCTTGAAGGGGGCATGAAGCAGCAATGTCTCGGAAGGCGGAAAGGTTTCGGCTCATGCCAAGGAAATGAAACGCTCATTTGGCATGCGAATATGCCAAATGTAAGAATCGCCACAGACAATTTCTCGATTGTGATGTCATCTGTGCGCCCATCCCGTGCTATGGGAGAGTTGCGATGACCGACAATTCTTCATTCTCCGCGCCGGTTGCGGAACGCAAGAAGCTGACGCCCGCGGCCGAGCGCGCGCTCGCCGAGGCCGAAGCGCGCCGCAAGGCAACTGAAGCCAGCGCCAGGCCGCAGCAGAAGGAATTCCAGGGTCCGAAGGGACCGGAACCGACCCGCTACGGTGATTGGGAGCGCAAAGGGATAGCTTCTGATTTTTAAGGGCCAAGAATAGGACTGGGCCTTTGCCGGACGACCCGACTCAGCTCTTAGTCGGGAATATGCCCCCGTACGAGAGAACGAATGCATACCGGACCCCGCGCCGGGGTCTTTTTCGCCGCTGGTTTTCGGCAGCGCTGCCGTGGGTATTCGTGCTTTGCGTGGCGTCGGCGACGACGCTGCCGGTGCGGGACTGGGTGCGGCGGTTGTTGCCGAGTTCAGCCGATAGCCAGGCGGCGCGCGATGCCGAGATGGTGTGGAAACGCGCCGGAAATTCCAACCAGCGCTATTCCGTCGATGTGATCCGCACAATCGATGGCGATACGTTCGAGGCGCGCGTTCATTTGGAAACGGGTCTCGAGCCCACCACGCGCATTCGCCTGCGCGGCATCGATGCGCCCGAGTTGCAGGCATCCTGTCCACAGGAACTGCAGATGGCAGAGGCTGCGACGGGCGCGTTGCGCAGATTGCTCGGCGACGGCGGAGTCACCATTTCGAATGTCGGGCCGGACAAATATTCCGGCCGGGTTGTCGCCGACGCAGCGACGAGGCACACCGCAAATATTTCGAGCACGATGCTGGCGGCAGGTCACGCGCGCCCTTATGGCGGCGGTCACCGCAACGGCTGGTGTGCGAACGCAAGCCAACCGTTATCCAAATGAAATGAAAAAGCCGCGCGACCGCGCGGCTCTTACCATTCAATCGATCAGCGCGTCACGGTCACGGTGGTTCCGACTGGCACGCGCTGGTAGAGATCAGCGATGTCGTCGTTCAGCATGCGGATACAACCGTAGGATACGAAGCCCCCGACCGAGCCCGGCACGTTGGTGCCGTGAATGGCATACTCCCCGCCGGCCAGCGTCATCGCCGCGACGCCCATCGGGTTGCGCGGCGAGCCGCCGGGAATCACGTCGGGCATGTCAGGCTTGTCGCGTTTGACTTCACTCGGCGGCGACCATGCCGGGTTGAGATACTTGCCGTCGATCTTTGTGGTGCCCGACCACTGCTTGCCGGCCTTGCCGACCCCGACCGGGTAGCGCATGGCGCGACCGGACTCGAGAATGAGGTAGAGACGTCGCTCATGGGTCTTCACCACGATCGTGCCCGGCGCGTAATCGCCGCTGACATCGACCAGTTCCGGCCGCGCCTGCGCCGCCGAGGACATCACAATGCTCGCACCGATGGTGGCAGCCAGCGCCACCGCAATCCTCTTCGACATTCCCCAGCTCCACTTTGCCCGCCCCTCTCGGGGGCCCTCAAATATCCTTTCAAGCCTTGGCGTTCGAAAACCTTGGCGTTCGAAGCCGTGGCGTTCGAGGCCTTGGCGTCTCGCGGTCTCGCCGACGATTGTTAGTCGCGCGAACTCACCGACCGGTTTCACCGTCGGCCCTTGAGACTGGTTTCGAGGGGCGGAACAAAGAAAATGTTCGAAATAAAGTAAATGACCGGAAAACAACACATGGCGGCGAAATGCCCGCGGAGGCGGGCCCGCCACTGACGAGCGCGTGAGCACGGCGGGTTGCCGCCGGGTCCTGCTGCTTCAGTCTTCCCTGATAGGCCCACAAACTCGTCATGCCCGGGCTTGTCCCGGGCATCCACGTCTTGCTCTCCGCACCAAAAACGTGGATGGCCGGGACGAGCCCGGCCATGACGACGTGGGAGCTTGGGCGTCTCCAATGCCGAAGCTAGATACGTGAGGTGCGCCAGCCTTACGCCGGCGCCGACTTCTTGTTCTGCCGGTTCTTGACGAGGTCGTCGACCACGGCAGGGTCGGCGAGCGTCGAGGTGTCGCCGAGGCTGGAGGGTTCATCCTCGGCGATCTTGCGCAGGATGCGGCGCATGATCTTGCCGGAGCGGGTTTTCGGCAGGCCCGGCGCGAACTGGATCTGGTCGGGGGACGCGATCGGGCCGATGTCCTTGCGCACCCAGGCGACCAGCTCTTTCCGCAGCTCCTCGGTCGGCTCGGTACCGGCCATCAACGTCACATAGGCGTAGATGCCCTGGCCCTTGATGTCGTGGGGATAGCCGACCACGGCCGCTTCCGACACTTTGGCATGCGCCACCAGCGAGCTCTCGACTTCGGCCGTGCCCATGCGATGGCCGGATACGTTGATGACGTCGTCGACGCGGCCGGTGATCCAGTAATAGCCGTCGGCATCCCGGCGGCAGCCGTCGCCGGTGAAATACTTGCCTTTGTAAGTCGAGAAATAGGTCTGCTCGAAACGCGCGTGGTCGCCATAAACCGTGCGCATCTGCCCCGGCCAGGATTTGGCCAGGCAGAGATTGCCGGTGCATTCGCCTTCGAGCACCTTGCCGTCGGCATCGACGATTTCGGGCACCACGCCGAAGAATGGCCGCGTTGCAGAGCCTGGCTTCAGCTTGGTCGCACCCGGCAGCGGCGTGATCAAAATGCCGCCGGTCTCCGTCTGCCACCAGGTGTCGACGATCGGGCAGCGCCCGTCGCCGACCACGCGGTGATACCATTCCCATGCTTCCGGATTGATCGGCTCGCCGACTGAGCCGAGCAGGCGCAGGCTCTTGCGCGAGGTCTTCTGCACGGGACCGTCGCCGGCCTGCATCAGCGCGCGGATCGCGGTCGGCGCGGTGTAGAAGATGTTGACGTTGTGCTTGTCGATGACATTCCAGAATCTGGAATTATCCGGATAGTTCGGAACGCCCTCGAACATCAGCGTGGTGGCGCCGTTCGCCAGCGGCCCATAGAGAATGTAGCTGTGGCCGGTGACCCAGCCGACGTCGGCGGTGCACCAGTAGATGTCGCCATCGTGGTAGTCGAACACGTATTGATGCGTCATCGACGCGAACACGAGATAGCCGCCCGTGGTATGCAGCACGCCCTTCGGCTGACCGGTTGAGCCCGACGTATAGAGGATGAACAGCGGGTCTTCTGCGTGCATGTGCTCGCACGGACATTCCGTCGTCACCAGCTTGGCCACTTCGTGGTGCCAGAAATCGCGCGTTGGATTCATGTCGACGGCAGCGCCGGTGTGCTTGACGACGACGACCCAATCGACGCCACCCGCTTTCTCGATCGTGGCGTCGACATTGGCCTTCAGCGGCACCTTCTTGCCGCCGCGCAATCCTTCGTCGGCGGTGATGATCACCTTGGATTGGCAATCGGTGATGCGCTGGGCGAGGCTGTCGGGCGAGAAGCCGGCGAACACCACGGAATGGATGGCGCCGATCCGCGCGCAGGCCAGTATCGCGTAGGCGGCTTCCGGGATCATCGGCAGGTAGATGGTGACGCGATCGCCCTTCTTGACGTTCCGCGTGCGCAGGATGTTGGCCATCTTGCAGACTTCGTCATGCAGCTGGCGGTAGGTGATGTGCTTGGACTGCGAGGGGTCGTCACCTTCCCAGATGATCGCGGTCTGGTGGCCGCGCTTGTCGAGATGGCGGTCGATGCAGTTCCAGGCGGCGTTCAGGATCCCGTCCTCAAACCATTTAATCGAGATGTTGCCGGGGGCGAAGGAGACGTTTTCGATCTTGTGGGGCGGCTTCATCCAGTCGATGCGCTTGGCCTGTTCGGCCCAGAAGCCGTTGGGGTCCGAGACCGAGCGGGCATACATTTCGCGGTACTTGGCGTCATCGATGTAGGCACGTTTAGCCCAATCGGCGGATACGTCGTAAATCTTCTCGGACATCTTTTCCTCCCACTCATTGCGGCCGGATGCTCGGCGGCCACAAGTCGTCCCTGATTGTTGCAGCGATTATGCGTCGCGGGATGATGCCCGGACAAGGCGGAACGTCTGCGACATTGGTCGGCCAGCCAGTTTCCGGCCCTGTCGAAGATCAAGCTTGGGGCATTTTTCCTGGTCCGGCTCAGGGCGAAATCAACGTTATCGGCGGAATGGCTCCCATGAACGGTATCTAATAACCGTCAATGACGGAATCGGGACTCGCAAAGTGGTTCGTTACCCCCTAAATGGCCACCCCGGGGCCGGCGGCCTCCCGGAACAAGCCACAACAAACGGCATTACCGGCGAAACAGGCGGAGTAAGGCGACAACGGACATGATGGATCAGCAGAATTTCGAGGCTACGCGGCCCGCTTCCGCCGATCCCGCCGTTGCATTGGCCGAAGCGCTCGGGCAACTGCCGAAGGAACTGCCCAAGTCATCCGCGGCAAAGCCGCACATCATCGCCTCCGTCGAAGCGCTGGCACAGGAACTTGGCCTCAAACTCGGCGGTCAAAACAGCCTGACCATCCGCCGTATCAAGCGCGGGAAAGGTTACTCATTTGTTCGCGCCAACGGCACGCAGATCCGCCACGCCGGGACGATCCGACGCCTGCATTCGATGGCGGTGCCACCGGCCTATCGCGAAGTGCGCTATTCGGCCGACTCGAACTCGCACCTGCAGGCGGTTGGCATCGATGCCGCGGGCCGGCTGCAATACCGCTACCATGCCGATTGGGAAAAGGTCCGCGAGCACCGCAAGGCGCATCGCCTGGCGCGGCTGGTGGCGGCCTTGCCGAAGATCCGTCGGAAAGTTTCGGCCTATCTTTCCGGCGACGAGCCGACGCGCGAGTTCGCGCTCTCGGCCGTGATCGAGTTGATCGCGCGCACAGCGATCCGTCCGGGCAATGAATCCTATGCCCGCCTCAACGGCACCCGCGGTGCCACCACGCTATTGAAGTCGAACGTCGTGCTGGAAGACGACACCCTCGTCCTCACCTTCAAGGCCAAGGGCGGCAAGGCCGTCCGCAAGGAGTGCGATGCGGCCAAGCTGGTGCGCGCCATCGGCATCCTGCGCACCGTGCCGGGCAAGCGCATGTTCCAGTACCGCGACAATTCCGGCACGGTTCGCGCGGTCTCGACCACCACGGTGAATGCGTTCCTGCGCGAGATCGCCGGCATCAAGATTTCGCTGAAGGATTTCCGCACGCTGATGGCATCGGCCGTGGTGCTGGAATCGTTGTCGCGGATTTCACCGGCAGCGAGCGCCCGTGGCCGCAAGAAGCAGGTGCTCGAAGCCGTGCGCGCGGCGGCCGACGAACTGTCGAACACGCCGGCGATCTGCCGCAAGAGCTATGTCCACGACACCATCGTCACCGCGTTCGAAGACGGCATCCTGGAGCGCTTTGCCGCGACGATGAAAGGCTATCGCACGCAAGCCAAGCGCGAGGCGCTGCTGGCGAAGGTGGTGGTGGCCGCGGCGGTGGCTTGACGACCCTCGTCATGCGCGGGCTTGACCCGCGCATCCATCAGAAAGGATTCTTTTGAGACGATGGATTGCCGGGTCAAGCCCGGCAATGACAATCTCGTGCATCCGCCCCGGTTCTTCCTTGTGGGAGAAGGTGGCGCGAAGCGCCGGAGGAGGGGTTGTTTCCGCGGAGACAGCCCCCCGTCTCGAATGAGCTGACGCTCATTCGATCCACCCTCTCCCACGAGGGGAGAGGGGAAGTAAGAGCGCGCTACAGCCCGCCCATCTTGCAGACCAGCTTCCACTCTTCTGCCGTGACCGGCTGCACCGACAGTCGCGAGTATTTCACCAGCGCCATGTCCGCGAGCTTCTTGTCGGCCTTGATTGCGGCCATCGTCACCGGCGTCTTCAACGGCTTGTCGGCCTTGATGTCGACGCAGACGAATTTGCCGGTCTTGTCGGTCGGATCGGGATAGGCCTCCTTGATGACCTCGGCGATGCCGACGATCTCCTTGCCCTCATTGGAGTGATAGAAGAAGGCCTTGTCGCCTTTCTTCATGTTTACGAGATTCTGCCGCGCGGTGAAATTGCGCACGCCGGTCCAGGCTTCGCCCTTGGCTCCCTTCGCGACCTGCTGGTCCCATGACCAGCTTGAGGGTTCGGATTTCACCAGCCAGTAATTCATGACTCCCACCATCTCTCGTCATGGCCGGGCTTGTCCCGGCCATCTACGTCTTCCTTCCGAGGCCATTATCCAAGACGTGGATGCCCGCGACAAGCGCGGGCATGACGAGGAGAAATCATTCCTCCGCCTTGAACGGCCGCGTCAGCAGACCCTCGATCGCCGCGTCGATCGTGACTTTGCCGCCGAGGATCGCCGCGACCGCATTTGATACCGGCATATCGACGTTCTGCGAAGCTGCCAGTTCGATCAAGACCGGCGCGGTGAATTCGCCTTCGGCGAGCTTGTCGCGGTTCGGCGGCTCGCCGCGCCCAAGCGCGATACCGTATGCCAAATTGCGAGACTGCGGACTGGAGCAGCTCAGGATCAGATCGCCGAGCCCCGACAGGCCCGCCAGCGTTTCGCTGCGCGCGCCGCAGGCGCGGCCGAGGCGCGCGAGCTCGCTGAAGCCGCGCGTGGTCAGCGCGGCCAGCGCCGAGGCGCCGAGCTGCCGGCCGACGACGATGCCGGCTGCGATCGCCAGCACGTTCTTGGCGGCTCCGCCAATCTCGACGCCGCGGACATCGGTGGTGTGGTAGGGCCGGAAGGTCGACGAGCCCAGCGCCTGCACCAGATCGCTCGCCAGCTTTTCATCTCTTGCGGCAAGCGTCACGGCAGTTGGAAAGCCTAGCGCCACATCATCGGCGAAGTTCGGTCCCGACAGGATTGCCGGGATTGCATCCGGTATGGTCTCGGCGATGACCTCGGTCATGAACCTATGGGTGCCGCGCTCGATTCCCTTGGCACAAGCGACGACGGGTGTCTTCGGTTCGAGGTGCGGCGCAAGTGCTGTAGCGGCTTCGCGCAAACTTTGCGCAGGCGTCGCAAGCAGGACGATGTCCGCGCGCGCCGCGGCAGCGATATCGGCCGTGATGCCGATAGTGCTGTCGAGGCTCGCGCCGGGCAGTTTTGGATTCTTTCGCGTCGTCTGCATCTGCGCGGCGCTTTCGGCGCTTCGCGCATAGAGCACGACTTTGCGGCCGGCGCGCACCGCGGCGCAGGCGAGCGCGGTGCCATAGGCGCCGGCGCCGATCACCGCGACGGAACTAAAGGATGCCATGTCAGAATCCTGCGCGGGTGTTGGCGAAGCCTGCCGGCGCGGTTGCGTTGGCGTCGAGCAGCCAGCGCGCGCGCGGCGGCGCATCCATCGTATCGGTCAATCCCAGCGCCATCCGCTCCGCGCCGGCCCAGGCGATCATGGCGCCGTTGTCGGTGCAGAGCGCGGGCGGCGGAATGATCAGCGTGGTCTGCGCCTTCGAGGCGACATCCTGCAGCGCGCCGCGAATAGCGTGGTTGGCCGCGACGCCGCCAGCGGCGACCAGCGCGCGGGGCGGGCCGAATTGCTCGTGAAATAGTCTCAAGCCGACGCTCAGCCGATCTGCGGTCGATTCCAGCACCGCGGCCTGAAAACTGGCACAGAGGTCGCTGACATCCTGCGGCTCCAGCGGCATCAAGCGGTTGGCCTCATTGCGAACCGCCGTCTTCAATCCCGACAGCGAGAAATTCGCATCCGGCCGGCCGAGCATCGGCCGCGGAAAGGCGAAACGTTTGGCGTCGCCGCTTCCCGCCGCGCGCTCGACCTCCGGCCCGCCCGGATAGGGCAGCGACAACATCTTTGCGACCTTGTCGAAGGCTTCCCCCATCGCGTCGTCGACGGTGGTGCCGAGCCGCACATATTTGCCGACGCCGACCACGGCGACGATCTGGGTGTGACCACCGGAGGCGAGAAACAGGCAATAGGGAAAGGCGAGCGCGCAAGTGAGCCGCGGTGTCAGCGCGTGCGCTTCGAGATGATTGACTGCAATCAGCGGGGTCTCATGCACCATCGCAATCGCCTTGGCGGTGGTGAGGCCGACAATCACGCCGCCGATCAGGCCGGGACCTGCGGCGGCCGCGACCGCTGACAGTTGCGCGAAGCCGACATTGGCGTCCTTCATGGCCTGGCTAACGATCCCGTCGAGCAGGTCGACATGGGCGCGCGCCGCTATCTCCGGCACCACGCCGCCGAAACGAGCGTGTTCCGAGGTTTGCGAGCGCACGATATTGGACAGAATCTTTCCGCTTCCATCGCGCTGGCGCTCGACCACGGCGGCTGCGGTTTCATCGCAGGTGGTCTCGATACCCAGCACCAGTATCGGCTTGTCGTTGTCCAATTTGAACCCTTGCGTTATCGCCAAAAACAACGCTTCCGTAACCGGGTAGCACTACGAGGTCGCAACGTGCAATCGCCTGGGCGTGCCCAAAACCGGTTTGGCGGAGATTGAAATATGGCCGTTCTCGTGACGCGACCAAGTCCGGATGATGAGATGACGGCGAAGGCCCTGCGCGCGCGGGGGTTCGACGTGCTGCGCGCGCCGATGCTGCGGTTCGATCCAGTGCCGTTCCAGGACGATGCGGACGCGACCTATGGCGCTGTCATCGTCACCAGCGCCAACGCGCTGCGCGCCATCGCGCCCCATCTTGCCGACCGCCGGCTTCTCAAACTGCCGCTGTTCGCGGTCGGAGAAAACACCGCGGCGGCGGCCCGCGATGCGGGATTCGGCGAAGTGATCGCCTCAAAGGGCGACGCCGGCGCGTTGCGCGATCTGGTGCTGGCGAGCGCAAAATCGAAGCAACTGAAGAAGGCGAGCCCGATACTGTACCTTGCCGGCGCCGATCTCGCGCGCGACCTTGCCGGTGAACTCGGCGAAAAGGGCTTTACGGTGGTGACGCATACCACCTACCGGATGGTGCCCGTGCCCAGCCTGCCGCGGGAAGTCTGTGACGCTTTCGTGGCGCATGAGGTCGAGGCCGTGCTGCATTACTCGCGGCGCAGCGCGCGTGCGTTTCTGGAGGCGGCGCGCTTCGGCGGTGTCGAAATCTCGGCATTGGCGCTGCCGCAGTGCTGCATTTCAGCAGGCGTCGCCGCGGTGTTGCGGGATGCCGGCGCGACCCAGGTCACAGTAGCGGCTTCTCCGGACGAAAACGCTCTGTTCGAGGCGCTGGACCGGGCGTTGCAGGCTCGATCGCGTCCTAATCTTTAAGTCTGAGCATGGTGTAATCGGAAAACCGATGCCGCCACGGCCGGATCATGCTCTAAGACGTCTCGATTCTGCTAAGTTCCGGCATCTAACTACCTTAAGGGAACCGCTGTGATGGTCGATAACAGGCCTGAAGACACTGGATCGTTGCCCGAATCGGGTCGGCCGAAGCGTGAGCCGCCGACTATCGATCTTGATGCTTCCGAAGTATCGACGGAGACCAGGAATTCTGGCGACGCGCCGTCCGACCCTGTGGCGGAACCTGCGCCCGAGGTCGCCCAAGCGCCGGTTGAGGACTCTCCAGTTGAGGAGTCACGGGTTGCGGAGCCGCCGTCCCGGCCTGTCTCACCCTGGGTCATCGCGCCGGTTTCCGGCGCAATCGCGGCGGCGCTGGTGATCGGCGTCGGCTGGATGCTGGGCTGGCCCGCGATTCAGCCGGCCTCGGTATCGCAGACCGCGCAGCTCAACGCCGCCGCCATCGACGGTTTGACCGCGCGCGTCGCCGGCCTCGAAGCCAAGGTGGGCAAACCGGTGGCCGATCCCGCCGCTGCCGCGCGCACTGAGGCACTTGAAAAATCGGTCGCGGCGCTGCGCGGTGAAGTCGCGGCGGTACGCGCGCAAGGCGAGAAGCTGGCATCCGCCATCAACGAGGTGAAGTCGGCGCCGCGTGGCGACGGCACCGTGTCGCCTGATCTCAGCGCGTTTGCCGAACGCATCGCCAAGATCGAGAGCCAGATGCGGGCGCAGAGCGCCGAGATCGCGCAACAAGGCAGCAAGCTTGCCGACACGACGGCCGACGCCAAACCTGCGGATGATATGCCGCTGCGCCGTGTGGTATCGGCAGCGCTGCTCGATGTGCTGGTCCGGATCGGCGACCCCTATCCGACGGCGCTCGCCGCAGCCAAAGCGCTGGCACCAAATCCCGAAGCGCTGAAGCCGCTCGATCAATTTGCGGACAAGGGCGTGCCGAACGCCGGCAAGCTGAGCACGGAACTGTTGGCGCTGGTGCCAAAGCTGTTGCCGGCCCAGCAGAGCGCCGCCACCACCGGCACCGGCATCGTCGACCGTCTGCAGGCGGGCGCTGCCAAACTGGTGAAAATCGAACGCACCGATACCGCCGGCACGGACCGCAGCGCCGTGGTGGCGCGGATCACGGCGGCTGCGCTGCGCAACGATTTCAACGAGGCGCGCCGGGAATTGATGACGCTGGAACCGGCCGATCGCGCCGCGGCGCAATCATGGCTTGAGTCGGCCAATGCGCGCGACGCCGCGCTGGCCGCATCCCGTCAATTTGCGGCCGACGCCATGGCTGTGCTCGCCAAACCGACGCAATAAGGATTTCGATGGTCCGGATCATTCTGTTTCTGCTGTTGATCGCGCTCGGTGCAGCGGGTGCGGCCTGGATTGCCGAGCAGACCGGCGATGTCGTGCTGTCGTGGGGCGGCTATCGCGTGCAGACCACGCTGCCGGTGTTCGTGCTGGGGCTCGGCATTGTCGTCGTCGCGGCAATGATGCTGTGGGCGATCCTGCGCGGCCTGTGGCGCACGCCGCAACGGATCCGCCGCAACCGGCGCGAACGTCGTCAGGCCCGCGGCCGTCATGCGATCACGCAAGGCCTGCTCGCGATCGGCCATGGCGATTCCACGGCGGCCCGCATCCACGCGGACGCCGCGCGAAAGCACGCGGCGCATGATCCGCTGGCCCTGCTGCTGCATGCGCAATCGGCGCAGCTCGACGGCGACCGCGAGGGTGCGCAGCGCGCCTTCCGCGCCATGGCCGAGCGTGAAGACACGCGGCTGTTGGGTCTGCGCGGCCTGTTCATCGAGGCGCAGCGTGCCGACGATCCCGTCGCGGCTGTCATGCTCGCCGAGGAAGCGCTAAAGCTGTCGCCGTCGTCGTCATGGGCGTCGCACGCCGTGCTCGGCTTCTGCTGCGCCAAGGGCGCCTGGGCCGGCGCGCTGAAGATCCTCGACAACAATCAATCGGCCGGGCTGATCGACAAGGCGACCTATCGCCGGCAGCGCGGCGTGCTACTCACTGCACGCGCGCTCGAACTCGAAAAGGTCAATCGCGACCTGGCGCGCGAGAGCGTGATGGAAGCGGTCAAGCTGGCGCCGACGCTGGTGCCTGCCGCGGTGCTGGCAAGCAAGTTCGAGAGCGAAGCGCACCAGGTGCGGCGTTCGATGCGCCTCATCGAGACGGCGTGGCTGGCGCAGCCGCATCCGGATCTGGCCGATGCCTATGCCCATGTGAAGTTGGGGGATTCCGCACGCCAACGGCTGGTGCGGGTCGAGACGCTGGCGGCGAAAACGCCGGGTCATATCGAGGGCGCGCTGGCGATTGCGCGCGCCGCGATCGACGCGTCCGAATTTGCCAAAGCGCGCGAGGCGCTGGCGCCGTTCATCGCCCAGCCGACACAGCGCGTTGCGCTGTTGATGGCGGAGATCGAGCGCACCGAGCATGGCGATACCGGCCGCGCGCGCGCGTGGACCTTGCGCGCGGTGCGCGCGCTGCACGATCCGGCCTGGACCGCGGACGGCTATGTCAGCGACCGCTGGCGGCCGGTCTCCCCCGTCACCGGGCGGCTCGATGCCTTCCAATGGCAGACGCCGGTCGCGGCGCTGCCGTCTGACAAGGGCGCCGCGATTGAATCATCCCCGTTCGAGGAAGCCATGCTGGCAACGCCGCGCCGCGCCGTGGTGATTGCGCCGCCTGAGGCCGTGGACGAGCAGCCCGCCGAGCCCGCCGCCCCGGTCACGCCCGAACCGCCCGCCGCGCAGGACAATGTGCCGCCGGCGGCTGCTGGCATGGAAGCGGCTCCGGCCGAGGCCACCCGCCCGGAAGCGGTCACCGCTCCGACGCCCGAACCAGCCCCGCCAGAGCCAGCTCCGCCGAAGCCGGCCGAGCCGGCACCTAGCCAGCCGGCGCCGCTGTTCCGCTCCCGCCAGGATATTCCAAAGACGGTTCCAACCCCGATTCCCGCCGTGATCCCCCTCATTCGAGCCCCCGACGATCCTGGCATCGACGAGGACGGCCCAGCGGACGAATTCGCGGAACAAATCGCCCCGCCCAAGGCCCAGGCCGGCGGCTGGCGGGGATTTTTGTCACGCTGGGGCGGCAGCTAGGCCCGTTTTTCTTGCCAATCGGGGCGCTGCCCGATATCAGGTGCGGGCGTTCGCGGCTCACCCCGGAACGCCGCTTCGGTCCGCCGCAATAGCTCAGTTGGTAGAGCACGTCATTCGTAATGACGGGGTCACAGGTTCGAGTCCTGTTTGCGGCACCAGTTAAGCCATTGAATTTACTATCATCTGGTTGATCGATTGCGACAGATCGTTTCTGCCGCTCCTCAAAGGAACCACCGCGTAACCACCTGAGGGAATTGAGGGCATCTAGCCCAACGCCAAGGTATCCCAAGTCCCGTTGAGTAGTCTCCCCGGCCTAGCTAAATCTTAGGTATCGTGCATTCTGCGGCAGGGGGTCGCGGGTTAATGAGACCGACAAGTAATTTTGGATTTTTGTCCGACCACGGTCCCAAGCTGGTGCAGCTTGGAGCATTCGCGGAGCGTTATTTCCGTGATGATCCGCCTACCTGCCCCATCAAAGTACGGCAGCTAGCTGACCAAGTCGCAAAACAAATAGCCGCGCACCACGCTCCTTACAGCAAGGATTGAGAGACGTTCGAAGAGAGATTGCGGCGGCTTGCCAACGAAGCGGCCGGTGAAGTAATGGCGAAATGAGATTTGCGGCTCGGCAATTGTACGAGGCGACGAGAGCTTGCCGAGGGTTATTTTTGCCAAGTGTCAGGCGACTTCCCCTTGCTCGACGAGCTAAAGCCCAAACAGAAGATGCACCTGCTCGCCAAAGCGGCGTCGATGTCAGTTACATGAAGAACTACAAGGGCCGACCGGCGAAGCGGCTCGCGGCGAGCTTCACCGCTGCACGATCCTCTTGGTCAATCTCAGAACATGGCGCGATCATCATGATTGACAAGCCAGGTGATCCCCCGGCAATTCAACGGTCCTTTCAGGCACCAGCGCTGCCCTTGATCCGCGAAGCGAAGCTTTGGGTAACGTGGGCATTGGCGTGAAAGCTTTGGACGATTAGCAATCGCTCAATATCGCAAATTTATCTACATCTGAAGTGGTCAACATCGACAGTCTGTCCTCAATGCTGCGCTCTCTAACAGTTTCGGCGCGCTAGTTGTCGCAAGTCCGTCGCATACTATTGAAAGCAGAGTGCTGGGCGACGGACTTGCGACACGAGACCGCGGAACACACGCCAGTTTATGGCGGCCTCACTGAGAGCGACTTGTGTGGTCTGCTACATGGACATCGCGAGAGCGGTTTGAATGGACGGGCGAGGCTGCCATAGGCCTTAGGCACATAGCGTTCGTGACCTGGAGGTCCGCTTTCCCCGATTGTGTTGAAGAAGTCCGCGAACTAGCGATCCTGGATCGGACAATGCGACCGGCGCACGGATGCTTGATTGTGCTTAAGCGGGCTGGAGCACAGGGATTGGGATCAGCTTTGCGAGTTTCCGGAGGTTCTGGGCCGTGGCAGCAAGGAGGAACTCGTCTCGAGCGGCCCAACGGGCCTCTTAGCCTGAGACGGTCGAGGCGCAGGATGCGCTTGAGGTGCGCGAAGAGCATCTCGATCTTCTTCCGTTCGCCGGGACCTTCATAGGCCTCAGTCTTGGCGATTTCGCGCGCAACGTCTCGAGCCCTTTCGTGGACAATCAACTATTGGGACCGATGACAGGCTTATGGAGCTTGGGTGGACCAGGCCTTTTTGCAACCTACGCACCTTTGTTGCCAACTTGACACGTTCAGTACAAGATAGAGCGATGCTGTTGCCCGCAAAGGCTTCGATATCGGAGTCACCGAAATATGCGCTTCGGCAGTCGGACCATTGCCCGTTCGATCCGCGACATGCTCGCACAGCACCGCGATGTGTTTTCGATCATCGATCCTCGTGAGACGCGGCAACAGATTTTGGTGCGCCTGCCGGCAGATGGCGTGGAGAGACACAAATATTTGGAGCAAATCGAAGAGATCATTACCTCTAGCCAAATCCTAGTGCCGCGAAACATCCGATTGGGTAGGGACAGCGCGAATCACCTGACTTTTAGAGGACATTTCGCCCCCGTCAACCACATCGCGGCGCTGCCAAGCGACCGCGCCATCTCGGCCTCTTCCGACACCACGCTGCGGCTCTGGGATCTCACCACCGGGCAATGCGCGCGCGTCCTCGAAGGACATTCACACTTTGTCACCCAGGTCGCGGCGCTGCCAAACGACCGCGCCATCTCCGCCTCTCACGACAAGACCCTGCGGCTCTGGGATCTCACCACCGGGCAATGCGCGCGCGTCCTCGAAGGACATTCCAGCAGGGTCACCCAGGTCGCGGCGCTGCCAAACGAGCGCGCCATCTCGGCCTCTCTCGACACCACCCTGCGGCTCTGGGATCTCGCCTCCGGGCACTGCACGCGCGTCCTCGATGGACATTCCAGCGGGGTCACCCAGGTCGCGGCGCTGCCAAACGACCGCGCCATCTCGGCCTCTCTCGACACCACGCTGCGGCTCTGGGACCTCGCCTCCGGGCACTGCCTGCGCGTCCTCGAAGGACATTCCAGCGGGGTCACCCAGGTCGCGGCGCTGCCAAACGACCGCGCCATCTCGGCCTCATGCGACAGCACCCTGCGGCTCTGGGACCTCGCCTCCGGGCAATGCGTGCGCGTCCTCGACGGACATTCACACTTTGTCACCCAGGTCGCGGCGCTGCCAAACGACCGCGCCATCTCCGCCTCTCACGACAAGACCCTGCGGCTCTGGGACCTCGCCTCCGGGCAATGCACGCGCGTCCTCAACGGACATTCCAGCGGGCTCACCCACGTCGCGGCGCTGCCAGACGACCGCGCCATCTCAGCCTCTCACGATGCTACCCTGCGGCTCTGGAACCTGGCCACCGGGCGATGCGTGCGAGTCCTTGAAGGGCATTCCAATTCCGTCACCCAGGTCGTGGCGCTGCCAAATGACCGCGCCATCTCAGCCTCTGACGACAACACGCTGCGGCTCTGGGACCTGGCCTTCGGGCAACGCGTGCGAGTCTTTGAAGGACATTCCAGCAGGGTCGACCAGGTCGTGGCGCTGCCAAACGACCGCGCCATCTCGGCCTCTTCCGACGCCACCCTGCGGCTCTGGGACCTGGCCACCGGGCAATGCCTGCGCGTCCTCGAAGGACATTCTTGGGGGGTCACCCGGGTCGCGGCGCTGCCAAACGACCGCGCCATCTCGGCCTCTTTCGACGCCATGCGGCTCTGGGACCTCGCCACCGGGCAATGCCTGCGCGTACTCGACGGACATTCCAGCGGGGTCACCCAGGTCGTGGCGCTGCCAAACGACCGCGCCATCTCGGCCTCTCTCGACACCACGCTGCGGCTCTGGGACCTCGCCTCCGGGCACTGCCTGCGCGTCCTCGAAGGACATTCCAGCGGGGTCACCCAGGTCGCGGCGCTGCCAAACGACCGCGCCATCTCCGCCTCTCACGACAAGACCCTGCGGCTCTGGGACCTTGCCTCCGGGCAATGCACGCGCGTCCTCGACGGACATTCCAGCGGGGTCACTCACGTCGCGGCGCTGCCAGACGACCGCGCCATCTCAGCCTCTCACGATGCTACCCTGCGGCTCTGGAACCTGGCCACCGGGCAATGCACGCGAGTCCTCGAAGGACATTCCAATTCCGTCACCCACGTCGCGGCGCTGCCAAATGACCGCGCCATCTCAGCCTCTTCCGACACCACGCTGCGGCTCTGGGACCTCGCCTCCGGGCAATGCACGCGCGTCCTCGGCGGACATTCCGACGGGGTCACCCACGTCGCGGCGCTGCCAAACGAGCGCGTCATCTCGGCCTCTGAGGACAACACCCTGCGGCTCTGGGACCCCGCGTCGGGCAAAACATTGGCCTCCTTCACAGGAGATGACCCTCTAATAAGCCTTGCAACAACGGGCAGCGGAGACTTCGCCGTTGTTGGCGACCTGGGCGGCCGCGTGATGTCATTTCGGATCAGATCAGGCGTTTCAGGAGTTCTGCCGACGAAGAGGGAGTCCGATCATGGCCATGGCAATCAAAGTTGATCTCGGCAATTCAAAGGGGACTATTTGGGTTGAAGCCATCGAGGTAGACGCGGAACGCCCGAAAGGCCGCGCCTCCGCTAGCGTTGGGACCGAAGTCGTCGCTAACCTCGCCAATGCCTTCGATCAATTCCGTTGCGTTTTTGAAATTGCTCAGGCGCAACTGACTCAGATGCAAGAGACCGCGGATGAGACGACCCTTGAGCTGTCGGCAAAGCTTACGACAAACGGTAACCTTCTGATTGTGCAGGGATCGGCCGAGGGCGCAATCAAGGTGACAATGAAGTGGAAGAAGCCAAACGACAAAAAGACCTCCTGAGATGTCAGCCAGTCTCCATGAGGCATTCCAGGTCGCCATTCTCGGCGATGGTAACAAACCCATTGGTTCGGGACTCGTTCTCGACGACCGTCATGTGATCACCTGCACGCACATAGCCGCGCAGGCGACGACGGGCAAAAGGGACGCTGATCCTTGCACCGATGTTGGCATCAAATTGCGCACGATTCCGTGGTCGGGCGGCAATCCGCTCACCGCGTGGCTGCGGCCCAACGCATGGCGCGGGAAGTGCTCCGTTCCAGGTGATCGGGGCGTGCGCGATCTGGCGGTACTCGAATTGACTGAGGCTCTTCCAGGTTGGAAGAAATCTTGCGGCATTTATCCCGGCGCATGGACGCCGCGACACGAAATGACTTTGTTCGCCTTTCCGCAGGCGCACCCCGATGGCATCTGGTCGAATATCGTGGTCATCGGCGGAGTCGCGGACCACTGGATTCAAATCGACGCTGCGCCAAACGCGCAATATCGTGTGCAGCCGGGCTTCAGTGGCTCGCCGTTGTTTGATCCCGACACCGATTCAGTCCACGGCCTGGTCGCGGAAGGTGATCCCGGTGAGGGCCGGACGGGGTTCTTGATACCGGGCCGGATGATCCTGGAATTTCTTGAAAACATTCCCGATCTTAGCAATCTCGCCGAAAGGCTCCACGCGCGCGTGCCGCTCCCGAGCGCCCCTGAGCTGCCCGCAAAGCTCACGCGCCGCGTCCCATTGGTCGAGGCGATCAAATCCATGCTGATGGACAGATCGAAATCGGTCGGACTCGTCGGCCTGCGCGGTATGGGTGGAATCGGCAAGTCCGTCGTTGCGCGTCTTGTCGCCGAGGACGATTGGGTCCGCCGTCACTTCCATGATGGCATCGAGTGGATTTCAGTCGGCGAAAACAAGACGCTCCAGGACGTCGAAGCGTTGCAAGCGAGCCTCCTGACGCGGCTCGGCGGACGTATCGAACGCTACCAGTCATTGGATGGAATGCGACAGGCAATCGAGAAGGAACTCGCGAACCGCCGCATGTTGTTCATCGTTGATGACGTGTGGACGCAGTTAGCGGTCCAAGCCTTTCAGTTGCGTGCCGAGGGCTGCGCAGTCGTCTACACGAGCCGCCGCCGCGCCGGATTTGATGAATGCGGCGTGGCCGTCCGCGATGTTGAACTCCTGACCGAAGGCGAGGCGGGCGAACTCTTCCGGATGCACGCCAATCTGCCTGCGAACATCATCTTGTCCTCTCCAGCCGAAGCCGTTTTGAGGCACTGCAATCGGCACGCGCTGGCGATCGTGGTGGCGGGTTCGATGCTCGCACAATATCCAACCGAGGCCGAATTGATCCTCGAACGATTCAACAGAGCCAATGTAGATGACATCGTCGCGTCGGTCCCGAACTATCGGCGTTCCCAGTCCTTTCCCGATCAGGAAACCAGTATCTTTCGGATCCTGTCGGCTTCGTTTGATTTCTTGAAGGAATCGGACAGAGAATTTCTGGGGCGGCTCGCGATTTTCCCGGAAGACACCCCAATCCCGCTCGCCGCGATCGAAATTCTGGCAGGCAAATTGGTTGATCGTCTCGGATGCAGGCGGCTCGTAGCCCGTCTGGATGACACCGCTCTTCTCACGTTTCACGTGGACGACGCAAATCCCGAGCGCTCCACCGTTACAATGCACGACCTGCAACGGGACTTCGTCAGCTTTCTGAACAAGGTGCCGGAGTTAGATCATCGCACGCTGGTAGAAGGCTTGGAAAAACGGTTCGGCGGCCGTCTTTTTGCGAACGATGACCGGCCCGGGGGGGACTATTTTCGTCGGTTCATGGTTCATCATCTGATTGGAGCGGCCAGGCACGACGACCTCTTCGACATGCTCATCGATCCCGACTGGATCGAGCATCGTTTGCGGGGAGGTGATCAGGTCTTTCACTTGATCGCGGATTATGATCGCGCCCTCGCTAGCGAGGAGCGGTCGTGAAGAGCAATCGGGAAATAGCGACTGCGATCCGCCATGTGCTCGATCGCCACGGCGATGTGTTCGCGGTGTATCCGAGTTTCGTCCGCGAGCACCTGGTCGGCCGTCTGAACGCAGACCCGACGTCGGAGGTCGGCGGCTATGCCCACAAACTATCCATCGAGTTAGTTCGGCGCGGCGCTCTTGCACCGAAATTTGGTGGATATCACAGAGATGAAGCCTGTCTGAAGGTATTTGTCGGTCATAGTAGCTCCATTCGCGATGTCGCGGCGCTGCCAAACGACCGCGCCATCTCGGCCTCTTCCGACAGCACCCTGCGGCTCTGGGACCTCGCCTCCGGGCAATGCCTGCGCGTCCTCGAAGGACATTCCAGCGGGCTCACCCACGTCGCGGCGCTGCCAAACGACCGCGCCATCTCGGCCTCTTACGACAGAACCCTGCGGCTCTGGGATCTCACCACCGGGCAATGCGCACGCGTCCTCGAAGGACATTCCAGCGGGGTCAACCACGTCGCGGCGCTGCCAAACGACCGCGTCATCTCGGCCTCTGACGACAACACCCTGCGGCTCTGGGACCTCGCCTCCGGGCAATGCGCACGCGTCCTCGAAGGACATTCCAGCGGGGTCAACCACGTCGCGGCGCTGCCAAACGACCGCGTCATCTCGGCCTCTGACGACAACACCCTGCGGCTCTGGGACCTCGCCTCCGGGCAATGCCTGCGCGTCCTCGAAGGACATTCCGGCTCGGGGGGCACCGAAGTACTTTCCGGCTGGGGAGTCACCCACGTCGCGGCGCTGCCAAACGACCGCGCCATCTCGGCCTCTGGCGACAGCACCTTAAGGCTCTGGGACCTCGCCTCCGGGCAATGCACGCGCGTCCTCGAAGGACATTCCAGCGGGGTCACCCGCGTCGCGGCGCTGCCAAACGACCGCGCCATCTCGACCTCTGACGATGCCACGCTGCGGCTCTGGGACCTCGCCTCCGGGCAATGCGTGCGCGTCCTCGAAGGACATTCCAGGGGGGTCAGCCACGTCGTGGCGCTGCCAAACGACCGCGCCATCTCGGCCTCACCGGACAACACCCTGCGGCTCTGGGAACTCGCCACCGGACAACTCATCGGGATTATTGTTGGAGACGCACCTGTCCTAAGCGTTGATATTTCGTCACGTGGCGGATCGGGAATTTGCGGCCATTCCGATGGCAGGGTCGCTTTCTTCAAATGTTGTACTGAAACGGAGCTGAGATCAGATGTCCTCTGAATAGTCGTCCGTGATTAACCGGCAAAGGCTCGGTTAGGGGTCGTTTTTCAGTTTGGAAGCGGATTTGGAATCGCAAGGTTTCGCGGGCTGCTGCGACTTAACCTTGCAATTTGATTTTTGCGATTCCCTTGGTCGGCGAAGCAGGATTCCCTGTCCGCATCGGGGGACGATGCGACCGAAGCCGCACAAGGCGATGGGTGAAGGCGATCTGTTCCGGGCGCGGTCGACCTGATCATCAATCTGAAGCACGAACTGGTTCAGCTCGCCGGCAAGGTCGATTGGGACTGGATCGACGGGGAGATCGCGCCACTCTACAGCGAGAATGCCTCCGCCGCGCAACCGCGACTGAGGATAGCGAAGTCGTCGGCATAGGAGACGACGCAAACGTGCCGAATCCAACGGGGGCGGGCCAGCCCCACGGTTTAGGCCAGGGATCAATTGAACAACGGGCGTAGCCGCGTTCGCGATCAGATCAGCGAACATCGCTTCATGCTCATCGGCGAGCAACTCTGGCAGATTGCTAACCTCCTCGACATATCGGTCATTAAGTCCAAATATTTTTCGGAGAGTGCCGGATAGGTAGAAGGCTGAAGGCACAGAAATTATTGTCGCAGCAAGCTTCGGTCATCCGCGTCCGACATGCTGGCGAGCGGTGCTGAAGTATCGGTCGAAAAGGATTACCATTCTCGAATGGCTCGGCAATCGGTCATGTCCGTAAGGAAGTATGGCTTAGGACGCGGCCGTAATATCCACATCAGCGCTCGCATCAAAGCTAGCTTGGGAGCTCATTTCGCATGAAGATCCAGCGACCCCATCTTTGCTGTTTCTGCTGGTGCGCTTCGCCTCTCTTCGGTCGTGGCTCTGTTCTGAATTGGAATCGCGTGCAGCATGGCGCAAGGCGGGTATCAGAAAAAATTCCGATCAATGTTTGGCCATGTCGCCGCGAAGGGCGGCGATCTCATTTATCGCTCTGTCGGATAAGCCTATGGCCCGAGCTTGGTTCTCGAGTTCTAGATGCAGCTCGGCGTCCGACATCCTAGCAAACTCGTTCGGTCTTCCAATCTCCTGGCGGTGGATCCGCATTCCTAGGAAATCCGAGCAAAGTCGGAGACCGTCGACCGCAGCTTTCAAATTGCGCTTGCCGTCGAACTGGCCGGTTAACCGACCGTCCTTATCGAGTATTGGTGATCCGCGGAGGGCGAGTTCTACCGCATATTTGGCCCGCTCAATGATCCATGATTCATCCAGGCCTGCCTTTTTGGTCGCTATTTCGCGTGCTTTGCGCTCATTCTCGACCCGGTCGGCAACGATCTCATGGACCCGGCCGGCGATTGTGGGGCTTGTGCAGAGCCGGTGTGCGTTCGCTGGCTTATAGACGTACCCACCAGCTTTGTACGCGTCCCGCTGACTCTTGCCCGCCGCTAGGGCTTGAGCGACCAACTCGTAACTAGCTTTGGGTAACGCGGGCATTGGCGTGGGACCTTTGAACGATTGGTAATCGCTTAATATCCCAGATTTATCCAGATCTGAAGCGGTCGACATCGACAGCCGTCCTCAATGCTGCGTTCTCCGAGCGTTTCGGCGTCGCTAGTTGTCGCAAGTCCATCGCATACCATTGAAAGCAGAGTGCTGGGCGACGGACTTGCGACACGGGACCGCGGAACACACGACCAGCTTATGGCGGCCTCACTGAGAGCGGCTTGGGCGGTCTGCTACAGAGGACATCGCGAGAGGGTTTTAATGGACGGATGAGGCTGGCATAGGCCCTGCGGCACACTGCGTTCGTGACCTGGAGTCCGTTCCCCCTATGAACGGACGTCACCGAGCACCAGTGCCACCGCTTGGGATGATTTTCGCATACCCATCCAACGCCGAAGCAGGTGGGACAATCAGGATTTATCATCCCGAGAAAGTCCTTTGAACGAACTGGCACGTAGTAGACCTTCCGATGTGATATCCCGGTACTCAACGTCGGCGAAGAATTTCGGTTCAACCCATGTCGTCTTCGGCTTCCTGATGGGTCTGGTCAGCTTTGACTTCGGGCTGACCACGGTGTCGAGTTGCTTTCTGATCTGGCTAGAGACAGTGCGCGACCACCAGTCCCCACCTTGCCCATGTAGACTAAATCTTTTCCTTCCCGCTTGCCGAGGTACAGCGCCGCGACGCCGCTAGGGTCTTTGACAAAACCGACGACAGGGAATTTCCCCTTCTGCACAGCCTTGATTTTCAGCCACGCTTCATGTCGCTCTGATCGATATGGCGCATCTGCCCGCTCTGAAATGATGCCCTCCCAGTTCAGCTTGGCGGCATGCTCAAACATCTTCTGCCCGTCGCCAACGAGATGTTCGGAAAAGAGCACTGGAAGTTCGACGTCGTTTTCGCCAAGCAGGTCTAACAGGAGTTGCTTGCGCTCAATCTGCGGGAGTTTACGAAGATCTCCATCGAGAGGAGGTCGAATGCATAGTAGACCAGTCGATCCTGTCTGCCCGCGGCAAGTTCGGCTTGAAGTTCGAAAAAGCTGGTGCGCCCTTCATGGACGATCACTACCTCCCCATCGATGATTGCTTGACCCGGAATATCGAGGGCGCCAGCAATGGTGGAGAAGCGTTTAGTCCAGTCTAGCCCGTTACCGGTGTAAACCCTCTTGTGACCGTCGTACTTGATCTCATGGAGCCACTGGTCGCTCTTCGGCGCCTTACCTCAGCGTCGCAAGCTGGGGTTTAATGAAGCCCGGCATCTGAGTGCGCTTTGACAATAACTCAACTCACACCGCCGGAAAGCGGGCATTCTTGCGCAGTTCTCAGAAATCTCGAACAATCAAGGGAGGTGATCGTTCCTGCCACCACCAATGCTGTATGGCTTGTTGAGGAAATAGTCGCGGTTACCCCGCGCCTTTTCAGCGTATTGATCGATCGCCACTGTGATCGCTTGGACGTGCTAATAGCAGTAACCCTCTCGCGTTGCCCGCTGCCGCACTTCGGCAAGCGCGTCGATCCATGGCGAGTTGTCCGCCCTCTCGTCGTACCATTTCAAGGGCTCTGTCATCACCAGCTCCGGCCGCCAAGCACGCGCCCCGTCGTTGGGCCGCCCTCCCCTTTCTTCAGCCGGTCCCGCTCGTCACAGAGGCCCTCGATCTTCGCCAGCATTCTTTGCAGCAAAAGTTCAGCCGCTGCAGTCGATATGCCGGCGCTGAAGCTGGAGGATTTCCTTACGCTGCCTTCCGACCTGGACACGCATGTGCTCGATTTCGGAACGAACGTGAGTGAGGCCCATAACGCTCCTTGATTACTCTCTGGATTGTGCGGACGAGCCCTTCCGCCCTGCGCTCTAGCTGGTCGTAAAGGCGAAGCCGCCTGAAAAGGATCTCGATTTCACGGTCGTTCATGCGGGCGTTGAACCGCGGCCATGTCCGCGAGTTTACCGAGCCAGGGAAAAAATATCATTGGGCGCGCCGGAAGCTGAAGAGAGACCAATGAAAACGGTCTGGATTTACGTAGATACCAGCAAGCAGGTCGGCGACCGTGACCATCTCAAGGTGTTTGCAAACTCGGACCTTGCCGATGAGTGGTTTCTGGTGAACGATCCTGAAGGCGCCGTGTTTGAATACGAGGTCATAGACGCCGTGGATGACGAAACCGGGTAAGGCCGCTCACGGCATCGCCAAGACCGAAGTTGATCATCACAGGAAATGCCCGGCTGGGGGCAGTGGTTCGATATGCGCGACCTTCGTCAAGTGTTCGAGCATATTCATGACGCGGGCGACCCCGAGCACATCAAGGTCTTCGCCTCCACGGACGCCACTGAAAGATGGTTTGAGGAAAACGACCCCGAAGGCGTAGCCTTTGAGTATGAGGTTCTGGAATGAACCGCATCGGTCGCAGGACCGCATACGCGATGGTCGTTATTTTGGCGCTGGCGATCATCTGGCAGGTGCTCGGATCGCTGTAGACTGTAGGACGCCGCCAACTAAAATACGGCCCCAGCGGGCTTTGGGGTGCTGGGGCCGTAAGTAAGGAATATGCGTCAGTGCCGAGAAACAAACTGGGTTCGGCACATCCACTTGATAGCAAATGGCAGATTACCTCGTACCTACTCTATTGGGTGTCCAATCGGATCTTTGGGGTGCCCCATCAGGCCGTTGTTCGAACCGGCGCGAATGGGAACGGGAGGCAGCTAGGCGCGTTGATGCTGGCGCCAGTCATCCGACGCCCCCTTTGACTTGGCGCATTGGAACGACCGCCCCAGTTATTGTGAGGGCTGGGGCCGTTTCCATTTCAGATGCCAGCGAGCCGACAAAATTTATTTTATCCGACTCTCAGATTTTCGGCGGACGTCTTGCCACGGTTGCTCATTTCTTCGTAGCTCACCTTGGCACCCTCATTGAGGCTGCTCAGTCCCGCTTTTTCAACGGCCGAGATGTGCACGAAGACATCCTTGCCGCCACTGTCGGGCTGAATAAATCCATAGCCCTTTGTCGCGTTGAACCACTTCACTGTACCTATCGCCACGTCTATTCTCCCCATCGATTCGAAAACACGATAGGATGGTGACAGAAATCCAGCGAAACAAAGGGCCCCCCAGGGTGAACCCTCGCACGAAAAGCCGCCGCAGGGTTGAGTCAGCGAAGAAGGCGAAGATCCGATGAAAGAAAGCACCCCAGCCAAAATCACGGCGTCCGTAGCCGCTGCAAAAGGGATGGCTCAAAAAGCGCTGGCGAGCAGCCCAAACCCTGAGTGGACTGAGTCCGAAATGCGATCAATTGACGAGTGGGTCGCCCTTCAGGATGTGAAACTCGATCGCCCCGAAGCTATCCGCCGCCTGGTCGAGCTGGGGCTGAAGGCGAAGGCGAAATGAAGATCGGCAACACAACGAGGGCGCGATGATTTCAGTTTTGATTGGGGTTTTAATAATCGTCGTCGTCGGCGCAATCTGCTTTTGGGCCATCGACAAGTTCGCCACCGACGGTCGACTAGCAAATCTGCTTAAGTTGCTCGTGGTGCTCGTTTGCCTCGGCGCAATTGTGCAACGAGTGCTGCCGCTGACATATTAGCCGAATTCAAATCCAAGAAAGATAATCATCGCCGCTTCTGACCAAGCCTTCGAGAGCGTTTGCCTGTCGTGCAACGCTTCGCTTCCGTGAGAGTCCGAATTCTGCCGATCATGTCAAATGGGTCCGCACTGCTAGCCGCACGTCCGCGATAACCCCGGGAACGGACATCGTCAGACCGCACCGGCAAGTCCGCTTTGTGCCGATTTTGTTGCAAAGGTCGGTTGAGACCGATGGATGTTGGCCGGTCGTTTCACTACACTGCTGCGATCGGCTTTGTCTGCCGGCTCCCCGGCGCTCTCTACTCAACTCCTACGCTACGCAACACACGGCGCATGAACGGGTGGCGGTCGGGCAACTAGCGACGCGAGCCGTCGGAGGTTCTGGGCGATTGCAGCCAGAACAAATTCGTCCTGGGCGCCTCGTGGACCACGCAATCGAAGCCGGCCGAGCTTCAGAATGCGCTTCAAGTGCGCGAACCGCATCTCGATCTTTTTGCGCTCACGGCGTGACTGCTCGAAGGCTTCAGTGTCGGCAAGCGAACGGGCAACATCTCGGGCGTGTTCGTGGATGTCGCGCGGGATCTTGCGCGATGGGTCTTTCCTGCGGTTTGAGCGGGCATACATCGCGGTCGAGTTTGCTGGCGCGATACAGAAGCGTCTTGCCCTCATGCACGGTGCCACTCGTGCCAAGCCGCTTTCCGCCTGGGCAGTGGTAAACGTCGCTCGTCGGATCATATCGAAAGTCGCTGCGCGAGAAGGTGCCGTCATCTCGCTTCGATTTATCGAACACGGGAATATGGGGCGCGATGCCTTTCTCCTCGACCAGCCAGTTCAGCATTGGAGCTGCCCCGTAGGCGGTATCTCCGACAAGCCGCTCCGGCTTGAGGCCGAAGCGCTCTTCTGTCCGCTCGATCATGGTCTTCGCCGCGCCGACCTCGGCCTGGCGAATGGTGCGGGAGGCCTCGACGTCAACGATGACACCGAACTTCGCGTCGATGAGATAGTTGTCGGAATAAGCGAAGAATGCCGGTCCCTTGTGAGCGCCGGTCCACTGGGCCGCGGGATCGGATGGCGAGACGAACTTTGGCACGACGTCGCTGGCAGCACCCCACGCCGTATTGTCGAGGGTCGCCAGATACTCCTTCACCGCGCGGCTGGACCTCGCCGGATCGCGATCCCTGCGCCAATCCTGACCTGCGATCGAGCGCTGCTTATTGGCGTCGGCCGCAATCAGGCTCGCATCGACGGCAAAGCCTTCGCCACCAACCAAACCGGCCGCAATACACGCCTCGACAACCCGCTCGAACAGGCGACGGAAAACCTCTCCCTCGCGAAAACGTTCGTTGCGGGCGCGCGAAAATGCCGAATGATCCGGGATAGCGTCCTCGATACCGAGCTTGCAGAACCAGCGATAGGCCAAGTTCACCTGCACTTCACGGCAGATCAGCCGCTCCGAACGGATCGCAAACACATATCCCACGACCAGCATCCGGATCATCAATTCCGGATCGATCGACGGGCGACCCATCGACGAATAGTGAGGTGCAAGTTCGCTGCGGAGCCAGGAAAGATCGAGGGCACTGTCGATCTTTCGCACCAGGTGATCCTCGGGCACCGCGTCGCCAAGATGAAACTCGTAGAACAGTTGACCTTGGTCACTCTTCAGACGGCCGATCGTGGATCGACCTCACCGAGATTCGCGTCAACGTAACGGAATCACGGTTCGTGGCCTGCCTCAACCGACTTTTGCAACAAAATCTGCCATGAACGGACTCATGCAGTGCAGCAAACAACGCTCGCGCGTAATCCGCGCTTCGTTGACACCAGGAATAGTCGGTAGAGAGCCCGTTCTAATGCCTTTGTCTTCGCTACGTTATCCAGCGATTGAGCGCACCGCGTGATGCATTGCGGACTCTAGTCGAACAGCGCACCATGTCCGAAAAGCGCCTAATCTCGGACGGCACGGCCGGTCTCGGCTATGTCCGTTGGTCGCCCGGTTCAGTTCGAGATCACAGAGCAGACCAGGGACACGGTCGGACGGAGGATCCAAGGCGCCGACCTTCGGCCCGGAGGGGTCCTCTTTCCCAGCCGAACGGTGGCGCACGCAGTCGGTGTCACTCCGTGAGCCGCTCCAGCAGCAATTTGGCCTCCTCGAGGACCGGCGTGTCGAGGCCCTCGGCGAACCAGCTGTAAATTGGTGCGAGGAGGTCGCGGGCTTCGGCGCGTTTGCCCTGGTCTCGCCAAAGGCGCGCGAGGCACGTGGCGGCGCGAATCTCCCATAGCTTCGCACTTTGCCCGCGCGCAACGGCGATGGCTTTTTGGAGGCATTTCTCAGCCGCCACAGGATCACCAACGGTGATCAGCAACTCGCCGCGAACCCGATACATGTCGGCTTCGGTCCAACGCTCCTGAGTCGCTTCGATCTGACGCTCGGCCTCGTCGAGCTGTTCTAGTGCTTCCGTTGGCCGACCGGCCTTCCCAAGGGCTTCGGCAAACCACGTCCGAACTAGCGGTACGACTGTGACAGCCCCGGTGGCCCGATATTTTGCTAGCGCATCGGTGAGATCTGCGAGAGCTTCCTCAGTGCGACCCAGCATCGACAGGCTGTGGCCACGGCACATCAAGGCCCCCGCCTCAAAATAAGGAAAACCGTGTTCCACGCAATGTGCCCTCATCTCCTCGATCCGTTCCAATAAGATTGCGGGGTCTGATTTTATGTGTTCGAGGGTGAGCAAAGAGATACAGCGCACCATGGCAAGCGTGTGGGCATGCTGGCGCTGGTGCGCCTGTGCGAGTGCCTCCTCACGTCTTGCGCGTGCTTGATCGAGATAGCCAAGATAGGTCAGTGACCGAAATGAAAATGTGAGCGCGGTGACATATGGGTTTTGGGTCCACCAAGCCTCGGAGGGGTGCGGCGGTTCGAAGAGTGCCATCGCCCGTTCGGCGTAATCGCGCGCGGCGACGAAGTCACCGACGTGAAACCACGTCACAGCGCTGAACGTGCAGCCCTGGAATTTCACATCGGCGTCGTTCCGATGCTGCCCCAGGTCGACAAGCTCCTTGCTCTCCTGACACGCCAGCGCAAGCTCGCCTGCGATGAAGTGATACGAGGCTTGCCCGACCAGTAGCATGGCAAGCTGAGATGGTCGATCGAGCTGTTGGCAGAGCTGGCGTGCGCGTGCAAATGCCTTTGCCACCACGGGCGCGGCATAGCCCTCCGTCGCGGTCAGCGTCATGCCGAGAAGCAGCTGCAAGTCGAGCTCAAATTGCTGGCGATCAGGGCCGTCTGACAGGCCGGTAAGAAGGTCCAAGCCTTTGTGCAGTTGCGCTGAGGCTTCCATCATCGCCGAACGCGCCAGGGCCTGCTGTCCAGCCTTGAGCCGATAGGCAACTGCCTTCGCCGTTAGGCTCGCTTCGGCGCAGTGCTGAGCGAGCAGCGCCGGTTGCGTCGCCGCGATCTCGGAAAATTGGCTCTCCAGTGTCGCGATGATTCGGGCATGAATCTGCTGTCGTCGGGTGCGCAGCAAGGTGCTATAGGCCGCGTCCTGCACCAATGCGTGCTTGAAAGTATACTCGGCGTCGGGCGCTGTCCCTCGCCGGAAGATCAGCTCGGCGCTCACCAGCTGCTCCAGCGCGTCATCCAGTTTGATCCGGGGCATCTGAGCGACGGCGCTGATCAGCACGTGCGAGAACGAACGCCCGAGCGCCGCTGCAATCTGCGCCACCTCTCGGGTTGGAGCCAATCGATCGAGCCTTGCCAGGAGCGAGGCGTGGAGCGTCGTCGGGATGGCCAGCGGCGCCGCTGGCCCCGTCACCGCGTAACGGTCCCCGGCGACTACCACCAATCCGCTCTCGACAACGGACTTGGTCAGCTCCTCGATGAACAGCGGCACGCCGTCGGTGCGATCGATGATCTGCTCGGCGATCTCCTTGGGCAACGCCTTGCCGCCGGTCACAAGCACGATCATCTCGGCGCGCTGCCGCGGTGTCAGGCGGCTGAGGTTGAACAGCATCACGTGCGGCTGTCCGATCCAGGTCGGCGTGAACTCCGGCCGGAAGGTGATGATCACCAGCACCCGCAGGGTGGCCACCCGATCAATGAGCAGGTCGAGTGCTTCTCTCGTCGTGGGGTCGCTCCAATGGACATCCTCGAATATCATAAGCGCCGGCAGTTGAGCGGCGAGTCCCTCGACCTGCGCAATCAGCGCCCAGAGCGTCTTCTCCTTGCGCTTCTGCGGGGCAAGATCGAGCGCCGGGTAGCGCTCGCCGGTCGGGATCGACAGTAGGTCCGCGATGAGAGGGGCGGCCTCACTCAGATCGCTGGTCGCCTGCGACAGCACCGCCTCGACTTTGTCGAGCCGTTGCTCTGCCGTGTCCTCGGTCCGGAACGCGGCGGCGCGTTCGAACTGGGCGATGATCGGGTAGAGTGCGCTGTCCTGGTGGTGGGGCGAGCAGAAATACCGCAGGCGGGTATGGGGCTCGCCGGCGAGCCGGTCCGCGATGGTCTGCGCGATGCGCGATTTGCCGATGCCCGGCTCGCCCGATATCAGCACGACCGAGCCGTCACCGCCTTTGGCCTGGTCCCAGCAGCGCATCAGCAGTTCGGTTTCTTCCTCCCGGCCGACCAGCGGCATTGTGGCCGTGCGCAAGGCCTCGAAGCGGCTCTCGATGGCGCTCGCGCCCAGCACCTGCCACGCCGACACGTTCTCAGCAAAGCCCTTGAGAGTGACGGTTCCAAGATCGCGATATTCGAAGAGGCCGCCAGTCAGCCTGCGGGTGCTCGATGCGATCACCACGGCGCCCGGTTCGGCCAGCGCCTGGAGGCGCGCGGCCAGATTTGGAGTCTCACCGACGACCGCCTGCTCCTGCGCCGCGCCCGCGCCAATAAGGTCGCCGACTACGACCAGCCCGGTGGCGATCCCGACACGCACCTGCAAGGGGAAATCGGCGGCTGTCTTGAGCTTTGGCACCGCCTCAACAAGGGCAAGCCCGGCGCGCGCCGCCCTCTCGCCGTCCTCCTCGTGTGCGCGTGGGTAGCCGAAATAGACCAGCACCCCATCGCCCATGTATTTGGCGACGAAGCCGTCGAACCGGTCGACCGTCTCTGCGACGCATTTGTGGTAGGTTCCGATAACGGCGCGCAGATCTTCGGGATCGAGCCTCGTCGAGAGCACGGTCGAGCCCACAAGATCACAGAACATCACGGTGAGCTGGCGGCGCTCCGCGTTGTCCCGTTGCTTGGGCTCGGGCGACAGATGTGCGGGTGGAAGTGCGGCGGCGCCGGCAAGCTCGGCAGTCGCCGCCAGCATCTTGCGCCGATGCCCAAGCGAGACGCCAAGCTCTTTCAAATCCTGATCAGTCAAATGACGCAGGACGGAGACGTCGATATCGTTCTCGGTAAAGCGCTGGGCGTACTCGGACAGACCGAGCGAAGCCAGCCACTCCGTGATCGTGGCCACCTGCTTCCCCTCGCGATTCCGCCGTAGAGCACGACAGAATAGCCTCACGGGGCAACAACGACAAGCGATTCAGTTTGTCGCCCCTGGTGACGTTGAGGCACAGATGAGCAGGTAGGAGACGTGGCACGCGCTCGTGCCGCCGAAGCGGTTCGCAACGGGGCTGCCGTGGGGATGGCAGGGGTCGGTATGGCCGCAAGCGCTCTTCCACAAGCTTCCGAGTGGCCCGAACAAGCGGCTCGTCGAGATCGGCCAGGGAACGCATTTCGTTATGTTGGAGAAGAATTGGATACAGCTTTTCCTGGAGGTGCAATTCTTCCGCGATGGGGCACACCGGAACTGACAATACCGGCTGCGTTGCCAGCGCTATCGCACAGTTCTCAGCGTCGCAGATTGCGAGCGCTGCGACTTCCGTTGTGGGTCAATCGCGTCATTTTGGTCGTCGGCCGGCTACTTCCGGTCTTCCTCTGATTGTGTTGCAAAAGTCATGTGCCGAAGGTGTCAAAAATTCTGAGGGCCGCAGGCGCGATTTTCGTGTAGAGATCTGAGGGGACCTCATCGCCTCACACTAAACTCATAGGCGACTTCGCTAACGCGATTGAGGTTATCCGAATCGTCGATCGCCTCGCGTTTTAAGGTTTCACCAAAAATTCGGACTGATGCAACTTTCGAGTTTTGCGACAGTATCCCTCTGGAAACGGACATCGTCGACCGCCTCGGCATGTCTCAAACGTGCCGAATCCAGCGGGGGGGGGCGGGCCTATGCCGGCCCCGCCAATGCGCTGAACAGTTCCTGTGGGGAGAAGAGGACCGAACGCCGCCAAATGTTCCGGTGAGGCTGCCATAGCCCTTAAGATGGCTCCGCTGGAGTAACCCCTTCAACCAAGCCTAGCATTGCGGCAACACGAGCCACCGGCCATGCTTGTCGCAAGTCCGTCGCCAAGCATTTTGCTTTCAATGGTATGCGATGGAGTTGCGACACTTGCGCCAGCCGGAAGTCTTCGCCTCCGCTCCCGGGCGGACGAAAACTGGTCACGTTAAGGGACGCTGCCGACTACATCACCGGCCTGCCGAAAAAGGGAAGCCGACCAGCCGGAATGACAAGCTGCTATCGAGGTGCTGATGCTGGTGTCGCGAGGCGGTCCAACAATGATGGCGCGGAGCGGTTCACGAAGGCGCTGAACCGTCACGTCGAGCGGGCTTTTAATCCCGAGCGCAAAGATACCCATTGGGGGAAACGGAAGCTCAAGCGGGATCAGTGACAGTCGGTTCTCGCGTAATTCGGTATGATCCGCCCTTGCTCACGCCTTCCAGTTGCGAAACTATCTGATCGGAAAAGCTGGTGTGGGTGGTAATGGCTCAGAGCAATCATGAATTTGGCGGCATATCCACGGACCTTAAATTGTCTTTGGTCGGCGGGTATCTGCACCAATTTACGAAGGCGTTGCGGCCTCAATTCGAAAACCTTTGGTATGTAGACGCCTTCGCGGGCACCGGTGAGAGAACGGTTATCATCCCAGGTCGCGCCGCCGATATGCTGGGACCCGAAGTCGATGCACGGGTGGAGCGCCGAGCCGGATCAGCGAAAATTGCGATCGATGTCTCGCCGGCCTTCGACAGACTGGTATTCATGGACAAAAGGCCGAGACACGTCGCAGCGTTGAACGATTTGCGATCCGCAAACCCATTCCGAAACATCTCTGTAGTTCCGGGTGACGCCAACGCCGAAATCATGAACCTCCTGGGGGAGCAAAAAAGCTGGGCACGGACACGGGCTGTGATGTTCCTCGACCCATACGGGATGTCGGTTGAATGGCGAACTTTGGAGGCGATCAGGAGGACGGAAGCAATCGACGTTTGGTATTTGGTTTCGCTTTCCGGGCTATTCCGTCAAGCAACGCGCGATGCTGAGGATTTGGACGCGTCAAAGCGCACTGCGCTTACCAGAATGATCGGAACGCCAGATTGGGAGAAGGACTGGTACGAGATGAGCCAACGTACCAACCTTTTCGGCGACACGGACGAACGTCTCGCGCGCACAGCCGAGGTCGATGATATGGAAAAGTATTTCGGTGCGCGGTTGGCGGGGCTGTTTTCATCCGTCCTGCCCCCTCTGCGCCTGAATGATGACAGAGGCATTCCCCAGTTTGCGCTGTTCTTCGCGATTTCAAATCCCAAGCCCGCCGCCATCGGTCTGGCCTCGCGGATCGCGGGTCACATTCTCAAGTCTGGCATCTCGTCGAAGGTGCGCCCGTGAAGCGTGCGGCCTGTCGCTTTTTTGTTCTTTCCGCCCCACTGCTTGAAGAAAAACGCCGTATCTGAGCGGCGGCACATCGCTTCGATTTCATCGACCCACTCAGGCTTCATCTCCCGAGCGCGCGGACCACTTTCTCCGCCCACGATTGCCCAGTGAATGTCGGTGAGGTCACCCGCCGCCACGGACCCGATCAAGGGTTCCAGCGAAACAAACCTGACCGCCGTGGGTACCCGGCGAACTGCATCCAGCCGATGCAGCACACGACCATCTTCGACGCTGGTACCGAGCCAGACGTTCGGGAGAACTTCAAAAGGGGCCGCAGCCAAAACTTCAGCCATTCTCTCGGGTCGTTTTGTAAGGATTTGGTACGTATGGCGCGGTGTTTCCTTCATCACCGCCCAAACCTGCGCAATGAACTCCACGGGCACATCGTCATGAAAGAGGTCCGACATGGAGTTGACGAAGACCTTGCGCGGTTTAGACCACGCCTTCGGTACGTCGAGCGTCGCATGGTCTAGCCGGATTTTGCCCGTCCAAACCGCTCTCCTACCGCTTTTTCTGGTGAGCCCGCGGTACTTCTTGGTGCCCATAGCGTCGAGCCGAGCCGCCATACGCATGGCATAACAATTTGTGCAGCCCGCTGTCAGGATCGAGCATCCTGCGACTGGGTTCCACGTCGCGTCCGTCCATTCGATGGATGTTTCGGCCATAACTTCCTCTCAAGGCTTCATAGAACAATCTCAAGAAAATGGTTAGATTTAGTTTACGCGGTGCGTCGCGAGCGCGGAGGAGTGGCGACGCTAACCCCCGGACCACCCGAGCCGGGCAAAGACGCATCAGCGGGGGTCGGACGATTGGCGGCGGGGATGCTCATGGGGTTTTTACCGGTGCACAGAACTGTTCCGTTACCGCCGTCGTTTCCTCGGTGACGTTTCAGCCGTTCGTCTTTTCCTTGCCAACTTATGCTCGATCTAAGCATCTTGATTTGCGCGTACGGTTTCCAGTCGACCTTGGACAGCTTGACGGGAGGCGCACCGCAGAGGTTGTGGGCAATCGCTTTCTGCACACCAGTGCTGACGTCGCTCATGTGGTCCTCGACCACGGTGGTGAAGCGCGCCTTGTATTGGCTGTTGGCTGCGATGAAGTCCTTGCAGAAGATGACCCGTTGGCCTCCGTGGGCGTTGATGTAGGCCGTCTGCGTTTCGTATTGGAGACGGTAGGCGAGTTTGTTGGCGTTCGGATCGGATTTCACCGCTTCGAGCATGGCGCGGTGGTCACTCGAAGGTGAGCACATCTTGGGCGATATGCAGTGCCGCGCCCGCACGCTGCGCATCGACACGCCATTGCTTGACTTATCCCGAGCACATGTCGTCGCGTACGAACTTGGTCGCGCGAGAGCCGAGTAGGGTAGTAACGAAACGACCGCTTTCTGAGGGCGCAAAAGCGGCGGTGAAAGGCTGTGTCAGCTAATTACCAATGGGCAACATCATTCGATCAGTTCGTTAGACGGTCCTAGGAGAAGCGCAATTTTCGACTCTTTCATCCCGACATCCGACACCGCGACATAGACGTTCGCATCGTCCGCAGCGGAGCCCCATTGCACGCCGCCGAGCGTGCTGCCTTGTCCCACCCGGCGCTGCCAGAGGATGGCGCCATCGCGATCCGGATCAAGCGCGTGCACCATGCCTGATTTCTGCCCGGCAATGAGCGCACGCCGTCCGTCAGGTAAATCGACCAGGATTGGAGGGGAGCCGAAATCGAAATCGGGACCCTTGGTGCCGGGGCAGTTAGAGCGATACTGGCCGCTGCACGCCATATTGTATGCATCACCCTCGGTCATCTGCTGCGACCATGCGAGCCGTCCGGTGGCCAGATCAAAGGCCACAACCGCGCCGGAGGTCGTGGAGGCCGGGTCAGATAGCTGTCGCCCGTCGTCGCGTAGATCCGGTTTGTTTTGGGGTCGATGGTCGGCGACGACCAGATCGCGCCGCCCGAGGGTGCGAAACCGATTGCCCTGTTCGTCCTGGAGGAGACCGGCCAGCAGGCTCGGGTCTTTGGCATCAAGCCGGACGTAACGGGCATGGCTGTTCGCGGCGAGGTTGGGCCTGCACGGCCGTAAAGGTCTCGCGGTCGACGATAGGTAGGTGCTGTCCGGGGTAACGCTTCTCCTTATGGCCGATGTCGCCGGCATAGACCGGACTCGCCAAGAGCCGATAGATCTCGCCGCGACTGAAGGGCCGGCTGCCATAAGTCCTGCCGGTGGTCATGGTGGTCGACCCCGGTCTAAACATCTTGCGACGATGCAGCTCGACCTCGACCGCCGCGACGGAGGCTGTATCGCGGTACAGGCTGAAGACCGCGCGGATGACCTTGGCCTTGGCCTTCTGAATTACCAGAGTGCGGCCGTTTGTTCGGTACCCCAAGGGGACGTAACCACCCATCCAGAGGCCCTTCTTCCCGGAACCCGCGAACTTGGCCCGGATGCGCTCGCCGGTGACCTCGCGCTCGAACTGGGCGAAGGACAGGAGAATATTGGATCGTCCCGCCGTGCAGAGGCTTTTCGCCGATATCAAGGCCGGCACGATCGACACCGTAGTAGTCTATAAAGTCGACCGGCTAACGCGCTCGCTCGCCGACTTTGCCAAGATCGTCGAGACCTTTCACCAGCACGGCGTCTCATTCGTGTCGGTTACCCAGCAGTTCAACCGGTTGTCAGTGGCGGGCTATCCCGAAGGACCTGCCGCCGCGCTCGACGTTGTACGATTATTTCGACCTGTGGAGTTGGGATCGCACGGTGGAGAGAATGTACATGAGGCCGTTCACAACTTCGCGCATGATCACTGTGCGTTTTTCGCCGCCGCGCCTGCCTGGCGGAATCAACGGTTCGACCGGTTTCCATTCGTCGTCGGTGAGGTCGCTGGGATAGCGCCAAATGGCTGCGGTGTTACCGCGCGCGGTTTTCATTCGTCCACTTCGGCGGCTCCTCCGAATCAGGCCACCTCTCTTGAATCACAAATGATTCATAGGATTCAACTTCTTCCCAGACAGACACTTAGGCATTGCCCGAATCAGCCTTTCGCGTCGCGCGATTAGTGCTATGATGAAACGATCTAGGGATCGTCGGTCGGAGGATTCCTCTATTAATCAGCGCGCCCCGTTCGCCGGCCCGGTGGCAACGAAGCCTGCTTCAGACGCCGCTTCGGGCGATAACTTTCGTGTAAGCGCTCCGCAGGTTTCGCTCCCGAAGGGTGGCGGCGCCATCCGCGGCATTGGCGAGAAGTTCGCGGCTAATCCGACCACGGGCACCGGCTCGATAAAGGTGCCGATCGCCACATCACCCGGACGTGGTGGTTTCGGTCCGCAGCTTGCCCTTTCCTACGACTCCAGCGCCGGCAGCGGACCATTCGGATTCGGTTGGAGCCTTTCGCTTCCTGGGATCACGCGCAAGACCGAAAAAGGCCTGCCGCAGTACAACGACGTTGATGAATCGGATGTCTTTATCCTGTCGGGGGCAGAAGACTTGGTGCCGGAGTTCAAAAAAGATGCTGCCGGACGATGGATCATCCAGAATGGCAGGCATGTCGTTCACGACACGCTGCGCACGGTCAATGGTATTACTTATGTGGTTCGTCGCTATCGCCCTCGAATCGAGGGCCTGTTCACTCGCATCGAACGCTGGACCCGAGAGAGTGATCGCGATGTTCATTGGCGATCGATTTCCAGAGACAACATCCTAACGCTCTATGGCAAGGACGCGGACTCGCGCATCGCGGACCCCGAAAATCCCCTGCGTATCTTCGCGTGGCTGATCTGCGAAACGCGCGACGACAAAGGCAACGCCATTCTCTACGGTTACAAACGGGAAGACGGCGCCGGCGTCGATCTCAGCCGCGCTTGCGAGCGCAATCGAGGCGGTCGCGACGACCCCCGGCGTACCGCCAACCGCTATCTAAAGCGTATAAGTTACGGCAACCGCAGGCCGCTGCTGAACAGTGCCGGGCATCGGCCGCGCTTCCTTGCCGATCTGCCCGTGGCACAAGTCCAGAACGCCGCCTGGATGTTTGAGCTGATCCTGGATTACGGTGAGCACCACGCCGACGTGCCGAAGCCGGACGATACCGGCGTGTGGACGTCCCGAAGCGACTCCTTCTCGACCTACCGGCCTGGCTTTGAGGTACGCACGACGCGTCTGTGTCAGCGCGTTCTGATGTTCCATCACATACCCGACCTGGCTACCGGAGAGACAGGCTACGAAGGCTTGGTTCGTTCTACCGACCTCACCTACTCTCACCAACTGGATCCGGCCAGCGCACGCAACCCCGTCTATACCTTCCTGCACGCCGTCACGCAGACTGGCTACCGACGCAACAACGGTAGCTACGAAAAGCGGAGCTTGCCGCCCGTCCAGTTCGAATACACGCAGCCGGTCGTGCAGGACACGGTGGAGGACGTCGACTCTGCGAGCACCGAGAACTTGCCCATCGGGGTCGACGGTGCCAGCTACCAATGGACCGATCTGCACGGCGAAGGCATTCCCGGCATTCTCACCGAGCAGGCTGGCGCCTGGTTCTACAAGCGCAACTTGAGCCCCATTAGCCAACGGCCGGTCGAGTTCGCGCCCTTGGAGCGCGTAGCGGCAAAACCGAATCTGGCGCTGGCCGCTCGGAAGGCTCAGTTCATGGACCTGGCGGGCGACGGCCTGCCTGACCTAGTCGTACTGGATGGCCCCATGTTGGGCCTCTATGAACACGACGAGGACGAAGGCTGGCAGCCCTTCCGTCCATTCACGTCGCGCCTCCACCGCGACATGCACGACTCCAACCTGAAGCTCATCGATCTCAATGGCGACGGCCACGCGGACGTGTTGATCACCGAAGACGACGCCTTTGTTTGGCATCGCTCGTTAGCCGAGGCCGGCTTCGGCTCGGCGCACCGCGTCGGTCAAGCACTCGATGAAGAGAAGGGCCCCCGTCTGGTCTTCGCTGACGGCACCCAGTCGATCTATCTGGCGGACTTCGATGGCGATGGGCTCACCGACCTCGTGCGGATCCGCAACGGCGAGATCTGCTACTGGCCCAACCTCGGCTACGCCCGTTTCGGCGCTAAGGTGACGATGGACAACGCGCCCCGATTCGACGCCCCGGACCAATTCGACCACGCGCGTCTCCGCATCACGGACATCGATGGTACCGGCACGAACGACATAATCTACCTGCACCGCGACGGCGTGCGCCTATACTTCAACCAGTCTGGCAACGGCTGGAGCGAGCCGCAGCAACTGAATGTTTCCCCGCGGGTGGACAACCTTGTGTCCATCGTCGCGGCCGACCTGCTTGGCAATGGCACAGCCTGTCTGGTCTGGTCATCGCCGCTGCCAGGCGATGCACGTCGGCCGATGCGTTACATGAATCTGATGGGCGGCCACAAGCCGCACCTGCTGGTCAAGACCGCCAACAACCTCGGCGCCGAAACCGTCGTCCAATACACCTCGTCCATCAAGTTCTATTTGCAGGACAGGCGCGATGGCAAGCCGTGGATCACCCGGCTGCCGTTTCCGGTGCATGTGGTCGAGCGGGTCGAGACACGCGACCATATCAGCCGCAATCGCTTCGTCACGCGCTATGCCTACCACCACGGCTACTTCGACGGCGTGGAGCGCGAGTTCCGCGGCTTCGGCATGGTGGAGCAGTGGGACACGGAAGAACTTGCGGTGCTCTCGGCCGCGAGTACGCTGCCTCCCGCCACCAATGTAGATGTCGCCACGCACGTGCCGCCGGTCCTGACCAGGACCTGGTTCCACACTGGCGCCTATCTGGGCCGCGACCATGTCTCAGATTTCTTCGCCGGACTGCTCGATGCCATGGACAAGGGCGAGTACTACCGCGAGCCGGGTCTCAGCGACGCGCAGGCCAAGGACTTGCTGCTTCCCGACACGGTGCTGCCGTCTGGCTTGACTCTGGACGAAGAGCGTGAAGCCTGTCGCGCCCTCAAGGGATCGATGCTGCGCCAGGAGGTCTATGCTGTCGACGGCACGCCGAAGGAAGGACATCCCTATACCGTCGCCGAGCAAAACTTCAGCATCCGAATCGAACAACCCTGCGGCGCCAATCGTCATGCAGTGGTTTTCGCGCATCCCGGCGAGACGATTAACTACCACTACGAGCGCAACCCGGCTGACCCGCGCGTTGAGCACGTCCTTACGCTGGAAGTCGACGCCTTCGGCAACATGCTGAAGGAAGTTGCCATCGGGTATGGCCGGCGGCAGGCCGATCTCTCACTTCCGCTGCCGGCCGATCAGGACAAGCAAACCCAATCGCTGATCACCTATACGGAGCATCGGGTCAGCAATGCGATCGACGTTGCCGCAGCCTTCATCGATGCTTACCGCACTCCGATGCTGTGCGAGGCACGTACTTATGAGTTGACCGGCTACGTACCGACCGGCACGGGCGGGCGATTCCAGTGCGCAGATTTCGTCCAGCTCGCAGGCGGCGTGCTGACGCACATCTTTGACAGCGAAATCGATTACGAGGAGCTACCAACCGCGGGCAGACAGCGTCGTGCGATCGAACAGATCCGCACGATCTACCGCGCGGATGATCTGAGCTCGCTTCTGCCGTTAGGCCAAGTCGAATCCCTGGCGCTATCCGGCGAGAGCTACAGGCTGGCCTTCACACCCGGGCTGCTAACTGAGGCGTTCCGGCGCAATGGCCAGCCATTGTTGCCGGTCCCCGCCAACGTACTTGGCGGCCAGGGCGGCGATCGCGGCGGCTATCTGGCGAGTCAGCAACTCAAGGCGGACGGGCGGTTTCCCAACAGCGATCCGAATGATCACTGGTGGGTACCTTCCGGCCGAACGTTCCTATCCCCCGGCGGGAGCGACACGGCCGCCCAGGAGCTCGCATACGCACAGAGCCACTTCTTTCTGCCGCAGCGGACCCGCGACCCGTTCCACAGCAACGCGGTCGGCACCGAGAGCGTCAACACGTATGATACCTACGATCTGTTGATCGTCGATACGCGCGACGCACTGGGGAATCGAGTCACCGTCGGTGAGCGTCGACTCAACGGGACGATCGACCCCAGCAAGCCCGGCAATGATTACCGCGTGCTCCAGCCGGCGCGGGTGATGGATCCCAACCGTAACCGTTGCCAAGTGGCTTTCGACGCGCTCGGCGTGGTGGTCGGCACAGCTGTGATGGGCAAACCCGAGGAAAGCCTCGGCGACGCACTCGACGGTTTCTCCGCCGACCTGACCGAAGCCGTCACCCTCGGCCACTTGGCGAATCCGCTCACAGACCCCGATGCTGTCCTCGGTCGGGCCACGACGCGGCTAGTTTACGACCTTTTCGCCTATCACCGCACGAAAAATCTACCGGCGCCGCAGCCCCCTGTCGCCTATACTTTAGCGCGTGAGACGCATGACGCCGATCTCCAACCTGGCGCGAAGACCAGAATCTACCACAGCTTCTCCTACTCAGACGGCTTCGGCCGTGAGATCCAGAAGAAGATACATGCGGAGCCCGGGGCGCTGGTCACGGGCGGCCCGATCATCAGCCCGCGTTGGGTAGGCAGCGGCTGGGTCGTCTTCAACAACAAGGGCAAGCCGGTCCGCCAATACGAGCCGTTTTTCAGCGCCACGCATCGTTTCGAGTTCGGCGTGCAGATCGGCGTCAGTCCCATCCTGTTCTACGATCCTTTGGACCGCGCCGTCGTCACTCTTCACCCCAATCACAGCTACGAAAAGGTGGTGTTCGACCCGTGGCGACAGGCCACGTGGGATGTGAACGACACCGTGCTGGGCGACCCGCGTACCGACGCGGACATCAAAGGCTACACCGCCGGCTACTTTGCGGGGCTACCTACCAGCCCGCCTGCGCCGTCGTGGCAGACCTGGCACGCGCAGCGGCAAGGCGGCGCGCTTGGACCAGATGAGCAAGCGGCCGCCGGCAAGGCCGCCGTTCATGCAGGTACGCCGACGACGACGCACTTCGATGCGCTCGGCCGCCCGTTCCTTACGCTGGGGGATAACGGTCCGGATCCGGCGCAGCCTGCCCGGCATCTGCTCTTCGCCACCCGCGTCAAACTGGATATCGAAGGTAACCAGCGCGAGGTGCGCGATGCCATCGAGCAGGCAGGCGATCTCCGAGGGCGCATCGTTATGCGGTACGCCTACGACATGCTCTCAAGCCGCATCTATCAGCTCAGCATGGAGGCTGGCGCACGTTGGATGCTCAATGACGCGGCCGGTAAAGCCATTCGCTCGTGGGACAGTCGCGGACACGGCTTCCGCGTGGAATTCGATCCGTTGCGCCGTCCGCTGCGGACGCTCGTGACCGGCGCCGATCCTGCTAACTCCAGTCAGGAATTGCTCACCGAGCGCCTGGTTTACGGCGAGCAGCACCCGCAAGCCGAACTGCTCAACCTGCGCGGCAAGCTCTATCTCCACCTCGATCAGGCCGGCGCGGTCATCTCGGAAGCCAACGACTTTAAAGGCAATCCGCTGCGCGTCTCGCGCCGCCTGATGAGCGGGGTCCAGTACCGGCAGGCAGTCGACTGGCGCGCAGTGGACGCCGATCACGTCGCATTGCCGACGAGTGCCACGGCATTGCTCAATGCTGTCGCGCTCAATGCCGCTCTCGCAGCTAGGCTTGAAGCCGACGCCTACACCAGCACCACTACCTACGATGCGCTCAACAGCCCGGTAACTCTGACCACGCCGCATACGCCGGCGATGCAGCCCAGCGTCATCCGGACCGGCTATAACGAAGCCAATCTTCTCGAGCGCGTAGACGCGAACGTGCGCGGCACCATCGCTGGCGGTCACCCCGTGTGGACGTCGTTCGTCAGCAAGATCGACTACGACGCCAAGGGCCAACGCCAGCGCATCGACTACGGCAACGGCGCCAGCACGCTCTACGACTACGATCCCCTGACCTTCCGGCTCGTCCACCTGCTAACGCGTCGCGCCGCGACTGCTTTCCCCAATGACTGCATCCAGCCGCCGCCCGCCGGCTGGCCGGGCTGCCAGATACAGAACGTGCACTACACCTATGATCCGGTCGGGAACATCACGCGCATTCGTGACGATGCGCAGCAGACGGTTTTCTTTCGAAACACGCGTGTCGAACCGAGCGCCAAGTACACCTACGATCCCCTCTACCGGCTGATCGAAGCCACCGGGCGCGAGCACTTGGGCCAGGTCGGCGGCGCACCGATCCCGCATTCGCATGACGATGCGCCCCGCGTCGGCATCGACTGGTCAGCGAACGATGGCGCCGCCATGGGGACCTATGTCGAGCGCTATGTGTATGACGCGGTCGGTAACCTCCTGGAAATGCAGCATCGCGGTAGCGCCCCCGTGCATCCCGGTTGGACCCGCGCCTACGCCTACGGCGAAAACAGCCTGATCGAGGACGGCACTGGCGCTGCTTTGCTCAAGACCAACAACCGCCTCACCAGCACGACCGTCGGCAGCAATCTCCCACCGGTGGTCCACTACGTCTACGACGCCCACGGCAACATGATCCGCATGCCGCATCTGGGTGGTGCGCATCCTGCTTCCAACATGCATTGGGACTATCAGGATCAACTCCGGCGGACCGATCTCGGCGGCGGCGGGACGACTTACTATGTCTACGATTTTGCCGGGCAACGCGTGCGCAAAATCTGGGAAAAGTCTGCAGTGCTTGTCGAGGAGCGCATCTATCTGGGCGGCTTTGAGATCTTTCGGCGGAGACAAGGGGCGCAGCGGCTGGAGCGCGAGACGCTGCATGTCATGGACGACAGTCAGCGCATCGCCCTGGTGGAGACGCGAACTCTGGACACGGCGGGCGATGACTCGGCCCCACAACAACTGATCCGCTATCAGATCGGCAATCACCTCGGCTCGGCCATCCTAGAGCTGGATGATGAGGCGCAGATCATTTCTTACGAGGAATACGCGCCCTACGGAAGCTCGACCTATCAGGCAGTGCGCAGCCAGACGGAGACGGCGAAGCGATATCGGTACACGGGCAAGGAGCGGGACGCAGAGAGTGGGCTCTACTATCACGGCGCAAGGTATTACGCGGCATGGCTAGGGCGGTGGACAAGCTGCGACCCTGCGGAGCTGATAGACGGTGTCAATCTCTATGCCTACGCGCGATCCAACCCGGCACGATGGATTGATCTGGCCGGCACCGAAAGCACTGAGACAGGCGTCGCCAAGAGATTCGCGGAGTTGGAGAGCGCCTATGGCAGAACGGTCGCGCGGCCGATCCTCGGCCGTACATTGACGCCCGGTGATTACAGACTGACGCCAAACGAGATCGCCCAACTGAGAATTCGGGCCGAAAGCCTGCATCAGGTCGCGAAGGCCATGCAAGATGCGGGACTCGAACAGGATGCGTCGATCATAAGCCACATCATCGGCAATCTGAAGACTGACGCATTAATCGCGGAAGCTCAATGGCGGCAACTATCGCCAGCCGCCAAAAATTACTGGACCATGAAACGCGATCACCCGGAGTGGCAAGTCAAGAGCAATGCCTTTTTAGACATGACGGGAGCAATAGTTGAGGAAAGCCAGAGTGCCGATGTCCAAATCGTCATGTCGATTTTTACGGCAGGATTAATGCGCGCGGCTCCACCCAAGGCATTACCGCCAGGGCCGCCGCCACCCAAGGCGTTGCCGCCGGGGCCGCCGCCACCAAAGGCGTTGCCGTCGGGGCCGCCGCCACCCAAGATGTTGCCTCCCGGTCCACCGCCTATTCCGGCGACAATTGGTCTTGGCGGCCGGGTACTCAATGCTGCCGAACATGCGGCGTTCGAAGGCTTTGCCGTTAGAGCGAAAGCACTTGGTTGGACTCAGAGTCCATTCAGGACCGGTAGCTGGGGAAAGATCACGGGTGGAAAGTTCCAAGAACTCGGCCGCGTCGATGTCGCCGAAGCGGGTAGGGCTGGATGGAGGGGAAGGACGCATGTACATATTACGGGACAAAAAGGACACCTCAATCCAACCACTAAGCTTCCTGGGGAGAAGTGATTATGAAGGTTCAGGATGTTGAGCAGCTGGACTACCTACACGACGCGCTCTTAAAGAAAATCACATTCGCCTCCACCGACAAGAACAAGAATTTACTAATGAACGTTATTTGTGATGACGACTGCGGTTACCCAGACTGGTGCGGGAAAAAGCTAGTTGTAACATTTTCCAACGTAGTTCGAGCGTCTGGAACACTGTTAGGTCATATCACAGGATACGACACAGTGCAGTCGCTTGACGAAGGAGCGTCTGAGGACATGAAGGAAGGTCTCCGTCAGCTATCCGAGATGGGGATCGTGCCTCCACAAATCATAAGGAGACTTATTTTGCACAGCGGGTCCGAGCTCGAGATCGCGTGCGATTCTATTGATGTCGGTCCAGATGAATAGCCCTAGTGTAAATTGAAAATCCATCGCTCTGATTATAATCTCGTGCAGAGCTACTAGCGTATAGGTCACCTATAGTAGGAAGAACGTTGCAGAGCGCGACTAGTATTGAACCACTAAGACCTTATTTGAGCAATTTACAAAAGCTAGCCCGGCGCGGCGACGTAGCTGATGCATTGTCCCCGCGCCCGAAGTAGACATCGGCCGGCGTGAGGTTTTTCAGGCTCTCGTGATAGCGTTGGTGGTTGTAGTAATCGACGAACCTGCCGATGCAGGCTTCGAGATCGCCAGGCAGGTAATAGTTTTCCAACAGGATGCGGTTCTTCAAGGTTTGATGCCAGCGCTCGATCTTGCCCTGGGTCTGAGGATGATTGGCGCGCCACGAACATGCACCATATCCTGCTCGTCGAGCCATTTTGCTAGTTCGCCGGAGACGTAGCTGGGCCCGTTGTCGCTGAGCAGGCGCGGTTTATGGACAACCCGCGCCCTATCGCAACCTAATGGCGTCAAAACCAACTCCATCGTATTCGTGACGTCCTCGGTCTTCATCGTCGTGCACAGCTTCCAGGCGATGATGTAGCGGGAGAAGTCATCCAGGATCGTGCTCAGATAGAACGATAGAACCAGCCCCAGCCGATCACCTTTAGATACGTGAAGTCGGTCTGCCAGAGTTGGTTCGGTGCTGTCGTCTTGTCCTTGAACTCATCCGCCGCCTTCATCACTACGAAGGCGGGGCTGGTAATCAGGGCGTGTGCCTTGAGCAAGCGATAGACCGACGCTTCGGAGACAAAATAGCTTTCCTTGTCGGTGAAGCGCGTGGCCAGTTCCCGCGGCGACAACTCCGGCGCGTCTAATGCCAGATCGACGATCCGCTCACGCACCTCGTCAGGGATGCGATTCCAGACCTGCCTGGGCGTGGATGGTCGATCTTCCAATGCTTCAGGCCCGCCGGCCTGGTAGCGGTCATACCAGCGGTAGAATGTCGAGCGCAGGATGCCGAGCTTTTCCAACGTCCGGCCCGCCGGAAGATGGGATTATTCGACCAGGCGGATGATTTCCAGTTTCCCCGAAGCCGGATATCTCATTCCTCGCCGTCCCGATCCGCGATCATGCTTTTTTTGAGCAACCGCAATTCCAGGGCCTGCTCGGCGACGACTTCCTTCAACGCCTTGGCTTCCTGTCGCAGGTCCTTGACCTCGCTGCTGGTCGCCGCTCGTGCTGTATCCCCGGCCAGTCTCGGCGTGCCGGCTTCCAGGAACTCCTTCGACCAGTTGTAATACAGGCTCCGCGATGCTGTGCTCACCCCGAAAGCCGTCCAGCACGATGCGGATCTTCTCCTCGGCCGAATATTGTTTGCGAGTTGCTCGCCGAATGTCCTTTACAATCCGCTCGGACGACGGCTTCTGGTTCACGGATTTCTGTCTCATCTCCACTCTTGATGGTTACGAGATCCCGGACACGTTCGACTACTTTACCACGACGATCTCGCCACGAAATTCGACGTGGAAGTCATGATACCAAATTGTTGAACCTGGCGGCTGCTTGATGACTTCTTCCGCGGTCTTTCCAGGATCGATACGGCCCGTATCGAAAGAGCCATCGTCAGCCCTAGCAGAATGAACCGTGCCGCCATTATTCGACCACGCGACTCTATCGCCTTGATGAACTTCAAGGCGAGGTGGATCATACCGATCGTCAAAAATTTTTACATTGGGCACTACCAACCTCCCTTTTCTGATACAGACCAAGGTCACGATATTTGATTAGCATGGAGCCCGCATCCAGTGCCCGGTATTTTTGGGTGCGTCGCATCGGAGGTCGGTCCCCCGAGCCTCGGAATATGGAAATCTTGATCCTCGCGCAGACACTGCAATTTCAGAAAACGCTGGATCGTCCAAGAGCCAATCTGGAGTCAGCGGTCGAATCGTCGTGGTCAGCAATATGCCCCTGTACGGAAATGGGGACACACTCCTTTAGCGGCCTCGTTCATCGCGCGAACAACCACCCGCGGCGATCAGCCCAGGCGGACGCCGCGGGCGGCGAAAACATCACTCCCATTCATAGCCCACGACCAGCACCATATCCTCCACCTCCATCGCCTTGGTCACCGGATCTTCCTGTAGGTCCCCACCGCCGGGACGCGTCATCGCCAGTTGCCATGTGACCGGATTGCTCGATTCTATGATGACGCCATCCGGGCTGCTGTCCCGCTGCGCGAAATGCAGCCCACCGAACTGGTTGCTGCGGACGAGCGAGAGCTCATTCGCTGCGGCAGGCGGCGGTTCGGGAAGCGGCGGCGTGAGGACGACCTTGTAATTCCCCGCATCGGTGCAACGTGCGAGCAGCCAGATCGTGTTCACCTTGAGCGTCTTGCCGAGATCCAAGTTCCGGAACAGATCCGCCGTCATGGTGACGTCGAAGACGTTGCCGTCGGCGGGATCGGCCGGATGGAGGAAGCGGCTCCACTGGCTTGGGAACTCGTGCCGAAGGCTGAAGGCGCGCAGTGATGGCGTGGCGCCGTCCTGCTCGAAATGGCTTCGGAGGTGCTGGATGGCGCCGTTCTTGAACGTTCCGCCGTCCTCGCGCGCCGTATACTTGATGTGCATTATCGCGTCCGTGATGGTGCCGTAGTCGAACTGCCGAAGCGGCCGGCCGAAATCAGGGTTCATCGGGTCCGGATTGTTGGCGGGCTGATCGCTGAACAGCTCCAGCGACCATTCGCTGAGCGTACCCGCGCCCTCGAACGGCAAGTAACGCTCGTCGCGGAAATTCAGCTCGAACAGGCCGCTGTCGTTTTGGCCGCTGCTGGCGGCGATCGACTGGACCGGAATGTTGTTCTCGATGAACCTCACGTCCTCGATCAAATTTCCTTCGTCGTCGACGTTATGGACATAACCGTCATCGCCGCTCGTCGTATTGATGCGGATGCTGTTCTTCAGCAGCCGAAGCGTGCACGAGATCGTCGTATAGGGACCGGTCACGCACGGTATCGTGAGACTGACCGACTTGATGCGCCGGAAGTAGTGACCGGGGAAATCGAGGTCGAAGATTTCTTCCGACAGTCGGAAGAAGCATCGGCCGGTCTCGCGCAGCTTGACCATTGCCAACGGGTCCAACAGCGCGAGCGAAACGTGCTTGGTGAGTTCCAGCTCGCGCCGGTTCTGCTGGATATAGGCGGCATCAAGTCGTCGCAGGTCATACTGCAGTTTTTCGCCGGACATGAGCCCCTTCTTCAGGCTGTCCCAGTAACCAAAACTGATGAAGCTCGAGTCTTGCATGCCGAGTTCGAAGCGGAAGCAGCGTTCCGCGCGCTTCGCCAAGTCGTAGGCCAGTCGATAGCTCTGGAAGAACACGCTCGAGATCTGCCCGACCTGCCACTGGTATAGCTCCTCGTTGGTGTATTTCGAACGCATGAATTCGTCAGCGGCCTTCGCGTTCTCGATCTGGAGGATGTGATTCTCAAGCTCCTTCTCGGCCAGCCGCACTCGCAATTCGGCTGCGTCGATCTGACTGTCGATCTGGTCGAGCTCCTTAACCGCCAATTCCTTCTGGAAATCCCACTCCTCTTTGCGCCGTTGATAGCTGGCGAGCACCGCCGCGATCGCGGCGCTCTTGTCGGAAATGGTCGCCAAGTTGTAGAGGCCGTTTGCGCCGCGCTCCACGCTCTTTCCGATCTTCGAACCGCTCGGCGGATCGATGGTTGCGTGGGGACTGCCACCAAACCCTGACGCGCCGACCTTGAAGTCGGGAATCAGGAACATCACGCCGGCGAGCGTGTCGGCTATCGTGCCCGCCGTGTGGGACACGAGTGAGAGAGCGTTGAGAACCGTCGCGGCGATCTCGCCCGGGTTCATGAACTCGCGGCTCTCGTAGTACGTCTTCTTCACCACAGTCATCGCGCGCGTGCGCTTGATTCCGGTAAGGGTTTCCTTCGCCTCGTCGATCTGTTGCTCGCGCACTGCCTTTACGGCCTCTAGCAGCCGAACCTCGTGACTCTGGCGCAGCAGGCTCAGCGCCTCGGCGTCCTTCTTCTCCAGCGCGGCGAGCAGCGCCGCACCCAGCATCTTCACGTCGTTGCAGGTGTCGTTTGCCCTCTGCAGCAGCACGTTGAAGCGATACAGCGGAAGCGGTGCGTTGAGGTCGGCGAGCGCCGAACCGATGTCGATGCCGCCGGCCACGGCCTTGACCAGCGCGCCCGGTTCGATCGGCGGTTCGAACAGCGCGAGCTGCCGCACCACGCCTTCGATGTTCATGCAATGGCGGATCTTGTAGAGGCGGTCGGCGACCGTATCCCAGTAGGCCAACATCTTGTCGTTATGAGGGATGCAGAAATACAGCATCGGCAGCGGCGGCGAGTTGTTGCTCCCCTGGCCATTCCCCTGCTGTTGCGGGATCAAATTCTCTACCTCGACTAGGGCATTGGAGAAGCTGTCGAGGTCGGTTTCGAGTTCGTTGAAGGTCTGCTCCGGTGGCTTTACCTGCGGCGCCACCCGCCGCGGACGCGGCCCGAGAATTTCGGCGGCAAGCACGTAGAGCTGCGTGGCCTCGTTGATGCTCTCCATGCTATCTTGGCGGAACAGGTAGTCACCCCAGGCGATGAGGTTGTCGAGATACTTCATCACGACCGTCTTCTGATAGGCCACGGTGCGGTAGTTGGCGATCCGGTGCGGCTCGAATGGATTGTTGCGCCAGTCGAGTACCTGCCCCTCGAGCTCCGCCTGTAGGTTGTATGAGAAGCCGGGCGCGCTGGTGTCACCCGCCAGCATGCGCATGATGTTTTCGATGCGCTGCCGGAGGTAGTCCAGCTCGGTCGCCTCGAAGAACGGCTTGGTAATCCAGTACTTGCTCATCGGTGAGCCGCCTGGAATCGGACTTTCGACGCCGATCGGGTTGAAGATGAAATGGTACCAGTCGCGCGCCTCTTCGAAGCGCTGGTTGCGGCTGAGCGCGTTGGCAATCAGCAGCGGCGCGTGGAAGAACAACTCCCAATTGTAACCCGAGTAGGCGCCGTCGGGCGCGAAGTCAACGATCTCCCGCGGGTCGAAGTGTTCCTTGAGAAGCCAGGGACTGGGCCCGTAGATCTGCCTGAAATCGAAAACGCCGTCTTTGAGGCCCTTGAGCTGAGTCTGCCGCTGCATGAGGGCGGGTATACCTTGCACCGGGTTGTAGACGATCCGGGCGAAGTCGCAGACGAACGGGTGATAGAAGTTCTTGAAGTGGAAACGCCGCTGTGGGAACAGCGCCGAAGCGACCCAGCCCAGATAATACTGCACGAAGCGCATGTAGTATTGCACGGTCAACTCGGCTAATTGCACCGAGGTATATGGAGGCGGGGTTTCCCCGCCCATTCGCTGGTATAGGAATTGCTGCCAGGCATCGCGATCGGCCGCGCTCAATGCGTTGAAGTCGATCGTCTGGACCAAGTTGCGGATCTCTCCTTCGAAATACATTTCCCACTGCCGGAAATTGCGCTTGATGTCGGGATAGTAGAGCAGGGAACCGCCAGTGTCCGCGCCCCCGGGGGCCTGATCCTTCACGAGCGTGGGAAGCACAAAGTAAGTGCGCTTCTTGTCGTTATAGAACCAGGGCAGCCAGCTGCCGACCGGCGTCCGCGACACCCTGTCGAATGTCGGCAAGATCGAAAGTCCGGCGAGTACCAGCCGATCAAGATAGGAGGGGTGCCAGGGAGGGCTGATGTGGAATAGCCATGGCGTGTTTTTCAACAACTCGAACAGCGCGGCATTCGGCTGCAGGATCGCAACGGAGAGATCGTTTTGCGGATTATCCTGACGCTGCGGAAGCTCGACCCATTTAAGGAAATCCGTATAGGGGCCGGTCGCCGCCTGTTCGGGACGCATGGCATGCTCGTATTGTCCCGAGAAGTTCACCAATTCGGGAACGCCCTTGCAGCCGGAGACCTCGAATGCCTTGGACAGTTGCGCCACGGGTGTCGGGGGGCCGTCGGTCGGCGCGGTGCCGACGCTGAAGCCATCGTAAACTATGAGGAAACGCCCCTCCGTCGCGGTCCGGTCGATCGGAAAGAAACGGTAGTGCTTGCTGACGATCTCGATATGGTAGATCGAGCTTTCATCGGCATCGGTTGAGATGCGCCGGGGCGTCCACTTGCCCTGCCGATAATCGCTAACGGCCATCTGCAGGCGCAGCTTCTTCGTCGTCTCCTGTAGATCGACGGACTGATTGGGGCTTGGCGTCGTGACTCTGTTGTTCGCCCTCTCATCGGGTACTTCTGAGAACACCGGCCAGAACAGGAACAGCTGCTTGTTGACCACGGCTGGGATCAGGTAATTGCCCTGAATATCGAGATCAATCTTTTCCCACGGGGTCCATTGGCGATAGTCGTAACGCCGGTAATAGTAGAGATGCGGGTCAGCGCCTTTGGTGCGGCCGAACAGGTGCAGGATCGCAGTATTGCCGTCATCCTCCTGGAAAAATCCGGCGATCTCCAGCTGCGCGACGCCATCCAGTTTCTCCAGATAGCCTGCGAAGGCCGACTGGACGGTATCCTTGTTGATCTCGTTCTGCAGCAGTTCGTTCTCCAACTCCTTGAAGAACGAAGAGCGGTCCTTCTTCAGCTCGGGCTCGATCCAATTTTCCGGCCAGAGGAAAACCTTGCGATTGGCTTCCCACACCCGGTACTTGCGCATCCAGGTCCACCACCGCCATGCGCTGTCGCCGGTGGGACCGTCGGCTTCGACAGTGACCGCCGGCTCCAACCCTAGAAGACAGCGTTGCACGAATAACTGAACCGAACCGGACGCCTGCACCAGGCGACTAGTGAACTGGCACGCGCACATCTCAACATCGAGCAGGTAGTAGGCATAGAGATCGTTGGTGTTCTCCCATTTGCCGGTCGGCGCATCGGCCGGTTTCGGACGCGTCAATAGGTAGGCGGCCAGCGCGGTGCGCTTCGCCTCGCGCAATACGTCCTGGATTTCGCCGATCCAAGTGAGCCAAGTGTCGTCGCCGAGCTTCGAGCGCAATAGCTCCTTCACCGTGCGGGCATGCACGGCCGTCATTGCAGGCGCTGCGAACGTCTTGACGATGCTCGTCCCGGCGCTGAGGCTGTCAATGAACGCAAACGCCCGGCGCAGCCGCTCCCAAGTTTCGGCCAGCAGGTAGTCGGACGGATAGGAGGGACTTAGCGCGGTAACAAGCTCTTCGGCGTCAGCGGCGCTCCATGCCTCGTTCATGCCGTGCACGTCGGCGGCAAAGCTCGCCACCGTATAGGCGCCCCCGTTCAAGCTCGTAAGCACGTCGAGGAACTTGACGTCTGTTTCCGGCATACCGTCCCGAAAATGAAGGAGTTGGCTTTGTCGTGACATCTGCTCGACCGACGCCACGGCGCTCGCCGTAGTCAGCGGCAACGTCATCGGATCGATGAGTTTTGCCGACGCCGTGAGCGCCGAAAGCTTTTCCCACTCCGGAAGTGTGAGCTTCCAAGTCTTCAGCAGCAGAGCCACTCGCCCGGCCCAGAACCACCCATTAAAGGTGGTCGGGAGCGTTGCGTAATCGACCACACCGATTGTTGGCGCGAACGTGACGGTGAGGTGCGTCATCAAGGTGGCGGGAAGAATTGCGTACTGCGTAACCAGCCGGCGCGCAATGGCTTCGGTCAGGCCGGTACTCGCACTGACGTGCTGGACCACGGCACTCGCCGAAAGCGTCTTCGAGAGGTAGGTCAGCGCTTCCTTTACAGCCGTTGCGAGGTTGGCGGCGAGGTGATCGTTGGCCGGGTTTACCAGATCGCGCAGCGGAAATTGCAGATCGGCATCCTGCAGCCATATCCTTTCGGACGGGAATGGTCCGAGCGTCGGCTGGGTGAACAGGCTGTTGACCGCGTTGCGGTAGGCGGCGTCGGCCGAAAGCGTGTCGAGCGCAGCCTTGTCTTCGGCGGAAAGAATGCCCGCCAAACGCAGCAGGCGCTCCTCGGCATCGTAGCTGATCTTTTGCGCCAACGCGGCGTCGGAAAGCGTCTTGAAGTCGACGGCGGCGGGCAACGTTGTCAGCGGGGCGGCGAATGCCAGATCGAAAAATTTCAGCGCCAGACGCGGCCGCGTGAAAAACTCCTGGATCGCGTTCTGATAAGCGGCAATGCCGGTCACCGCAGCGAGCGCCGGATCGTTGAGCAGGATCGTGCGCTCCGGCTCCCTCATCAGCCCCGTGAAGCGCAGCGTGGTGGATGGTTCGTCGTAGCTGATGCGAATCGCACTCTTGATTGGCGCAGGGAAAGCGAACCCGGCAGGTAGGCCCGCCACCTTTAGTTCAATGACGGCCTCGTCCTGCAGCGTGGCAATGAAGAATTTGGTCGATGGCTCATCGCGGTGCAGGCGCTGCAGCAATGTGGTGAGCAATGCGATGAGATTACCGACGTCGGAGGGCGGATTGAGAAAGGGATAGCGCGCGGCGTCGAACTCATCCCGGATCGCCTGCAGCTCCTTGCGCAGGGCCGTCAGGGCGAGAGCCGCCTGGGCCTCCTTGGGTGCCGCCTTTGCGGCGCGGTCGCCGGTCAGCACCCAATTGGCCTGGTCGATCGTGAAGCCGCTTGCACGCAACCGGTCAACCTTCTCGACGAACGCGAAGGCCTCCTCCGCATTACTAAACTGGATAAGGTCTTGATTGAAAAGTTTGAGTAGGACCTTCCAATCAGCGGCCTTGTACTTGAGCTGTTTGGCAAGCCACGCGTGTCGCCAGAGGAACGAAAGATTGGAGAGCGTGAGATCGTCCGTGAGATAGGGTAGATTGTCCGTCGCGCGCGTAAGTCCCGTAAGTACGTCCAGATCTGCCTGACGAATGCCAAGCGCCGCGAGTATCACCGGCTGATGGCCGGGAATCTTCTCGACGGTCGGTCCTGCAACGTCAACGGTTGCCACGTCGAAAGCATGGTCTAGTGGCTTGATCAGTTTCTTGTTGAGAAACAAGTTGGAATAAAGCCCGTCGGCTCGGCGGCCGTGCGGCTTGGTGAAATGGCTATCAACGGTCAGCTTGCCGAATAAGGCGCAGAGCTGCTCGACCGATGCCTTGCTTCCCAATCTCGTCTTCAAGCGGCTGAAGGCCAAAAGCTGGATGAGAAACGGCTCGTTCAGCATGCCGCCACCTATGCCGGCATGTCGGACGACGAGATCGAGCTCCCACATTCGCCAGTTTGCGAGCTTGCGCCATAGCCGCAGGAAGCGATGAATGCGATCGAGCGAAGCCTCGTTCAGCCCCTCAAGCCGCTTCTGGTCGAGGTCGCAGGAAGCATCTAGATGCCGAATGGTGATCGCGCCGGTCGGATTGATGAATTTCAGGTCGAGCAGGGCGAGAAGATCGTCGTATTCCAGTGCCGTCTTTCCTAGGAACGTTTTGACGTTGGAGATAGTGGCAAGCCAATTGTTGTTATTGGGTTCGCCCCAAGCGGTTTTTTGGCCGTTCACCGTGGCAGCGGCATGCAGAATCATCCGCCGCTCATCGAAGGCGGCGGACGGATCGGAACTGATGCCAAAATACTCGGCCGCGATGTCGATGTCGGTTGGGTTGTTCGGCGCGCCCGGACCAAGGAAAACGCGCATCAGCTCCCAACGCTGCAGATTGCCCTTCTGTAGCGCTGCGCGGACTTCAGTGGCGAACAGATCAAAGGGTAAGCCGAATGGAAAGCGCGCCTGGCGCAGCTCGACATAGGCCGCGCTATTCACATAGGCCGGATAGGCCCGCAGCTCGGCTGCGTCCGCCTTGGTGTTGCGCAGAATCTCAGCGACGAAAGCAGGGCCGAGTTTTTTCTTCAAGAGGTAGCTGATGTCGTCGCCATGCACGACCCATCGGTCGGGATCGGCCGGATTGACCTGGGAGATGACGAAGTCGGCGCCCAACGTGATGCCGTGCGGGGTGAGTGCCGCCAAGACCGCAGCCTTGGCTGCCGCCGTATCGGCCGGCATCACCGTAAACCCGGGCAACGGAATGTCATTGGCGCCCGCCGCGACGACGTTCTCCAGCACTTCGCAGACAACATCGACATACGGCAACGGCGTCAACGCGTTGACGCAGTTGAGCTCGATGAAGCCAAGGTCGGGGCGGCGGTTGAAAAGGATATCCTTGGCCTTGCGGTCGCGCAGGAATATTAAGAGGTCGGCAAAATACGCGGCTGGACTCAGCACCGAGCGGCAATGTTCGCATTCGCAGAGATCGCCGGTTTGAAACAAGTTGGCCCAGTTGGGGAACTGCGACAGCGCTGCATTGCCGTTGAGCAGAGCCCGCGGCAGGCCCTCAGCCTCGTATGCCTTCAAATCCGCAACCACGGTCAGTACCGCGGCGTGGGTATCGGCGGCGCAATTCCACGCGGCGCGGGCGCTATCGATGTCGAAACCGGAACGGCCGGCGTAACGCCGCACGAATGCGCTCTCGCCCATCCTGTAAACCGTCTGCGAAGAGTGCACGCCATCGGCAAGAAGTGTATCGGTCGCCTCGAAGCGTGGCGCCAGCTTGAACATCCGCTGGATCGCCTTCAGCTCGCGGCGGAAGCCTTCATTCGCAGCCGAATGGCGGTAAGCTGACCGAGCCTGCTTGTCGAGGAATTCGTCGATATGCGTATTGAGCAACTCAAAATTCTCGTGCTCCTCCAAGAAGCCGTGCAGCATGCTTGCGTGCTGCAATCCATGAGTGCCGCCATTCGCGAGCGCGCGTTCGAGCCCGCCGGCGAATGCCGCTGTGGGAAATGCTTTGACGAACTGACGCTCGAGCTGCACGGCGTAGAGCCGGCCGGCGGACGCCCGAGCAGGTCCCCGGTCTTCACTGAATGACAATGGAATCTTGATCTCGCCGGCCGCGTGCTTGCGCTCGATCAAAGAGGTCCACTGGCTTGCGCTCTTCTTGGCGAGCCTGCGGATCTCCTCCGGTCTGAGTATCTGGAATTCCTTTCGGATCGCGCTCACAACCGAGAAGTCTCCGTTCGTCAGCTCCGCCAGCTGGAACGAAGCGCTGAGATCGGCAACCTCCTGCGGCGTGAACGCGCCTTGCTTCTCTAGACTATCCGCGACCTGCCGGGTGAACCCCTTGTTTTGCATGAACAGCATCGCCACCGCGCGTTGTTTTTCCTCGTCTTCGATTCCAGCATGCTCGATCGCCTGGCCGAGGAAGCTTGGTTCCGAAGAATCTCCCATCGCGAGTTGCGCGGCTAGGCGCAGGAATGCCGCGATCCAATTCTCGATACTATCTCGTAAGGCTGTTGGGATTTCGTGTTGATCGAAGCTGCGCGTAAGCGCCTTGCGCGCCACGCTCGCGTCGACCAGGGGCAGCGAGCGACGCAGGGCCGCCATCTGGTCCTGCAGGCTTCGATCTTCGGCGAATTGGAACCACGGGCCGCCGAGCAGTGCGAACCAAAATTCACTTCCGATGCTTTCGCGCGCCAACTGGTGCGCCAGCACGAATCGCGCAAGGACGTCCTTGGCAAATCCGGTCTCGCCCGAGAGGAAGCTCACATCCTGCTGCCGGGAGTCCTCTTGCAGCGAATCGACCGCGAGGCCGTGGAGCAGCGGCCGTATGGCGCGCGAGATCCTTTCAATCAGCGAGGGGGACTTGTCCGCCGGGACGATAAGATCGAGCTCCGCCTGCGGCGATGCATTGAAGAGGGTTGGAGACGTCAAAAGCAGCGAGTTGTTGTGGAAGGCCCTCACTACCAAGTCGGCTCCGCCGCGCTCGCGCGTGCTAAACTGGTCCGAGGAATAACCGATCTCATAGGCGCCGGTGGCGTCGCTGAGGGTTTCGCCGAGACGCTGCTCGCTGCGCAGGTCGCGGTCGAAAGCAACGACTTGGATTTCGGGCGCGGGCGAGCCATCTTCGTGTCGCACAACTCCCTTCACAACATATGGGGGAGGCTTGCGCGGCTGCCCGGGAGGTGGCGGCGGCGGAAAATTCTTATCAGGCAGCAGCTTGTTCAACGCCTGGGCTGTCGGACGGTTGACGTCTCCCGTCGCCTTCAGCCGGTGCTGCTCCTGAAACAGGCGGACGAGCCGGTGGGTGACGTCGCCGTAAGCGCTGCCATGGCGTTCGCGCTGCAGCCCTTGCTCGAGCGCGCGCCGGTCGGCGCTGCCGATGCGAACAATGCCTTCAGCGATGCAATGGCGAAGCGCGTCCTGGAGATCCGCGACGGCTGTGCCGCGCGCGCCTTGTTTAAGCGAAGGAGTGATCTTGTTCATTGCAGCCTCCCGACGCAGACGCGCCTTACAATAACTAGATGAGTTCGATCTCCCGTAACCACGCGCAATGAGTTCGCGCACGCGAAAACCGCGCATCTTTTTTCATCACCAGCGGAAGCAGCAAGCGGCTTCGGCGGACGAGCATCGAATTTGGGTGTTTCAAGGTGCAGGGCCGGAAAACAAATGGCTGAAGATAGCTCGCGAACAAGAGCGCGGCCCCGGCTTCGCGGCGGCCAGTTTGGAGTATCGATCTCCCAGCACCGCCCGAGCCCAATTCACCCATCAGGAGATAGGTGAGCAGCGCGCCCGGCAGCAAGATGGAGAAGAACTTCATCAAGCCTACGAAGAGTTTCTTGGGTTCGAAGCTCATGTCTCCCATTTACTCCCGTTCGTCCACTAGAACGCACATACGAAATCATTCCAATCCCTTCTCCAAATCGACCCCGGTCGCCTCGAACATCCAATCGGCGCTGCCGATCTGAGCGTCAATCTGTGCCTCGTCCAGGAAGCGAGGGCGATGACCAGCGGTGTCGAGCAGCGGCGTACGGTTGCCATAGTGGATTCGCTTGAGGTAACGGTTGGCCGTCCGACGGGCATCATCTTGCTGCCCACGATTGCGCTTATGCGCACTGCCGAGATCGACACCAAGTCCGTCCTCCGCTTTATAGCGGTAGAGCACTGCGTTACCCTTCTCATCACGCGTCTCGCAGATCAGCCAACTGAAGGCACGGCTTGCATGCAACGGATCTGCGATGCGCGAGTTCGCATCGAGGCCATAGAGGGTGAGGATATTGTCCTTGGAAATTGAGCGCCAATGAACATCGCTTGGCGCGCCGAGCTTGCTCCAGCGTTCGATGAGGGCGAAGAGCCCTTCGATGCCTGGCCGATAGCGGCGGACGCGGTAGCCGTCGAGTTCGTCTTCGTAAATGACCATGCGACCGGCGAAGTCGCGCACCCAGGAACCCTCAGGGTCGCGTTGGTAACCTGGATGACTGGCAACCCAGAACCCGTCGATGTCCTGCCGATATACAGGAACGAGGTCTTCGGCACCTGAGAGGATGAAGACGTCCGAGTCGCATGCGTCCAGATATCGGGGGAGCCCCTTATCGGCCTTGCGAGTGATGGCAGGAAGCGAGAGGTTCCAACCGAAGCCGAATGGGCTATTGCCGGAGGCAGAATCGTAGGAAAGTGAGAGCTCCGGGCCGAATCCCGACCGGCCCGGAGAAATGGCGATCGGCACAGTCATAGAGCCGTTGCCAGTGACAGGATTGGTGGCAAACTTCTCGCCCATGCCCCTGATGGCGCCGCCTTTCGCGAGCGAAAGCTGCGGCGCACTCAGACGAAACTTGTCGTCCGACCGCGTTGAGGTGTCGCCTCTTGCACTTTCACGAGCAAGCACGTTACACGCTCTCCCATACCGGGCCGAAAACCAGGAAGGGTGCTCTCCAGGTCTGAGCGTAAAAATTGTAGCACTAACGTGCGGACTTTCCAGAGCTTGAAACTTTTTATTTTGGATCGACTCGCCGACCGCGTCCACCAGCGACGGCCACCAGGCCTATTTGGAGGGAGTTGAAGGTGCATTCGGCGCAGACGTTGATTATGCAATCCTGATCAAGCTTTAGCGGCGCGTCAGCTGAAAGCGCCAACCACTGTCGAGCGACACGTTTATCGTCGACGCGGAGAGCGAGCGGCGTCTTGTACGATCAAACGGAAGCCGACTTGCCGCACCAGCTTGCCGGTCTTTTAGATCAGAAGCGGTAGCGAAGGGCTGCCCTGCACATGTACCGTCAAGTTGAGGGCATTTTCAACCTAGCGCCATTCGATAAGTTGGATGTACTAAGGGTCCGCCGCGTCTTCGGCGCCCCCAGTCAACTCGGTAGCGCTATCTCGTGAAGGCCGGCAGCGTCGTTGATAAATAGCTTGTCGATTGGTCCAGACAGGATCTCTTTGTGCAGAGCCACCTTGGCCGGCCTACTGAGCCCTTGCGAAGGGGGCCGCATCCAGACGGTGTATTCGACTTGTTCACGAGAGGACAGTTCTCGTTCAAGCCAAGCCTCTGCAGCGCCATTGTCGAGCGGAATGGATACGGCAAGGACAATTCCCCCGCCCGCAATCTGCTGCACTGTATATTGCCCTAGCGTGAGAAGAAGCTGCGGAAAATTATTGTCCATCCACAATTCAAGAACTTCGATCCATCCTTCGGGCCAGGGGCCGCCGGTCGCTTCCGTCGGCATGCCGCGTGGTGGGGGCCGTCGCAGAATTCCTGGATGCGCGGCGCGTTCGTCTTGACCTGTTCGTAATCCCAAAGATCGAACTTTCACAGCATATGGTCTCGATCGATGAGGCGAAACATGTAATAGCTCATCGCTGCGGAGCTTTTTGCTTGCACGGACCGCCAACGCGTGCTGTCCCGATAACCTTATTGCCTGCAATTCGACCGCTGCTTGGGGTGATGCCTGAGCCGGCACCAATAACCGTTGTGCCGGACGTGCGGCGAACCCGAGAGCCGGGCGAGCACGTGCCGGTCAGAACATCGTTTGATGGAACTCGAAAGCGTTCCGGGTGATTTTCATTTTTCCGCGATAATTGCCCAAATCGTGCAGGTTACAGCGAAAATCGCAACCCATGCGTTTATTGTCGGTTGGCCTATTTTTGACTTCACGTTGAAATAGCGGCGAATACCCCATAGGGCCATGAGGCTCCCTGATGCTATTGTCCACACCGCAAGTACGACTTCTGGCCTAATCTTTCTGATGTCCACTGCCAAAAGCCAGCATATGAATACCAGAAGAATCGAAGCGACACCCAAAAGCAGAGAAAACAAGCCGGACCCGGCGGGCTTGCCGGTTTCGCCGTCGTTCATTTTAGACATAATAATTTCCCTCCAAATTACCGTTCCCAGGTTTGGCGTCGCTTTACTGATCGACTTTCAACCTCAACTTGACTGCTTTTCCGGAATTCCCGCTGCGACTGCGCCGTCAGCGGCGGTCTTCTGCGTTTCATCTTGCTTCACTTGTTGAGGATCGAGATTTAGTGCGCCCAAAGTGTCAAGAGCGACGATCGTCACTCTCACGGTCTAGTCTACGCAGTCGCTCATCGATGCGATCCGCGAGCTGGCTACTGTTTGCCCAAGGACTTGCGCCCGGCGAAAAATCTCTCACCGGGGAGCGACCATAGTACGGAAACGTACCGGTCTTGAGCGGGACAAACAAAATAGCACTGTAACCCACCAAAATGACGCGGGCAGCCGACGAGCCGGATGGTCTGATTGATCCAGTTGGCATGAATGCGCATCGTGCCGTGCCGCGCTTCCTCGGGCGAGGGACTTGTGAGGTCGGCTTCGATGCGCGCTGAGGCTCTCTCGTCGCCTTCGTCCAGCCAATGAAAATCTGACAGCTGAGTCACTTTTCCAGGTTGAATGAGGCCATCGCTGATCAGTCGATTGATGTTGAGCTGAAGCCCAAGCTCGAAGGGTATCCGTTGCATGCATTCCACCCATTCTGTTACTGGACTCGATGCGTTTCATCTCCAATGATGAACCTCCTGGACGAGATCGAAGCGATGGTCCTCTCCATGCAGGCACGCGACACCGATCAGCTCGGCGCTAATCGGGCTTGGCTGGAGTAAGCCTCCAACCCAACGGGAATTGCGGCAACAGGAGCCATTGGCCATGCTAGTCGCAAGTGCGTCGCTCAGCATTCTGCGTTCAGTTGGTATGCGATGGAGTTGCGCCATTTGCTCCAGCCAGAAGTCTTCGCCTCCGCTCCCACGTCTTCCGGGAGATTCCCTCATTCACCCACGGGCGAGCGGCAGTGAGACTGGTCGCCAGGTATTCGGCCCGTGGTCGCGCCCCTGCTAACAGCCGTTTCTCGGCAGCTCGAATGCGGTCGCGGTCGCGCTTCCTTTGCTTTCTTAGCAATTGCCTCTTAGCACTGCTGACATCGCATGCGCCAATGGTGGTGATCTTTAGGTATTGGCGCTCGGCGTAGGTCAGGTGCAGCAGAACTGCGAGCGCATCAGCTTTTTCAATGGCCGGCTGGCGCATCACGCGAGCGGCTATCTCATGAAGATGCTCGACTGGAGTGAAGTGTGCCCAACGTTCCGCCCAGATTGTCAGACGGTCCAGCACCTCGTCACTAGTCGGAAGGCCGCGTCGGTCTTTGAGATTCCGGCGAAGTTGCTTTGCTGCTTGGAGGAGAAAGACGTCGGCATCTTCCGTGACCCGGAGAATCCCGTGCCGGTACGCAATTATGCGTTCGACTTCCCGCAGCCGGTGGGTCGTTGGGTTGTATTGGCTGCCGCGTCGGCGGGGACTTGCCACGGCAACATCAACGAGATCGGGCAATTCCATTCAGTTCAGCGAAGAGATTCGCCAGACTGGCGGGGAGACCGGTAAGACGCTGAACGTGGCGTCCACCCGGCGTCAAGATGACGGCGTCACGACTGATGGCATATTGGCCGAGTGAAGTGAGATCAAAAGAAAGCTGACTTTGTAAGCCATTGCGCGGTATCTTCGGCATCGTTGTGTCTCTGCTTTGCGGTTGAGGGACGACATTCAGCCGACGTGAGTTGGCGCTCACGTCGGCGTTTTCACTTTCGCTTTCTGACTGGGAGTAGGACCGGCAACACCGTCGGCGGCAAGTAAATCGGCGGCGCTGCTGTAAGCTTAGCCGAACCCTTATGCCGATCCCGCGGAGCCGCCGTCGTTCCGGAGCGGGCCCTCGGCCCGGCCGATACGTCGATTTTGATCGGTGCGCCCGGCATAGGCCCTGCAGTCTTCTTTCGCCGGACAAACTTCTCGCCCATTACGTCATACTGCGCAGCCACGCCGATGACTGCCCAACTGGTAATCACTGTTGGCGCATGTGCGTACGCCATACGGATTACGATAGAAGGGTCGTGCCCCTTGTCGAGAAGAACCCGACTGCCGTCCAGCAGCGGCTGCCGCGTGGCACTGCAAATCACCTCGTCGGTGTCTTTGAGGCGGGCGTCGAACCGGCCATGACGGCGCTTGCCGCGATGATCAAAGGACGGCGAAACGATGATGACGACCTCGGTCATCACTCGCGGACCTTGCGAGACGACGGGCGGTGGACCTCAGAAGTTGACCGAACCAACGGCCCGATCTTGCCCTGCGCCCATTCGTCGAGGCCAGACGTTGGGTACAACGGCGTGCGACCTGCCAGCCGAAAGGGTGGCCCGTCAGAGCTTGCACAAGCAATTTTTGCCAGTGTTTTTGGCGAACAGGGGATTCCATAGGTGTCGCTGACGTACTTGGCCGCGTCCGTCCGCCTTAGCAGACGATCGTGTTTAACAGAATCCTTGAGAAGGGTATCCATCTGCGCCTCGCATCTTCGCGGAGCAATGCCCGCCGATGAAAGGAGTAGTGGGACGGATTCTGGTATTCGTCATGCGGTCGTTCGCGACATTTGACGACATTTGGAGACATCACGCCAATCAGCATTCCTTGAGGCCCTTGATCGCTCGTCCAATCGTCCTTTCGTGCGGTAGCGGCTTGTGGCCTTCGCTCCTCAACTTATCCAAAATGAGGTCATTTCGTCGCTGTGAAGTGGTCCCCTCGTGAATCATGCCGTTAGATGAGAGTGATCTATACGCTCGCAGAATCGCTCGTGTTTTTGCACCCCTCCCAGTCGTCGGGAACGTTGGCGCGACCTGCGAATTGATTAAGATGTCCGATGCCTGGGCGACATCCACCGCGGCTGTTCTTTTCCAAAACTTTGGTGGGTCAAAACCTCGCTTATCAATCCATCCAAAAAATTCCTCCTCTGTAAGTTCGATGTAGAGCAATCCCAAGCTGAGTTCTGGAAAGTACTCATAGGAAGGCATCGTTGCCAGTATCGTGAACGCGGCGCGACATGAGTCCTCGGACCAACTATTCTTCTTTCGGGGCACGCTTATTCTGGGCCGTATGTCGACGACGACCTCGCCGTTCGCGAGGCGATGGGGTGTTTCTGATCCCTCGTCAGACGGCGTAGTGAAAACGACGGGCTGCGGGCCGGGTAGCTTCTGCCATTCGAAAATCTTCCCGAGATATCTCAGTCGCGCGCCGGCCGAATCGCCGGTGATTTCGCCAAGCCACCATGCAGATTCCAGCTTAGCCAGCAGTTCCTTCTTCGATGCAGGAGGGTGGATTTCGCGTGACCAGAAGTCTGCAATTTCGCGAAGAGACAGTTTTTCTGCCGACAAAGGGAACATTCGCACCTCCGCTCGTGCATCCGCTTGGTGACGACGCGGCAGGCTGGTGCGGACCAGCTTTTCGGGAGCTACCCTAGCCGCGCCGGTTTCTTCGATTGTTTCGCTTTCGATATGCTGGTGACGTTCGCGCGTGGAGATTTGACTTCACCCATCGCAGCAGCCAACCGGCTTCCGATGTGTTCCGACGCCTTCTTCAGTGGATCGTTATCGAGGTGCGCATAACGTGCGGTGGTCGCGGACTGCGTGTGACCGAGCAACTTGCCGATGATCGGCAACCCCAATCCAGCACCCGCTCCCACAGACGCATGCGTATGGCGCAAATCGTGAATGCGAACGCCAGTCAGGCCCGCGCGGGCCGCCACAGCCTTCCACGGCTTCTTCAGATCGGAGCGCGGGCTATCAACCGACGTTCCCGCGATGACGTATTCGCCGCTCCGGGGCAGGGCATTCAGGATCGCCAAGGACGGCGCGTTCAGCACGATGGTTTTCTTGCCAGTCTTGCTGGTTGGCAACAACAGGAGCCCTCGCTCGAAATCGACCTGTCCCCACCTGAGATGGAGGATTTCCCGGAGCCGGGCTCCTGTGAAGATCAGCAAGCGAAGGGCGGCGGCGGCATGCGGTCCAATCACGGTGCGGCGGCTGGCTTCCTTCGGCGCGTGCTTGGCCTTGGGTTTGGTGGCGTCCACCGTGTAGGGCAATCCGATCGTCTCGGCCTCCCGGATCGCTTCCCCGATCTGTGCAAGCTCAACTGTCGTCAGGTACCGCTCGCGGCCTTCTTCCGGGAAATGTTCGATACCGCGACAGGGGTTAAAGCCGACAGGCACAATGTGCGTCTTGGCGGCGAAACTGAATAGGCTGCTCAGAACCCGTAGCAACCGGTTGGCCTGATAGGGACTGCGGCTGTGCTTGCTGTGCAACCGTTGGATTTCAGCCGTAGTAATTTTCTCAGCCTTGCGCTTGCCTAGTTCCGGTATGACCAGCCGCTGAAGCAAATCGCGGTATGATTTTGCGGATGATGCTGATCGCTTCGCCTCAACGTGCTCGGTGAGGAATTGCTCAGCTACCTCCGCGAGGGTGGACGCGCGCTTGTCAGCGGCCCGCTGGGCTGCCGGATCGGCACCGTGGGCGACAGAGCCAAGGGTTTTCTTAGCTAGCGTGCGGGCTTCGTCAGGCGTGATGGTGCCGGCCTTCGCCAGCGTGAGACGCCTCGTAGGGGCGCTGCGCCCGCTGCCGGCGCGATATTTCACGACATAGGACATCGCGCCCGTGGATTGAACCCGCACACCAAAGCCCGATAGCGAGCCGTCCCAAACGAAATACTCGCCTTGGCGCGGCTTAAGACTGTCAAGGAGCCGTTTGGTGATCTGGGAAGTTGCCACTTGCCGAGCGTCCTTCAGGAACCACGGAACCACCGAGTAACCACCGGGCGGGAATCACGGGTAATCTTAAGGGACGACGGTAAAGCAGGAAACCCTTACAGCAAGCTGGTTTTTGATACTTTGGAAATCGTGAGTAATCTCAATAAATTACGGACCCTCTAATTCGTAATGACGGGGTCACAGGTTCGAGTCCTGTTTGCGGCACCACGCTTTTTCAGAAAATTTCCTGAACGATGGGCGCTCGTTGGCGGATGCGTTTGCGTGACCTGTCTCACATAACGGACCGCCTGCCTGGTCTAGTCTCTGCCTCGACCTCAAGGGGAGACACCAACATGCGTAAACTCATTCTCATCGCAGGATTCGTTCTGGCATCCGCCGCGGCTCAGGCTGGGGATCGGAGCTTGTCGCTGGGTGGCATCGAGTCGGCGCCCACGAAGGCCGTCGATGCGCCGAAAACCGCTGAAGCCCCGCAGCCGCCGGAACCGCCGAAATATGTCGAGCGGCCGGCGATCGAGCCGAAGGCTGAGACGCCGAAGACTGACACGAACAAGACGGCCACGCCCAAGGCGACCAGGATATATCGGCCCGCCGCGGCTGCGTCCGTGAACGCCGCGCCCGCGAGGCCCGCGTTCCGGAGAACGGCCTCAATGTCCAGGAGTATGAAGCCGCGCCGCAAGCACCACTGGATCGAAGCGCGCATCGTCCGCGAGCTGCATCGCCACGGGATCTATTGGTAAGCATTGCCAAAGCAAAACGCGCCCTCGGGCCTATTCCGAGGGCGCGTTTTTGTTGAATGATACCTGAGCCTGTCGGCTTACTGCGAAACCGTCTGCACCACGCTGCTGATCGGGCGGCTGGCGACCGCCGGCATTTTCTGGTCCTTGACCAGCATCGCGTCATATTCGGGCAGGGTTTCGAGCTGCTCCTTGGCCTTCATCTGCACGACCTTGTAGCCGCCGGCTTTCAGGCGGCGCAGCAGTGTCGGCAGCGCAATCGCAGTGCTCTTCTGCAGATCGTGCATCAGGATCACGCCCTTGCCCTGCTTGTCGAGCTTGGTCATGACGTTCTGGATGACCTGGTCGGGACCGGAAGACTTGAAGTCGTTGGAATCGACATCAACTGAAAACATCGCGATGTTGCGCGTGCCGAGATAGCCGAGCGCGGCCTGCGTGTGCGCGAGCCCCGGGAAGCGGAAGAACGGCGCGGGAGCCGTGCCCAGCGCCATCTTCACGGCGCTAAAGCCCTTCTCGATCTCTTCCTTGACCTGCGCTTCGGTCAGTTTCTTGCTGTCGAGATGGGCGTGCGACCAGGTGTGCGAGCCGATGGTGTGGCCGGCGGCCGCGACCTGCTTGAGAATCTCCGGATGATAGGTCGTGTGCTTGCCGACCGGGAAGAACACGGCCTTGGTGCATTCGTCCGATAGCGCCTTGAGCACGGCGGGCGTGGTCGGCCACGGGCCGTCGTCGAAGGTCAGCACGACCTCCTTGTCCGTCAGGAAGTCGAACTGCTTGTATTGCAGGAAGCCGAAGCCGGGGCCGCCGGTGGTGTCGATCACGACGGTGCGGCTGACGCCGAGTGCGTCGGGATTGGCGCAGGCCGATCGCATCGGTTGGACTGCGGGAACAGGCAGGGGGGCAGGGGCCGGCTTCGAGAGCGAGGCCGTGGTTTCGACGTCGTCCCTCAGTGCGGGCCTGGCTGCGGCGGGTGCCGGCTCGGCCGCGCGGGCGGCGACGGTTTGGGGTGCAGCCGCGTCGGCCCGCGGCGAGGAGGTCCAGAACCAAACGCCGGTGATCACCAGCGCCGTCACTACACTGGCCAGCATCAGGCCCAACGCATTACGCATCGCTACTCTTTCCACATACTCGGGGTACACACACGCAACGGGCCATTAATGCCAACAATGTCTTAACGTCTCGCGAACAAGCGGCGGTCAGAGCGTTTTCCAGCGAAGTGGACACCGGTTCGCGTCAAGAAAACGCGTCAAAACAAGAATCTAGAGCCCCGGTTCTGATTCAATCAGAGCCAAAAAGGCTCTAGACGAAGGAGATGAGAGCCTTATGCGCGAGTGAGGTCAGTCACAGTCGCCCCCGCGGTTCCCGGCGCATGCTCCTGACATCAACAACGGGCTCGCTTGCCGAGCCAACAGGAGCCGACAATGACCGCAGTGTTCTTCAATGCCGTTCGCAAGATCAGTCTGGTGCTGGCCATGACCACCTCTTTCGCCGCCGCTTCGTCGACCGCGAGCTTCGCCTTCACCTCTGAGCAGCAGCAGATGTGCACCGGCGACGCATTCCGCCTCTGCAGCTCGGAAATCCCGAATATTCCGAAGATCACCGCTTGCATGATCAAGCATCGCGCCGACCTGAGTGCGGGCTGCCGCACCGTGATGGATCGCGATCTCGCGGCGAAGAAGGGCAAGCTCGCCGCGCACTAGCCGGCCTACTTCGGCTCCCCGGGAAACGCTTGCGGCGATGCGACGCAGGCGTTCCACCAAACGCACTTTCCCCATTCACAATTGCGTTGCCGCCCAGATTTCAGCGCCCGATTCCTGTTTTGACGCGTTTTCTTGACGCGAACCGGTATGCACATCGCTGGAAACCGCTATAGAAAGCGCTGATTGCGTTCTCCCGGTGTAAAGGCATAGCAAAATGACCAAGATCCTTTTCGTTGTTCCCCTGGTTTTGATCGCGTCAGCCGCCGCGGCCCAGTCCCAGCAGGACCGGCAGAAGGGGCATGATGCCTGCTCGCGCGACGTCTCGCGGTACTGCCGGGCGCATATGCAGGATGGCGACCAGATCGTGCTCGCGTGTCTGAAGCAGAACCGTGCCAAGATCAGCAAGGGCTGCCAGCAGACGCTCGCGAGGCATGGGCAGTAGACAGCCGCGGCGGCCGCGACTTATCCCGCTCCGTTTCCGTTGGCGCGGAGCGATTGATATAAATCGTAAATCAACAGCCCCATCACCAGCACGCAGATGATGATCAGCGGCACCGCCTTGATCCACCAGAGCATGATGCCGAGAAACGCGCAGACGCCGGCAACGCCGATCAGTCCGGTGATCAAATTCGTCATCTGTCGCTCCTTGTTTTCGCGCGACGCGCACTGGTCTTGGCAGGCGCGGCTCTGCCGCGGCTGCGTTTTCCGAGAGTTTTGATTAGCCAGTTGGCCGTCCGCAGGAGCCGCGCATCGTTGCCGCGGCGCCCGACCAACTGAACGCCGATCGGCAGGCCGCTTTCCGATTGCAGCAGCGGCAGCGTAACCGCCGGCGTGCCGAGATAAGTCCATATCGAGCAGAACACGGGGTTGCCGGTACTATCGAGGCCACGCGGCGCTGGGCCAGGTGCAGACGGGGTCAGAATCGCGTCGTATTCGTCAAACACGCCGTCGAGCGCCGCGTTGAGCGACGCGCTGCCGGCCAAGGCACGCGTGTAGTCGACGGCCGGAACCTGGCGCCCGCGCTCGATCAACGCGCGCAGCATCTGGCTCAGGGACTCGCCACCCTGCTCGAAATCGCGATGCAGGTTGTGCGCCATCTCCACTTCCATGACGGTGCGGTGCATGTCGACGGCGCGGTCGAAACTCGGGCCGATCTCGACTTCGGAAACGTGCTCGCCGAGCTCTTCAACCAGTTCGGCAAACGCCTCCGTCGTCACCTGCTCGACGTGCTTCCACGCGGGCGAGTGAACGAAGGCGAACCGCGGCGGCAATGGCGGCTCGCTTGCCGCCACATCGACGAAGGGAGGACGGGCGAGGGGTCGCGTATCCGGATCTTCCTCGTCGAAACCCGCAAGCGTCTGTGCCAGCAGTGCTGCGTCGTCGACCGAGCGCGCAAACACGCCGACATGATCGAGTGCCCGCGATAGCAGTAGCGCGCCGCTCCGTGGAATGAGACCGTGTGTCGGCTTGAAACCGACCACCCCGCAGAAAGCGGCGGGGCGGATTACGGACCCGTTGGTCTGCGAGCCTATGGCACCCGGCACCATCAGCGCCGCGACAGCAGCGGCGGAGCCCGACGACGATCCGCCCGGCGTGTGAGCCGGGTTATGCGGATTTCGGGTCTTGCCCGGATTGAAATAGGCATACTCGGTCGTCACCGTCTTGCCGAGGATCACGGCTCCTGCCGCCCGCAGGCGTGCCACGGCCGCCGCATCGCTGCGCGGCGTGCGTCCCGCCCACAGGCTTGATCCGAATTCCGTCGGCATGTCGCCGGTATCGAAAATATCCTTGATCCCCACCGGCACGCCATGCAGCGGGCCCGTGGCCTTGCCCTGCTTGCGATGGTCGTCGGCGGCCTCGGCCTGCCGCATGGCGTAGTCGCGATCGAGGAATGCCCACGCCTCGACGTCGCGATCGGCCTCTTCGATGCGTTTCAAGCAGTCGGCGACAAGCTCCGCCGAACTCAGCCGGCCGTCACGGATGCCGGCCGCCGCTTCCGCAAGCCCGAGCGCATTGAGACTCATGCGAACCCCCTCAGCGCTTTACCGGGCCGGCTCACCGCGATCCGTAGAGATAGCTGGGCAACCACAACGCAATTTCCGGGAAGATGTAGACCAGTGCCATAGTGAAGAAGACCAGGCCGACAAAGGGAAGCGCGCCGGAGAAGATGTCGGTGAGCTTCACCTCCGGCGGCGCCACGCCCTTCAGATAGAAGGCGGCCATCGCAACCGGTGGCGTATTGAACGCGGTCTGCGTGTTCAGTGCGACCAGGATGCCGAAGAAGATCGGATCGATGCCGTAGTTGGGAAGCAGCGGCAGGAAGATCGGCACGAAGATGATGATGATCTCGGTCCATTCCAGCGGCCAGCCGAGCAGAAAGATGATCACCTGGGTCAACAGCAGGAATTGGATCGGCGACAGGTTCATCGAGGCGAAGAACTGCTCGACCACCGTCTGTCCGCCAAGGACGGCAAACACCGCGGAAAACGTCCACGAGCCGATGAAGAGGTAGCAGACCATCGCGGTCGCACGCACGGTCAGATATACCGATTCGCGCATCATCGTATAGTTGAGCGAACGATAGGCGGCCGCCAGCACGATGCTCATGAGGGCGCCTACCGCAGCCGCCTCGGACGGCGTCGCCAGCCCAAACAGGATCGCGCCGAGCACCGAAACGATAAGCAGCGCCAGCGGCAGGAATGACGTGGCGAGCGCCCAGATCACCGTGCGGATCGGCACGTTAGTCTGCTCGGGCGGCAGCTTCGGTGCGAGCGCGGGATTGATGATCGCGCGCGCCATCGCATAAAGGATGTAGAGCAGAGCCAGCAGGAACCCCGGAAAGAACGCGGCCGCATAAAGCTTGACCGCCGAAACGCCGGCGGTGGCCGCATAGACGATCAGGAGAATGCTCGGCGGAATCAGGATGCCGAGGCAGCCGCCGGCGCAGACCACGCCTGCCGACAGCTTGGTGTCGTAGCCGGCTCGCAGCATGGCGGGCAAAGCCAGCAGCCCCATCAGCGTGACAACGGCGCCGACGATGCCGGTGGCGGTGGCGAACATCGCGCAAGTGATCAGCGTGGCTACCGCCAGCGCGCCCGGCACGTTCTTCATCGACAGCTGCAGGGAGTAGAACAGGCGATCGAGAATGTTGGCGCGCTCTATCAAATAGCCCATGAAGAGGAACAGCGGAACCGCCACCAGCACGTCGCTGGACGTGACCTCGAACGTCTTCTGCACCAGCAGCGTGAAGATGCGGTTCTGGAAGAACTCCTGACCGGGAGTGTAGTAGGCATAATAGCCGAACGAGACGCCCATCGCCATCAGCGTGAAGGCGATCGGGAAGCCGAGCATGATGATGAAGATGAAAAGCCCCAGCATCAGCATGCCGAGTTGAGGGTCGGTCATGCGCCGGCTCCTTTCTCGCTCGGCTCCACCGCAGCCTGATGCTGTTGACGCTCGCGGATGATCAGGCTCTCGGTTTCCTCAACGTCGTGCAGGCGTTGTGGCCATTGGCCGGTGCGGATGCACAGTACGCAGCGGATGATTTCAGCGAACCCTTGCAGAAACAGAAGCAGGCCGGTGATCGGGATCAACGCCTTCAGCGGAAACACCGGCACGCCGGCCGGACTGAAGATGCTGACTTCGCGGAAGCGCACCGACATGTCGGCATAATTCCAGCCCGAATACATCAACGCCGCAATCGCGGGCAGGAAGAAGAGGATGTAAAGAATGAGGTCCATTGTCGCCTGGGTGCGCGGCGACCAGAGGCGGTAGACTACGTCGGCGCGCACATGGCCGTTGCGCGAGAGTGTATAGGCGCCGGCCATCAGGAACATCGCGCCATAGGTGATGTAGCTGATGTCGAATGCCCAGGTGGTCGGCGCCCGCAGCACGTAGCGCATGAACACCTCGTAGCTGACGCCGAGTGTAAGCACGAGGATCAGCCAGGCGAACGCCTTGCCGACCCAGGTGCTGAGTTCATCGATGAAAAAAAGAAATTTCCTCATGCGAGCTGAACTCGCGGCAAGTGGCACATCCTGACGTCCCCCAGTTGCTGGCTGGGCGGCGCGTCAACCGCGCCACCCTTGGTTCATACCGCGCAGCGCCGATAACGCGCCGCGAAGGTCGTCACACCTTGAGCACGCCCGGGAAGTGATGCTCGAAGGCGCCACGATAGTCCGTCGCGTTGGTCATGTTGTAGTAAACCACGCGGCGCACCCATGCCTTCTGCGAGTCCATCACTTTCTTCATGAATGGATCTGACCCAAGCTGAGTGATCAAGCCGTCCCACGCCTTGATCTGCGCATCGAACACGGACTTCGGCGTCCGCTGAACGTTGACCTTGTCCTTGTTGATCAGTTCCTGCAGGTCCTTGGAGTAGTAGTCCATCCCCTTCCATTCGTTGGCGGAGGAGACTGCCTCTGCGGCATACTGCAGGATCGCCTTCTGTTCGGCCGCCAACGCATTGTATTTCGTGCGGTTGAACATGATCTCGAAGTATTCCGTCGCCTGATGATGGCTGCCCAACATGTAGTTCTTGGCGACGTCCTGTGCGCCAAAGCGCCTGTCCGAGGTCGGGTTGTTGAACTCGAATCCGTCGATCACGCCGCGCTCCATGGCCGGCACGATTTCGCCGCCCGGAAGCTGTGCGACAGAGGCGCCCATCACCTGGAACAGGTCGGCGGCCAGACCCACCGTGCGATACTTGAGCCCCTTCAGGTCGGCATCGCTGGTGATTGGCTTCTTGAACCAGCCAAGCGGCTGGGTCGGCATCGGCATCGCGAAGAAGCTCTTGATGTTGACCTTCATGATCTGCGTCTGCAGCTCTTCAAACAGCTCCTTGCCACCGCCGTTGTGTATCCAGCCAAGGCCTTCGTTGGCATTGAAGCCGAACACCGGACCGGTGCCGAACAGCGACGCCGCCTTGTGCTTGCCATACCAGTAGACTGTCACCGTATGTGCCGCGTCGATCTGGCCGCCATGCACGCCGTCGAATACCTGGAACGGGTGCACGACCGAGCCGCCCACCAGATAGTCGATGCGCAACCGGCCGCCCGCCATCTCGTTGACGCGCTTCACATAGTCTTCGGCCATCTCGTTGAAGACGTCGGCTTTGCCCCACGAGCCCTGCATCTTCAGGGTCGCCGTCTGCGCCCGGCTGACTTGTGGCATCGCAATCGCCGCACCGCCGGCGGCTGCGGCCGTCAGGAAACGGCGCCGCGTCGTTTTTGTATCGCTACGCTTGCTCATGAGTTCCTCCCGGTTGAGATGTCGCCCGCTGTCGCCGCAGGCTTGTTTGTCTCAACGACAAGTCAAAGGCTTGCGCGGCATTTTGGCAAGCGGGAAGTGCGCGTGCTCCTTATGAATCGCTCAAGCGGCAGGGCAACGTTGCCATTTCGCAGGCGCGAAGCAGGACCTGTTCGCGTTCGGCGGGGCGAATGCGCGCCGGCATCTTGCACTTTAGTCGCAGGAAATTGGTAGCGCGGTGTCGGCAATACGCTGAATCAAGTTGGGCTGATTTATTCCCGCGCCATTCTGCGCCCAATAGCCGCGCCGCGTCGCCCTTACCGATTGATCAGGTGCTGCTGCCTGCTGCGGTTGCGACTACCGGCAAGACCTCGTTGGCGGCGCGGTCGGGGGTATCTTCCTTCCAGCGGACCGAGCCGAACGGGCGCTCCAGCATGCGACGGACGCGGATCGGCTCCGGCCCGAGATGAAAGTCGATCGCGCGCTGGTGCAGGGCGCGCTCCGACTGCGTCGCCCGGTTACGCTGGCGCAGATAATCGAGCCAGGTCGGGCAATGGTAGCGCTCGGTCCATAATTCGGGGTCGCCGATGTCACGCGCGATCGACCAGCCATAGGCGCCGTTGCGCTGGCGGCTGAGCTGCACTTCCTGCATCACATTGTGAAACGCGCGCGCGTTATCCTGCGCGACGCGATACTCGATTTCGACCACCAGTGGTCCGCTGCGCCCCGTGAGCGACAGCCGCACTTCGGGATCGGCAAGCAGTTCGGTGGCATCCTCGTTGCGCGCGCCGACCGGCGGCATGCGCAGCCAGATGCCAAGCAGGGGTGAGATCAGCATCAGCCCGGCCGAAACCAGGAGAGCGATCTCCACGCCGGCGAGGTCGGTGAGGTGTCCCCAGCCCCAGCTTCCGACCGCAATGCCGCCGGCGATCGACGCCTGGAAAGCCGCCAGCGAGCGGCCCGCAACCCAGCGCGGCGCTGAAAGCTGCACGCCGATATTGAACAGAGCGACCGCCAGCATCCACACCGCGCCGGCGAGCACGAGCGCAATCGCCGTCAGGACCGCGTTGGTGCTCAGGGCGACCGCCGCGATCGCGCCGGCCATCGATATCGCGCAGGCGCGCACCGCGGCCTCGCCGCTCATGCGCCGGCGCACCTCGCCGATATTCAGCGCGCCGAACACCGCGCCCATGCCGAAGGCCCCGAGCATGATGCCGTAGGTTTGCGCGCCGCCATGCAGGAGATCGCGGGCGACCAGCGGCATCAGCGCCGAGACCGAGCCGCCAATGATGCCGGTGACCAGCGTGCGCGTCAGCACGATCTTGATCGATGGCGAATTGGTGATGTAACGCACGCCGGAGACCATGGCGCGGTTAAGCCGTTCGCGCGGCAGGCGCGACGGCTCGTTGGCGCGATTCCACAGAAACAGCACCACTATCAGCGGCAGATACAGCACCGCATTGACGGCAAAGGCGGCTACGGCGCCCGATGTGGCGACCACGATGCCGCCGATCGCCGGACCGAAGCTGCGCGCAATATTGTAGCTGATGCCGTTGAGTGCGACCGCCGCCGGCAGTGTCTCCGCCGGCACCTGCTCGCTCACCGAGGCCTGCCAGGCCGGCCCGAACAGCGCCATGCCGCTGCCGACGACGAAGCACAGCGCCAAGAGGATGTTCGGCGTAACGAGGCCGAGCCACGCCAGCACCGTGAGCGCGGTTGCACCGACAAGAGCGATGCCGAGCGAGACCAGCGCGACGATGCGGCGGTCGTGCATGTCGGCGATAGCGCCTGCGGGCATCGAGATCAGCATGACCGGCAGCATCAGCGCGGTCTGCACCAGCGCGACCTTGTCGGCCGAAGAAGTCATCTGCGTCATCGCCCAGGCCGCGCCGACGCCCTGGATCAAAATTCCCAGATTGGAAACGAGGCTGGCGAGCCAGATCCGCCGGAACACCGCGTGCCGCAACGGCGCTGCGATCCCGTCTGTTGCAAGACGCGAACGTTTCGGCTGGTCGGTCATGATCGGTTCCGTTGGCGTTTTGTCACCGGCTTGATTCCGTTCGAATGTAAGGTGATGCCTGCGAAAGCGCCGGCCTGTCCAGTCGAAGCAGCACCATCGGGGGTGCTATCGCACAGCTAAGGTATTGAAAAGCAACGGGAGGTTTCGGAATGCGGCTGTCGCGGCGGTTGATCCTCAAGAGTGCCGGAGCGTTGCCCTTGCTGGCGGGCGGTCTTCCGCTCCTCGGTCTGCAGGCGCGGGCGCAGACCGCGCCTGCAGCCGTTCCGCCGATCCTGTTTGTGCATGGCAATGGCGACCATGCGGCGCTCTGGATCACGACGCTGTGGCGAATGGAATCGAATGGCGTGCCGCGCGAGCGAGTGCTGGCGATCAATTTCACCGACCCGCTGGCGCGGAGTGACGACAAAGTGGAGCAACCGAACCGTTCCTCGACCGAAGACCAGCGCCGCGAGCTCGGCGAGGCCGTCAAGGAATTGCAGCGTCGTACCGGCGCCGCGCGCATCGCCCTGGTCGGTAATTCGCGCGGCGGCTATTCGATCCGCAATTACATCAGAAATGGCGGCGGAGCTGATGTGAGCCACGCCGTGCTGTGCGGCGTTCCCAATCACGGAATCTACGATTGGGGTGACGGCATCAATAACGAGTTCAACGGCCGCGGCCCATTTTTGCGTGGCCTGAATGAAGGCGACAGCGAGGCGACGCCGGGCACGGCGTTTCTCACTTTGCGCAGCGACGGCAACGATAAATATGCGCAACCCGACGGACGCTTCGTCGGCAAGCCGGGCACGCCGACCGGCGTGACATCAGATGGTCCTGCGCTGAGGGGCGCGACCAATCTGGTGCTCGGCGCGCTTGATCACCGCGAAGTCGCCTTTCATCCGCGCGCGTTTCGCGAGATCTATAAATTTATCGCTGGCGTGGAGCCGTTACGCATCGAGATCGTGCCGGAAGCGGACGTCAAACTGAGCGGACTTGTGACGGGCTCGCCGGGGGGCGTCGTCACCAACCGCCCTGTGGCCGGCGCAATGGTCGAAATCTATCGCGTCTCTGCCGAGACCGGTGAACGGCTCGGCGGCCTGATCCACTCTTCGCAGACCGGCGCCGATGGCCGCTGGGGTCCGGCGCAGGTCAACCCGACCTGGTATCTGGAAATCGTGCTGACATCGGCCGGTTCGACCACGACGCACATCTATCGCTCGCCGTTTCCGCGTTCTTCCGAGATTGTGCATCTGCGCGCCGCACGCCCGCTCGGAACGGCCGATGCCGGTGCGGGGGCGGTGGTCCTGATGTCGCGCCCGCGGGGCTATTTCGGCTTGCCACGCGATGTGGTGCTGATCGACGGCAAGGAGCCAAAGGACGTGAAATCAGGCGTGCCGGCCGATTCGGTCACCACCTTGCGGCTTCCGGCGTCGGAGGTCGGCAGGCCCGTCGTGACCATCTTCAACACCGAGCGGATCGTGGCACGGGCCTGGCCGGCCTCCGAGAACCGGATTGCGGTTGCCGAACTGACTTATTAGCTGTTTCCTGACGGGTGCGCCTTTGTGGCGCCCGGATCGAATACATAGTTGGAGCCGTAGCCCGCATGAGCGAAGCGATATGCGGGGGCGTTGGTCCCGGATATCGCGGAACCTGTCATCGGGCGCGCATTTCGCGCGACCCGTTGACTCATCCGGGCTACGAGAGTGGCGCCGATGAGCATAGCCGAGACCTACGACATGACGGTTGCGCGAGCTCCATTGGTGCCGCCGAGCCCGCCGCGGGCGCCCGACGACATGACCGTGTTCGGGCGGATGAAGGCGATCCGCGAAAGCCCGATCGGTAGCTGGGGTCAGCGGGCCTATGAGGAAGATATCGTCCAGGGCCGCTTCTTCGGACGCAGCACGTTCATTCTCAACGCGCCGGATGCGATCAAGCATGTGCTGGTCGACAATTACGAGAATTATACGCGCACGCCGGCCGGCATCCGGGTGCTGCGTCCAATCCTCGGCGAAGGCCTGCTGATTGCCGAAGGACGCGCGTGGAAGCATCAGCGCCGCACGCTGGCGCCGGCGTTCACGCCGCGCGCGGTAATGCCGCTCGTTCCGCACATGCTGGCGGCGATCGACGAAACGGTCGCCAAGCTCAGAGCCGCCAGCAATGGGCACGTCGACCTGCGCGAGGCGATGCAACGGATGGCGCTCGAGATCGCCGGGCGCACCATGTTCTCGTTCGGGATGGATCGCCATGGCGCCGCCTTGCGCGATTTCGTGATGGAATATGGCGAGCGGCTGGCGCGCCCGCATTTCCTCGATCTGCTGCTGCCGTTGAGCTGGCCAAGCCCGCAGGACATTGCACGCAGCCGCTTCCGCAAGCGATGGACCGCGTTTGTCGGCATGCTGATGGCCGAACGCCGCGCCGCCGGCAAGCAACAGGGCGGGCCGGCGCGCGACCTGTTCGACCTGATGGGCGACGCGCGCGATCCGGAAACCGGCGAGGCCTTCACCGACGAACAACTCGGCGATCAGGTCGCGACCATGATTCTCGCCGGCCATGAGACGACGGCGACCGCACTGTTCTGGGCGCTCTATCTTTTGGCGCTCGATCCTGCCACGCAGGAGCAGGTGGCGAGCGAAGTGCAGGGCGCGACGGTCAACGGCGCGTTCGATATCGAGCGGCTGAAATTCACCCGCGCGGTGATCGATGAGACCATGCGGCTCTATCCGCCGGCGTTCCTGATCGCACGCGCGGCGATTGGGCCGGATAAGATCGCCGGCCTGCCGGTCAAGAAGAACGACATTGTCCTGATCGCGCCGTGGCTGTTGCATCGGCACGAGAAACTCTGGCGCGATCCGAGCGCGTTCATCCCGTCCCGCTTCATGACGGGAACGCCGCCCGACCGTTTCGCCTATCTGCCGTTCGGCGTCGGCGCCCGTGTTTGCATCGGCGCGCATTTTGCGCTGGTTGAAGCCACGCTGGCGCTGGCGAAGATGATCGGCGCGTTTCGCGTCACGCTGTTCGACAAGGAGCCGGTGATGCCGATCGGCGTGGTGACGACGCAGCCCGACCGTTCGCCGATATTTGTGATCACGCCTCTGTAGTCTTTTTTTGATCCGGGATTGCCGGAGAGCGCGAAGAAAATGCGTCAGAGAAGAAAGCGCACCTTGCGCAGTCGCTGCGGGAGCGTCATCTAGGTTGTCACCATGAGCGATACCCAGGCCCAGTTCGCAGTCTTGAAGCAGACCGCCGATCCCGCGGTGGTCGACGCCATCTCGCAACTGATCGCCAAGGGCGAGGACCGCGACCTCAACCGGATCAACCTGTTGGATTTTGCTGCGCGCTACGGGCTCGACGAGGAAAAGGTCATCTCGGCCTTCCTGCATTCGGCGCGGCTCGGGCTGTTCGATCTCACCTGGAATGTGCTGTGTCCCGGCTGCGGTGGCGTGCTCGGCGCGCACGACACCCTGAAATCCCTCCGCCACGACGATTACAATTGCGCGCTATGCGCGCAAGGTTACGAGGCATCGGTCGACGACCGCGTCGAGGTCGCATTCACGGTCAGCCCGCGCGTCAGGCGCATTGCCGCACACGATCCCAACACGCTGCCGATCTGGGAATATAACCGCCAGATGTTCTGGAGCTCGGGGATGGACCTGAGCGAGGAATCGATCAAGCGGCTCATCGATGAAGTCTCGCTCGAAGCCATCGAGTTGCCGGCGGGCGAAAAGGCGGTGCTGTCGCTGCAATTACCCAACCAGTTCGTGATCGTGTTCGAGCCGGTAACGCATTCGGCGCATTTCTTCGATGTCCAGGGCGAGCCGACCCGCGAGCGGCAACAGTTTTCGATCGTCTTCAACAAGCTGCAGGCGCCTACGGGCTCGACGGTGATGCGGCCGGGACCGCTGCGGCTGTCGCTCGAAAACCAGACCGATCACCGGGTGCTGCCCGCGGTCTGGGTCGCCAACGACACGCTCCATGAGCTGCTCGGCAAGCGCAAGCCGATCCTGACCGCCAAGCGGATGCTGTCCAACCAGACTTTTCGCGACGTCTTCAAGGCGGATAATCTCAACGTCGATCAGCGCCTCAAGATCACCTCGCTGACCTTCCTGTTCACGGATCTCAAGGGCTCCACCGCGCTCTATGAGCGGGTCGGCGATCTCGCCGCCTTCGACCTGGTGCGGGCGCATTTCCACGCGCTGCTCGAAATCATCGCCTCGGAGAAGGGCGCGGTCGTGAAGACGATCGGCGATGCCGTGATGGCGACCTTCATCAGGCCGGAACATGCGATCGTTGCGGGCCTGCGCATGCGGGCGGCGATGGCGAAGCTGAATGTCGAGCGCGCCCGGGAGGACCTGATCGTCAAGATCGGCATCCACGAGGGTCCGTGCCTGGCGGTGATGCTGAACGAGCGGCAGGATTATTTCGGCCAGACCGTCAACATCGCATCGAGAGTGCAGAGCCTGTCGACCTCGCAGGAGATCCACATCACCGGGCCTGTGATCGAATCGCCCGCGGTGGCCACGATCCTGGCGAAGCAGGCGATCCGGCCGATCCAGAAGGAAGCGGCACTGCGCGGCATCGCCGACAAGATGGTGGTGTACGAGATACCCTAAACGGCGCTACTCGATCACGATCTCGCCGGTCATGCCGAGTTCGGCGTGGGTCTTGCCGTCGCTGGTCTTGATGTCGCAGCGCAGGTCGCTGGCACGGCCGGCTGCGATCGGCACCAGCCACCATTCGGCGGATTGTCCCGGGTAGACCTCGATCTCGCGGATCGCGCCCTTGAATTCGGCGAGCGTAACGGTCTTGCCGTTCTGCTGCTGCGTCACCTGCGCCTTGCGCGTGAACACCATCTGCGAGAACGCGTGCGAGGTGAAGTAGTGCGGATCGTTGCTCGAATTGCGCAGGATTAGCTTGTAAAGCTTGCCCGTTTCAAACTTGAGTTGCTTTGGCGCGAATTCGTGTTTGCCGGGCGCGCCGAGATCGACCGTCACCTCGATCGGCGTCTGTCGCGACAGGTCACCTGCCGCAAGCGCAGCTCCCGAAGCGATTCCGAGCACAACGGCAGCACCAAGTGCGAAGCGGAAGGAGGCCATGATCGTTTCCTCGAAAAATCGCTTGTTGGAACAGCGAGCTCTTCTCTAATGCAAATGCGAATTACTTGCAATTAGATTATCGACCTCGCAGCGTGCGGCGAATCGCGCGAGTCGGACTTTGCCCGATTGGACATGTCTTTCCGAAGCAGCAAGGTCGAACCCTCGACCGCGGGCTCGCTTCAGCAGAAAGCGAAAGCCGCTCGCCGTGGCGGTTCTGAGCCCTGCCTAGGTTTAGCGCAGAAATTTCCGTCACATTCAACGTGACGCCGATTTAATCTGCGTGCCTTGTCAGCGACCCACGCGCGGATTGCGAAGGCCAGCTCTTCGACCCATATTCGCTCAACAGCTTCTTCGAATTTGCAGGTAGATTGATGCTCGACGGACTGCGCCAATTCATTGCCGACATCGTTGCACCCAGCGCGGATTCAGATCTCGCGTTCGATGATACCGGCTATCTTCTCGCGGCGACTGCACTACTGGTTCACGTCGTCTCGCTCGACGGCGAGCCGAGCGCGATCGAGAAACGCAAATTGCACAGTTTGATCGAGAGCCGCTTCAAGCTCGATCCCGGGACGGCGGATCATTTGATCGCGTCGGCGACGCGGGCCGAAGGTGAGGCGGTCGATCTCTATCGTTTCACCAGCGTCATCATGCGTTCGGTGAACGAGGAGGGCCGGCTTCGCATCATCGAGATGATGTGGGAACTGGTATACGCGGATGGCGAGGTCAGCGAGTTCGAGGATAACGTCGTCTGGCGCGCGGCCGACCTGCTCGGCATTTCCTCGCGCGACCGGATCGACCTCAAGCATCGGGTGGCTGAGCGGCAGCCGGCCTCGTCCGCAGGTGCGCCGAACGCCGAAGACGCAGCAATGTGATGGTGAGTGATGAAGCCGTGCTTAATTGCAGATGACGAAACTTTAATGTGCGACGCAATCGGCGGCGACCGCGCGCGAGATAAGCCTGAAAACATAGGAACTTCAGCGCGTGGGGCCATACAGGCCCGCATGGCGCCATATTTGGGGGATGGCTTGCGTCACACCGCGCGCCTATGCTCTCGTTCCCGTGCTGGCGGCATAACCCTGATTTGATATTAAGAGCATTCAACCGTGACCGAGCGTGTGACGCTGATTACCGGTGCATCGGCGGGCATAGGCACCGAGCTAGCACGCGTTTTTGCATCGAAGGGCCATCGCGTAGCGCTGGTGGCGCGGCGCGCTGATCGCCTGGAAGCGTTGGCGGCGGAAATCAAGGCGGCCGGCGGCGCGGCACCGATCGTCATTCCCTGCGACCTCGCGCAGCCCGATTGCGGCGACATGATTGCCGAGGCCTTGATCGCCGCCGGCGTAGAGGTCGAATATCTCGTCAACAACGCTGGATTTGGCGTGTTCGGCAGAGCGATCCAGCGCGATCGCTCCAACCAGCTCGAGATCATCGCCGTCAACATCCGCGCGCTGACCGACCTGTCGCTGCGGTTTTCCGATCACCTGATCCGCAATCGCGGCGGGCTTCTCAACGTCGGCTCGATCGCGGGTTTCCTGCCGGGGCCGGGAATGGCGGTCTATTACGCGTCCAAGGCCTATGTGCTGTCGTTCACCGAGGCCATGCGCGCAGAACTGGCGCCACATGGCGTGCGGGTGACGGTGTTGTGTCCGGGGCCCGTGCCCACGGAATTTCAGGCGCGCGCCGGATTTAATCCCGGTTATGATTCGGCGGTCCTCAACGTCTCACCGGCCGATGTCGCTCAGCAGGCCTATAGCGGATTGATGGCCAACAAACGGGCAGTGTTGCCGGGTCTCGGCATCAAGATTGTGCCATTCATGCTCCGGCTGTTTCCGCGCTCCTTTATCCTCGGGGCGATCGGTCGCTTCCAGCTCCGCCAGCGCTGAAGAAATCTCCGGGTTTTCCGGTGTTCTTGCCCGTTCGCACGCGGGTCGCGCGCGCTGACCGCATCTGGCCCGCGGTTTGCTTACATTTTTGGATGTGTGCGTGAACTCACCCGAAATTAAGATTCACTTAGGTATGGTTTCGGTCTGAGGCACCTGAGCAACGTCGATGTCGTTCCGGTCGAGCAAAAATGGTGACAACATCGTGCCCTTTCCGGGTCGAAAGGCGCTGCTTGCGCCTGACGCCGCATCCCTGCCACCCGTTCTGATCGTCCTTCACCAGGAAAGCTCGACACCCGGCCGGGTCGGCAACGCGCTGCGTGCGCTCGGCTATCCGCTCGATATCAGGCGTCCGCGGTTGGGCGACCCCTTGCCGGAAACGCTGGACCAGCATGCCGGCGCGGTCATCTTCGGCGGCCCGATGAGCGCCAACGACTCCGACGACTATATCCGCCGCGAGATTGACTGGATCGAAGTTCCCTTGCGCGAGCGGCGGCCGTTTCTCGGCATCTGCCTGGGCGCCCAGATGCTTGCCAAACAATTGGGCGCGCAGGTCGCACCGCATCATGAAGGCCGGGTCGAGGTCGGTTACTATCCGATCCGCCCAACCGCTGCCGGTCATGCGCTCTGTTCGGACTGGCCGGAGCGCGTCTACCATTGGCACGGCGAAGGATTTCAACTGCCTGATGGCGCCGAACTGCTTGCCGAAGGCGATGACTTTCCGGTGCAGGCGTTTCGGCACGGTCACGCGTTCGGCTTCCAGTTTCATCCCGACGTCACCTACGCCATGATGCATCGCTGGACCACGCGCGGGTGCGTGCGGATGGATTCGCCGGGCGCGCAGCCGCGTCACCTTCACTTCGAAGGCCGCGCCGTGCACGACGTCGTCGAACGGGCGTGGCTGAAGAATTTCATTGCGGGCTGGATCGCGCGGGCGCCACACGCAGTTCTGCTGGAAGCAGCCGAATAGCCGCCACGCGGAATTTGCCCGCGCGTCCGAACGCCCTTCAAAAACTGCTGATGTGATAGTGTCGCGCTCCTGAGCCCGTAGGTTCCGAACGGGCGAAAGAGAGGCGAGGTACGGCGCGCGCTTCGCCAGATATTACCGAAGACGCCGTCTATCACGTCTACATCTGGCGCGGCCGAAGGGCTCGCGCGCAAAACAGCAATGACAAGAACGACAGGGGAGACCCGCGGTGACTTACCAGCATATTCTCTACGAGGTGAGCGACAAGATCGCGACCATCACGCTCAACCGGCCCGACCGCATGAACGCGTGGACCGCGACCATGGAGCGCGATGTGCGTCACGCGATGGAGGCCGCCAGCGCCGACGACGATGTCCGCGTCATCGTGCTCACCGGCGCCGGCCGCGCCTTCTGCGCAGGTGCCGACATGGAGGCGTTGCAGGCCATCAATCCCAGCGAGATCCGGCGCGGCGAGAACATCCCGCCCTTCGACATGAACCGCCGGGCGGACTGGCAGACGCGCTACGCCTATTATCCGGCGATCCCGAAACCCGTGATCGGCATGCTCAATGGCGCCACCGCCGGCATCGGCCTGGTCCACGCGCTCTATTGCGACCTGCGCTTTGCGGCCGACAATACCGTCTTCACCACGTCGTTTGCACGCCGCGGGCTGATCGCCGAGCACGGCATTAGCTGGATGCTGCCGCGCATCGTCGGCCACGCCAATGCGCTGGATTTGCTGATGTCGGCGCGGCGGGTCTCAAGCGAGGAAGCGCTGCGGATCGGGCTGGTCAACCGGATCTATCCGCCGGATCAGTTGCGCGAGCAGACCTATGCCTATGCGCGCGATCTCGCCGATTTCGTCTCGCCCAGCGCGGTTTCGGTCATCAAGCGCCAGCTCTATGACGTGCCGTTCCAGACGCTCGCGGAAGCCACCATCGACGCCAACCGCGAAATGCAGATCGCGCTGAAGGGGAGCGATTTCCGGGAGGGCGTGGCGAGTTTTGTGGAGAAGCGGCCGCCGCGGTTTACGGGGAAGTGAGGGGGCGGGGTCGGGTCTGTCGGCCCGCCGTCGCCCTTCGGGCTATGGCGTGGCAGCCTTCGCTCACTTCGCTACGATAGGGCACGGTGTGGCTTGCCGAGCCGTAGCTCGTGAAAGAGTAGTTGCGGATGAAGCCCGTCTCCGCCCTTCGGGCTACGCCGGGCACCACGCTTCACCCTTCGGGCCTCACGTGGCTGCGCCACGCGTAGCCCAAAGGGCGAAGCGTGGTGGAGCCAGGCGGGATCGAACCGCCGACCTCGTCATTGCGAACGACGCGCTCTCCCAGCTGAGCTATGGCCCCGTCGCGACCGCCTCGACATCGTCCGAAGCAGCCGACAATCGGCGCCATTTACAGTCCGGCCAGAGGTCAAGTCAAGAACGGTGAAAGTACCGATTTTGGCGTGATTTTGCCGGGAACTTCCCTTGTTTGCGGGGGGATGAACCGATATCTAGCTGAGTATCCCTCCTGCGAGCTCCCCCTCACATGCGCGCTATCCTCGACATCATCATCATTGTCCTTGACCTATACGTCTGGCTTTTGATCGCCGCGGCCATCCTGTCCTGGCTGATCGCCTTCAATGTCGTGAACACGCGCAACGGGTTCGTCGCGACGGTGGCGGAATTCCTGTACCGGATCACCGAGCCGGCGCTGGCGCCGATCCGCCGGTTCATGCCCAACCTGGGTGGCCTCGACATCTCGCCGATCATCCTGATCCTGATCATCATGCTCATCCAGCGGGTAATCCTTTACTACATCTATCCAAACGTCATCTGACCGCGGGCGCCGCTAGCTGATGGATCCTTGGCGTTACTCCACCGAGGGCATCAGTGTCGCACTGCGGGTGACGCCACGTGGAGGGCGCGATGACATCGACGGCGTTGAAACGCTCGCCAACGGCCGTTCCGTGGTGAAGGTTCGCGTCCGCGCCATCGCTGATGGCGGCGAGGCCAACCGTGCGGTCACGGAACTGCTGGCGAAGGTGCTCGGTGTCCCGAAGGCGAGGGTGAAAATCCTGTCTGGCATGACCTCGCGCATCAAGCAGGTCGCCGTTGATGGCGATCCCAAAATTCTCGGCGAAACGCTGCGAAAGGTAGCCGCCGACAAAGCATGATCCGGAAAAGTGGGAACCGGTTTTCCGAAAAGATCATGCGGAAAAGCGAAGACGAAGGACTGAGATGACGGCACGCATTATCGACGGAAAGGTCATTGCGGCGGAGCTTCGCGCCCGTGTCGCCGAAGAGGTCGCGCGGGTCAAACGCGAGCATCAGGTCACACCGGGTCTTGCGGTGGTACTGGTCGGCAACGACCCCGCCAGCGAGGTCTATGTCCGCAGCAAGCACACCCAGACCCAGGCCGCCGGCATGGCCTCGTTCGAGCACAAGCTGCCCGCCGACGTCGCTCAGGACGATCTCTTGGCGCTGATCGCAAAGCTCAACCGCGATCCCGCCGTGCACGGCATTCTCGTGCAGTTGCCGCTGCCGAAATCGCTTCACGCCGAAACCATCATCAACGCGATCGATCCCGCCAAGGATGTCGACGGGTTGCATCCTAACAATGCCGGCCGGCTGGCCGGCGGCTTTGCCGCGCTGTCGCCGTGTACGCCACTCGGTTGCATCATCCTGACCAAGAGCGTGCATGCCTCGTTGGAAGGCATGAACGCGATCGTCATCGGCCGCTCCAATCTGGTTGGCCGGCCGCTGGTGCAATTGCTGCTGAATGAAAATGCGACGGTGACGATCGCGCATTCGCGCTCAAAGGAGCTGCCGCAGCTCTGCGCGCGCGCCGATCTGGTCTATGCCGCGGTCGGCAAACCCGAAATGGTGCGCGCCGGCTGGATCAAACCGGGCGCTACCGTGATCGATGTCGGCATCAACCGCCAGCCTTTGGCCGACGGCAAGACGCGGCTGGTCGGCGATGTCGCCTTCAAGGAAGTCGCCGAGGTCGCCGGTGCAATTACGCCGGTACCGGGCGGCGTCGGTCAGATGACAGTGGCGTGCCTGCTGGTGAATACGCTACGCGCGGCCTGTGCGATTCACGGCCTGCCTAAGCCGGCGGTGTGAGCTTATCGTCGTTCCGGGGCGGGCGCGAAGCGAGCGAACCATAGTTCGATGCTGGCGCATCGCCCCGGAATGACGGCTTCGTCGTTACCAGGCTGCGTCCGGGACACGAGGCCTATTTCTTATTAGCGCGCTCGATGCCTTCCAGGATCAGGCGGTGGGCGTCCTCAGCGCCCAACCAGCGCAGCACCTTCACCCATTTGCCTTTCTCGAGATCCTTGTAGTGCTCGAAGAAGTGCTGGATCTGCTGCAGCGTGATGTCGGGCAGGTCGTTGTAGTTTCGGACCTTGTCGTAGCGCTGGGTCAGTTTTGAGGATGGCACGGCGATGATCTTCTCGTCGCCGCCAGCCTCGTCTTCCATCAGCAAGACGCCGACCGGCCGCACGCTCATCACGGCGCCCGGCACGATCGCGCGGGTATTGGCAATCAGCACGTCGCAGGGATCGCCGTCGCCGGACAGCGTGTGCGGGATGAAGCCGTAATTGCCGGGATAGCGCATCGCCGTATAGAGGAAGCGATCGACCACCAGCGTTCCGGCTTCCTTGTCCATCTCATATTTGATCGGCTCGCCGCCAACCGGCACCTCGATGATGACGTTGACGTCGTGTGGCGGATTTACTCCGATCGAGATGGCGTCAATACGCATAAGGGGCTCCGTGGTGCTGGGCAGGTGTGCCGACAGGCATAATCGTCATACGCGGGCTTGACCCGCGTATCCATCGTACGTTCAACGGCGCTTTAGGAACGATGGATTGCCGGGTCAAGCCCGGCAATGACGGCCGGAGGTTCAGTTGGTCCAGGCGAAAGCGACTTTATCGAGCGATTTGGCCCCGAACTTCTCCGAGGAGCGCGCCACCATGCGGCCGCCGAGCGCGCGGTAGAATTCCGTCGCCGGGTCGTTGTCGGACAGCGCCCAGATCACCATGCTCTTCAGCCCGCTCTGCATCAGATCGCGCCGGGCGGCGGTGAACAGGCGGCGGCCGAAGCCGAGACCCTGGAATTCCGGCCGCAGGTAGAGCTCGTAAATCTCGCCTTCGAAATGCAGGCTGCGGGCGCGGTTGCGGCCGTAATTGGCGTAGCCGGCGATCTTGTCGCCGAACACCAGCACGCTGACGCGGCTGCCCTTGCGGATCGCGCTGTCCCACCATTGCGGGCCGCGACGGTTAATAAGCTTTTCGAGCTCGGCGCCGGGAATGATGCCCTGATAGGCGGAGCGCCAGGCTTCATCATGGGTAGAGGCCACCGCGGCTGCGTCTGCAGCCTTGGCCGGTCGAACCTCGATCAGGGTTGTGCTCATATCCTGATCAAAGCAAGTCGGCGGGCCGGCTTCAAGGTCCATCGTTAATTATCGGTTAACCTGTGGATTTTCTGCATCAGTTCTTCACGCTTCTGTGCCGAAAGAGGACAGGGTGTTGCTTCGATTTGCGTTTTGCCGGGGTAACGAAGGGGAAAACTATTCTCTGCGTGATCCGTCGAATGCCTTCCGCAAATCCGTTCACGGAAAAATGCGCTGGAGTTGATTCGGCGGCGGTATTCTGTTGGTTACTCGCAACACTCCTCCCGGCTCAGGCCAATCCATGCATCCGCCCAGATTGCTTTTTGCAGTGGCCATTCTTGCTGCGCTCGGCGCGCGGGTGTCGATGGCGCAGCCCGGCCTCGGTGCGCAAGGCCCGGAAGGCGAGCCTCATCGGCGGCAGCAATGGCTGGTATCTTCCCCCGATCCTGCGACCGCGGCGCATGCGGTGCTGTTCAGGCCGCCCGGCAAGGGGCCGTTTCCGCTTGCCGTGATTGCGCACGCCTCCACCCAGAACGTGTTGCGGCGGGCGCAGATGCCGCAACCGGAATACCGCGCGCTCGCCGGATGGCTCGTGGCTCGCGGTTTTGCCGTGCTGGTTCCTGAACGCCCGGGCCACGGCCAGACGGGCGGAAAATACCTCGAGGATCAAGGCGGCTGCGATGAGGCTGATTACGCCAAGTCTGGCCGCGTTGTGGCGGATGCGATCGCCGCTGCCACCGGCTTCATACGCAAGCAGCCCTTCATCCGCGGCGAAGGCATGGTCGTGATCGGTCATTCGGCCGGCGCCTGGGGTGCACTGGTGCTGGCCGGCGAAGATCCGAAGAACGTTGCCGCCATCATCGCGTTCGCGCCGGGGCGCGGCGGGCATGCCAATGATTCTCTCGACCGCGTCTGCGCGCCGCGCACGCTAATGGCTGCCGCCGGCGAATTCGGCAAGGCCGCACGCGTGATGGTGACCTGGCTGGTGGCTGCCAATGACAGCTACTTTTCGCCCGCATTGTCGCGTCAACTGGCCGATGCGTTTCGCGCCGCCGGCGGCAAGGCCGATTTTCGCGTGCTGCCGGCCCATGGCAGTGAAGGCCACTGGCTGGTGGAAACCGGCGGCGGTGTACACCTTGCCGGACCTGAACTCGATCGTGCCTTGAAGGCGCGGTCCCGTACCCCGGCGGCCAAGCGATGACGCTGTATCTCCTGCAGATCGAAATGCGCGATTTCGCGCGCAAGGCGGCGGAGCAAAACCGAGGATTGCCGTCGCGCTATTTTGCACTTTTCCACCGCTGGTTTCTGTTTGGGATTCCCGGGTTTGGCCGGTCATGGCTATTCTCTGGCTGATGATCGCCAAACCGCTCTAGGCAGCATGACCGCCGACATCCGAAAAATCCTGGTGCTCGGCGCCTCTGGCCTGATCGGCCGCTTCGTGACTGACGATCTGCGCGGGAGGGGATTTCGCGTGGTCGGCGTCGCCCGCAAATTATCCGCCTCGCAGAAGAACGGCGCGGTCGATCTCGAACTGCCTCTGATGTCGATGGATGCGGCGGCGATGGCGCGCCTGCTGCGCGATCACGGTATCTGCCTCGTCGTCAATTGCCTCGGCGTGCTGCAGGACGGCCCCGGCAGCGACACCGCCGCCGTGCATTGCGAATTCGTCGCGCGGCTGTTGCAGGCGATCCGCGAAAGCCGCCTCGCGATCCGGCTGGTGCATATCTCGATTCCCGGCTCCGCCGAGACCGACGCCACCGCCTTCAGCACCACCAAGCGCGAGGCCGAACGGCTGATCGCAGATTCCGGCGTCCCGTACACGATCCTGCGGCCGGGTTTCGTGGTGGCATTGGCCGCCTATGGCGGCAGCGCCATGCTGCGCTCGGTTGCGGCGCTTCCGCTCGATCTTTCGCCTGCCGAACGGCTCACGCCATTCCAGCCCGTCGCCATGGAGGACATCGCCGCGACCATCGCCTGGCTTGCCGCGCGCGATCCGGGCGAGGCGAACGCCGTGACGTGGGACCTGATGCAGGAGCAGCCGGTCACGCTCGGCGACGTCATCGATCAATTTCGCGAGGTGTTCGGCACCGGCAAATGGTGGCGCATTGCGATGCCGGCGTTCCTGCTCGATCTCGGTGCCAGGCTCGGCGACCTCACGAGCTTGCTCGGCTGGACGCCGCCGATGCGGACGACGGCGATTGCGGAACTGCGGCGCGGCGTCAGCGGCAGCCCCGCGGGCTGGATGACCGCCACCGGCATCATACCGAAGACGATCGGGCAAATGGCGGGAAAACGCGTAGCGACCATCCAGGACAAATGGTTCGCCCGGCTGTTTCCGATCAAGGCCCTGATGATCGCAAGCCTCGTGCTGTTCTGGGTCGCCTCCGGCTTCATTGCACTGGTGATTTCCTATGACGCGGCGGCCGGAATCCTGCGCAGCCACGGCTTTCCGCCGGCGCTCGTCGCCCCCATTACCGTGGGCACCAGCCTGATGGATATGACCATCGGCGCGCTGATCGCGTTCCGCCGCACCTCGGCATTTGGCCTTATTGCAGGTATTGTTGCATCGCTCGGCTATATGGCCGGCGCCGCAATCCTGACGCCGGACCTCTGGATCGAGCCGCTCGGTGCGCTGGTGAAGACGGGACCCGCGATCGTGCTGATGCTGGTGGCGCTGCTGACGTTGGATAACCGATGAGCCCAAACCTGTGACCCAATGGCCCGATGATGACGTGATCCTCTATGACGGCGTCTGCGTCTTCTGCTCCCGCTGGGTCCGCTTCGTCGCAAGACGCGACATCGAGCGGAGGTTTCGTTTCACCGCGATCCAGTCGGCGTATGGCACACGACTGGCGCAGGCATTTGGCATCGATCCCAACGATCCTGACACCAATGCTGTGGTGCATGGAGGCGTCGCGTATCTCAAATCGGACGCCGCTTTGACAGTACTCGGCATGCTGCCGGGCTGGCGATGGACGCGGGCGCTGTTTGCCGTGCCGAAGCCGCTGCGCGACGCTGTCTACAGCCTCGTGGCGAAAAACCGCTATCGGATATTCGGAAAGTACGACGAGTGCTTTGTGCCGGATGCAGAGATGCGGGCGAGGGTGATTGAATGAAGGCCGTCGCCTCAATCGTCATTTGCGACCAGAGCTTGATGATTTTTGGTTGGATCGATTTGGCCGCAGACGCATTCTACCTCTCCCGCTTGCGGGGGAGGTCGGCGCGAAGCGCCGGGTGGGGGCTCTCTCCACTCGGGCAGTGTCGCCCGCGGAGACACCCCCACCAGCCCTCCCCCGCAAGCGGGAGAGGGAGCGCACCTTCTTCGTGGTCGCAACCAAATCCAATTTCATCATGCTAGGGCTCAGCGCTTGGTCAGTGTGGCCAGCACTTCTTCCGCCGCCCGCTCGCCGCTGTCCCGCGCCCCATGTGCGGTCGAGAAGAACTCCGGCGAGGTCGCCTCTCCCGCAAAGAACAGCCGGCCGTCGACCGGGGCCGCGAGCACCGCCCGATCTCCCGCATGGCCCGGCAGCGCGTGTGAATAGGAGCCGCGGGCGAAAGGATCATACGCCCAGCGTGACTCCGCGAGCGGCTTCAGCTTGCTGCGAAAATCGTTGCCGAGAATCGAGACGATCTCGTCGATGCTAGCCGCGGCCAGCGCGCCAGGGCCGGCATCTTCCAGCGATTGCGCAAAGCGGCCGCCAAAAAAGCCTTCAATGCAGGGTTGGCCGAATGGGCGGATGTGATAGGTGCCCATTTCGGTACGCATGGTGGCGGCGCGCAGATTGCCCTCTACGGGCAGCGCCTCCGGCTGATCCAATGCCAGCGTCACCTTGTCGGCGAGGCCGAGCGGCAGGCCGCGCGCGGCATCGACCTTTTGCGGCAACGGCGGCTGAAAGCGAATCCCTTCGTCTGCAATCAGGCCGGTCGGCACCGTGATGATCACCTTGCCGGCCGTCAGCGTGCCGCGCGAGGTCTCGATGCGGATGCGCTTGGTGGAATGATCGATCAGCGTCACGGCGCAATTGAGCGCCACAGGACAAGTCGCGCCATAGGCCGCCACCAGCGCGCCATAGCCGCGGCGGACGCGCCAGTTGATGTCGCTATCTTCATAGGCGTCCATGTCGAGGATGGAGACCTGGTCGAGCTCGCAGCCGTTGACGTAAGTCGAGATCGCATCGATCATCGGGTTCCAGCGATTGCCAGGCTCCAGATAAAGGCTCGCGGCGCAGTCGCGACCACTCTTCGCGGCTTCCGCCGCCGCTACTTCGGCGCGGTCGTAGAACGCATTGAGCGCGTGCATGAAGTCGTCGCGCTCGGCTTGCGGAAACGCCTTGCCGTGAGCGCGCTCGCGCCAGGGCGGCAGTGACCTGTTGATCTCGAAACCGAGCTGTTCGGCGATTTTGACAAAGGAGTTCTCATCCGCCGAATGCAGCCAGCCGCAGCCGACGTCGAAGGTGACGTCAGGCGAGGCCATGACGGTGTGGGCGCGGCCGCCGACGCGGTCACGCGCTTCCAGCACGATGACGGAGAGGCCGGAATTTTTCAGTGCGTTCGCCGCGCCGAGCCCGGCGGCGCCGGCGCCGATGATGGCGACATCGACTGAGGAGGGGAGGGACGTCATGGGACGCCTCTAGCATGTTCGATGCCGTGCCAGAAGCCGCCTTGAGCATAGCTGTCATCGCGAAGGGAAGACGATGCTATCGTGTCCCGGACGCGGTGCAGCGTGTAACGCTGCTCCGCAGAGCCGGGACCCGTAGGGTGCCACGAACGCTTGGCCCCGGCTCAGCAGCGCACCGTTATCGCGCTGCGTCCGGGGCGCGAGATCTACCTACGCTACCGCTTCCTTGGCCTTTTCCGCGCGCTTGCGGTCATTGGCATCGAGGAACTTCTTGCGCAGGCGGATCGACTTCGGCGTCACTTCGACCAACTCGTCGTCCTCGATATAGGCCAGCGCCTTTTCAAGCGTCATCTTGATCGGCGGCGTCAGACGCACCGCTTCGTCCTTCGACGTTGTGCGGATGTTGGTGAGCTGCTTGCCCTTGAGCACGTTGATCTCGAGGTCGTTGTCGCGGGTGTGCTCGCCGACGATCATGCCCTTGTAGACCTTCCAGCCGGGCTCGATCATCATCGGGCCGCGGTCTTCCAGCTTGAACATCGCGTAAGCCACCGCTTCGCCCTGGTCGTTGGAGATCAGCACGCCGTTGCGGCGGCCCTGGATGTCGCCCTTGTAGGGCGCATAGCCGTGGAACAGGCGGTTCATGATCGCGGTGCCGCGGGTATCGGTGAGCAATTCGCCCTGGTAGCCGATCAGGCCGCGGGTCGGCGCGTAGAACACCAGCCGCAGGCGGTTGCCGCCGGAGGGGCGCATCTCGATCATCTCGGCCTTGCGCTCGCTCATCTTCTGCACGACGACGCCGGAATGCTCCTCGTCGACGTCGATCACGACTTCCTCGATCGGCTCCTGCCACTGGCCGGTGGCCTCGTCCTTCTGCAGCACGACGCGCGGACGCGACACCGAAAGCTCAAAGCCTTCACGGCGCATAGTCTCGATCAGGATCGCGAGCTGCAATTCGCCGCGGCCCGATACTTCCATGGAATCCTTGTCGGCGGCCTCGACCACACGCAGCGCGACGTTGCCTTCGGCTTCGCGCAGCAGGCGGTCGCGGATCATGCGAGAGGTCACCTTGTCGCCTTCGGTGCCGGCGAGCGGCGAGTTATTGACGATGAACGACATCGACACTGTCGGCGGATCGATCGGCTGCGCCACCAGCGGCGTCTCGACGGAAGGATCGCAGAAGGTGTCGGCGACGGTGCCCTTGGTCAGGCCCGCAATCGCGACGATGTCGCCGGCTTCGGCTTCATCGAGCGGGGTGCGCTCGATGCCGCGGAAGGCGAGGATTTTGGTGATACGCCCTTGTTCGATCGTTTTGCCGTCAGCGCCCAGCACCTTCACCTGCTGGTTCGGCTTGATCGAGCCTGAGGTGATGCGACCGGTGATGATGCGGCCGAGATAGGGATTGGCTTCCAAAATGGTGCCGATCATCCGGAACGGGCCCTGCTCGACGCTCGGCGGCGCCACATGACGCACGATCAGGTCGAACAACGGCTGCATGCCGGCATCCTGCGAGCCATCCGGGCTGTCGGCCATCCAGCCCTGCTTGGCCGACCCGTAAAGAATCGGGAAGTCGAGCTGCTCCTCGCTGGCGTCGAGCGCCGCGAACAGGTCGAATACCTCGTTGATGACCTCGGTCGGACGCGCATCGGGACGGTCGACCTTGTTGATGACGACGATCGGCTTCAGCCCGACCTTGAGCGCCTTCGACACCACGAACTTGGTTTGCGGCAGCGGGCCTTCGGCTGCGTCGACCAGCACCAGCGCGCCATCGACCATGTTCAGGATGCGCTCGACCTCGCCGCCGAAATCGGCGTGGCCGGGGGTGTCGACGATGTTGATGCGGGTGTCCTTCCACTGCACCGAGGCGGCCTTGGCCAGAATGGTGATGCCGCGCTCGCGCTCCAGGTCGTTGGAGTCCATCGCGCGCTCGGTGACCTTCTGGTTCTCGCGATAGGTGCCGGATTGCTGCAGCAAACGGTCGACGAGGGTGGTCTTGCCGTGGTCGACGTGGGCGATGATGGCGACGTTACGAAGGTTCATGGCTCTTCTTCTGGTCGTGCAGGTGGAGGCGCGATCTCACCGGAAAACCGGGACCCACTTTTCCGGATCGCGCTCAAAGCCTGGAATGCGAACGGGGCCATGGCTCAAACCTGGCCCCAAAAAGGAAGCCCGGCCAAAAGGACCGGGCACACCTTACGCGTTGCGGCGCAATATATTCAGAAAACGCCAAAAAACAATGGTTCGTTTGGCATTTGGTAGCCGATTTTGGGCATGGGCGCCGGGCTCAGTTGCCCGTTTCGGGGTCGGGATAGACCCCGCGCAAAACCTCGTCAAAATGGGCTTTGACCGCCTCGTTACAGCGGCAGGACCGGTTCCGCAGCGTGTCCCGGTTACGGACCAGGATCGAGCCGCGCCGGGTTTCCAGCGTGCCTTCCACCCTGAAAGTCTGAATAACCCGGCTGGCGTAGGAGCGCCCGACGCCAAGCAGGGTCGCCAGTTGCTCATGCGTCAGCGGCACGACGTCATCGCCATCGGTGCGCTCCATCGCCGAAATGATCCATTTCGCGGTGCGCTGTTCGATCGAATGGATCGCGTTGCAGGCGGTGGACTGGAAGATTTGCGCCAGCATGCAATCCGCATAGCGTGCGAAAATGTTGCTCAGCGTGCGCGACTTCGATTTCGCCGCATCGAGCTTTCCGATCGGGAGCCGCACGAACGGCCCAGCGAATTTGACCGTAATGCGGGTATAGGCTGGGAGATAGCCGTGGCTGACGACGCCACCGACCGCACCCTCGCGACCGATCAGAACGGTTTCGACGTCGCGGCCATCCTCGTTGGGGACCATGTAGGAGACGAGGCTGGGGCCGCAGGGAAAATGGACGGTCTCGACGTTGTCGCCAGGGTTGTAGAGCAGGTCGTTCGGTTGCGAATCGACCGGAACGAGGTGTGGTTCGATCAATCCGAAGTCGGCGTCATTCAAGCGACGCAGCAGGTTATTGAACGGCCGGACGGCGGCCGTCACATCGCGTCGCGTGAGCATCGGGAGCCCCTTTCCCTCAAACTATAATCGGTTTGACTCCGTTCATATGTCCACAAGTGAACAGACGATAGAACGAAGATATGATGGTTTCAGTTCCGGAACCGGCGGATGCGCTTTTTGCGAGGCACCGGGCCGACCGCGCATTTCCGGGGCTTCGGCCTGGATCCGATCAAATCTGACCCTTGGAACCGGCGAGAACATGGACCGCGCCTCCCACGACGGCATGCCCAGCGACGTGCTGGTCGTTGAAGACGATCCGATCATCGCGCTCGATTTCGAAGACACCATTCTGGGTTTTGGCGTGAAGACGGTGCGGATTGCCGCGAACGTGGCCAAGGCGCTCGAATTGATCGCCCATCGGCCGCCGGAATTTGCGCTGCTCGACGTCAGCCTTATCCGCGAAAAGAGCTTTGCCGTCGCCGAACGGCTTGAGGTGCTGAAGATTCCGTTTGCCTTTGTCACGGGCTATGGCGCCGATGCCCTGCTGCCGGCGGCATTCGCGACGAAGCCGCGTCTGCCAAAGCCCTGTTCGCCCGAAGCGCTTGAGGCGCTGCTGAAGAACAGCCGCATCATTCCTTGAGCGGGTGCGCCCGGCGCAGCAATTACACCGGCTTGGGATCGAGCGTCGTCGACCACAAGGCAACATCGGCGCGGTCGCGTAAGGTCACCGTCATCCGTCCGCTGCCGCCGTCGATCCTGACATGGCCGAAGAACTGCATGCCGGCCGACGGCGGCAGGTTTTGATTGCCGGGCCCCGGCGCCTTGATGAACTTCATCTCGGGTCCGAAGGTGTCGTCGAGGTCGTTCGGGCCGAACGTGCCGGCGTGCAGGGGACCAGCGACGAACTCCCAGAACGGGTCGAATTCCCCAAACTGCGCCTTGTCGGGATTGTAGTAATGCGCGGCCGCGTAGTGCACATCCGCCGTCAGCCACACGGTGTTGACCACGCCCGACGTCTTGATGAAGCGCAGGAGGTCGGCGATCTCCAGTTCGCGGCCGCGCGGCGGGCCGTCGCTTTGCGCAACGGCCTCCGAGCCCTTCTTGTTGCGCGCATCGTCATAGACGATGAGGCCGAGCGGCACATCGGATGCGATCACCTTCCAGGTGGCGCGCGAATTCAACAGCTCCCGTTTCAGCCAGGCGAGCTGCGCCGGCCCGAGAAAGTAGCTTTCCGGCCCGTAAGCAGCCTCCTGGTTCGCGCCATTCGGTCCGCGATAGCTGCGCTCGTCCAGCACGAACACATCGAGATGCGGGCCATAATGAATCGTGCGGTAGAGCCGTCCGGGGTCCGTGATGCTCGCCCGGATCGGATACATCTCGTGGAAGGCACGCGCTGAGCGGGCGGCGAGCAGGGCGACGTTGCGCTCCTTATAGGTGGCGGGAAGCTCCTTGGAAGACGACCAGTTGTTGACGACTTCGTGGTCGTCCCACTGCACGAGAATCGGCACTTCGGCATTGAACGCGCGCAGATGCTGGTCCATGAAATTGTACTTGTGCGCACCGCGGAATTCGTCGAGCGTTTCGGCGACCTTTGCTTTCTCGGGCGTCGTCACGTTCTTCCACACCTTGCCGTCGGGAAGCGTCACCTCGCTCTTGATCGGGCCGTCGGCGTAAACGGTGTCGCCCGAGTGCAGCAGGAAATCCGGGCGATGCTTGCGCATGGTGGCGAAGGTGAGCATGCCGCCGTCATCCGGGTTGATGCCCCAGCCCTGTCCGGCAACGTCACCGCCCCAAACGAAACTGACGTCGCGGCGGTCGCCAGGCGCGGTGCGGAACCGCCCGACCACCGGCTCGCTTTCGATGCCGGTATGGGCGAGGTCGCGAAACCGGACGCGATAGAAGATCTCCTGCCCGGCAGGCAGGTTCTCCAGCAGCATCTTCGCGGTGAAGTCGCTTTCGGGCAGCGCTGCGATCGGGGGCAAAGCCCGCGCGTTGGCAAAGGATTCAGACGTGGCGACCTCAACAAGCATTTGCGAGGGGCGGTCGGCGCGTGCCCATACGACGCCGCCGTCGGCGCCGACATCGCCAGATTGCACGCCGGAGGTGACGACGGGCCGGTCCGCGGCGCGGCTGAGATAGGGCATCGCAAGCGCGCCGATCGCGCCGGCGCCCACGCTCGCGAGGAAACGGCGTCGCGAAATTCCGTGGAGACCATCGGGGGGAGTTCTGCGAAATAACCTGAACGTCATGCGAACTTCTTCGGATCTGGAACGGGCATAGTGATAGCGCCGATAGACCTAGAGAGAATTGATGACGGCTCGATTACCGGATTGGATGATCAGGCGTTGCCGGCCGCGCGGAACTGCGCGCTTGCGCGTTGCAGGTTTTGCGGCATGCTCAGCAACAGCGCCTTGCGGTCGGCGACCGCGTTGTGGAACTGCTCGATCGCGATGTTGAAAGCGGCCAACGTGCCTTCCTCGATCGTGCCATGTTCGTAGCACAGCAGCGTGTGGCGCAAAATGTCGTCCGCTTCCGCCTGCATCTGGTCGAGCTCGTCCATCGAATCGCACTGGCGGGCGGCGCTGAGCATGTCGAGAAGCCGGTCGCGCTGCGATGTGTTGACGTTGCGCTCGTCCTTCTTGAGATAGCCGGCGAACCACGCGCCGGCGGAGCCCATCGCCGACATGGCCATCAACGCCCACCAGATGTAATCGCTGTAGCGGTCGAGGAAGGTCTTTTCCTCGCCGTCGACAAAGGCGGCGGCGCCGGGATGCACGGGAATCGTGGCGTCCTTGTCGGTGTCGGGCGTCTCGATCTTGGCAGCCAGCGGAAATTCGTTCTTCAGGTTTTGCCGGATGGCGAACAATTGGCGGGTAAAGGCGGCGATGGTCGATTCCGAAACGCCTCTGCGCGCCACGATATGGTGGGCGAAGCTGATGGTCTTGACCTCTGCCTCGGGCTTATCAGGCGCGCCACCAAAGGTCCCGGCGGGAATCTCGGAAGCCTCGTAGGCGGGGTGGTTCTGCGCAATCGCCTCCGCCGAATCGATCGCCAGGAATTTCGGCGTGCCGCCGTCGCGCGTGGAAGCCGCGATCGCGTCCGAAGTGATTTTGCTGTTGACCGGGCCGGCCGCGAGATAGGCATCTGCCTTCTGGCTGCGAATGGCTTCCGCGGCCTCGTTGGCCGGAAACTGTACGATCTCGACCTTGTCGGGATCGACGCCGTATTGCCGCAGGATCACCTTGAGTAAATTGACGTTGGCCTGGGTGCGGCCGACCACGCCGATGCGTCGGCCGGCGAGCTGCGTAATCTTGGTGATTTCGGGCGCGGCCCTCTTGCCCCTGGCAGCCTTGGCCTTGCCGGCCGACGGCACCCATAATACCGCGACGTTCTTGCGCAGCGTTGCCACGGCCTGCGCGTTCTTCGGCACATCGAGGTCACCGCGGATGATGGCGAGATCAGCTTTGCCTTCGCCGAGCAGATTGGCGCTCGCGAGTGCGCCGTCAGTTTGCACCGGACGCAACCGGACCTGGCTGTTTCGGGGACTATTGAAGGCCTGCGCCAGATTCTGGACGACCTTGAGATCGTCGCTGTTGGCAGGGCCAACCGCGATCCGCAGCGTCACTGGCCGCATCGCAAAGTAATACCCGGCCGCCAGCGCGCCGACGACGGCCAGCATGCCGGCCAGCGTGACGAATGTCAGCCGTCGTTTCGCAGAGCGGGGCGAGGGTGCGGCCGGCGTTTCCGCGGAATGGGGGCCGTCGGTCATCAATCCCCGTACGTTTGAGGGTGGAATTTTCACGCAGCCGGCACGCTTCGGCGCGCATTCTAGCAAATTTTCTCGCGGAACCTTTGTTACATCTCTGTCATGGTTACCGGCGTCCGAGGCCATCACTGGACACGCCTTGCATGCCTCTTTTGGACATGGGGATCCCCGAAGCGGCCTTGGGTGTTAGGGTGGCAGGCTGATTCAAGCGCGGAGGCGATCATGGCGGAACGGCTGTCGGCAGAAGCGCGAAAATCGGCGCTGGCGGAACTGACCGGCTGGTCGGAAACGGCCGGCCGCGAGGCGATTGCCCGCACCTTCACTTTCAAGGACTTCAACGAAGCGTTCGGTTTCATGTCCCGCGCCGCTCTCGTGGCCGAAAAGAGCGATCACCATCCGGAATGGAAGAACGTCTACAAGACGGTGGAAGTGGTGCTGGCGACCCATGACGCCGGCGGCGTCACCAGGCGCGATATCGATCTGGCCAAGGCCATGAACGCCATCGCCAGGCAATTGGGCGTCGCCTGAGGTGGCCTCGCCGCGATCTTGCGGCGGCGGCCGGACATCCCCAATTCTTTATTCGTACAGGGTTGGCCGCGGCGATCTACCGCGCCAGGATGCGAGGAGAGCGCCGCGATGGCATCGTCCGATCACACCGCGGGTTTTGAGCCGGCCGACCGGCTGGCGCAGGACCGGGAGCGTGTGCGCCGGCGCTTCTGGATCAAGCTCAAGCGGGTCGTGGCGCAGCTTCCCTTCGCCGAGGACCTGCTCGCGGCCTACTATTGTGCGTTCGACAAAGAGACGCCGCGTCACGTGCAGGCGGCGCTGCTCGGCGCTATCGCCTACTTCATCCTGCCGCTCGATTTCGTGTCGGACGTGCTGCCGTTGCTGGGCTTTACCGACGATGCCGCTGTGCTCGCTACCGCCATCCGCATGGTTGCAAGTCACATCACGCAGGAGCATCGCGATGCCGCCCGCGCTGCGTTGAAGCGCGGGATCGACACTGCTGAAGCGACGGAATAGCAGATCCCAAAAGCCCCGTTCCGATTGAATCGGAACGGGGCTTTTGATTGTCCGGCCTTGATGAGCCGGCCGCCATCGCGGATTGAATCCGGCGCCGGCTTCCGGCGGAAAACGCCTCAGCGAGTCTGCGCCCTTGCGCTTCGCTCCGCTTCCCACGCCTGGAACTGCTTGAAGAGCGCCTCCTTGTCCGCGTCGGTCTTGACGCTTGCCGCGGTCGTCGGACTCTGTTTCAGGAATTCATCGAACCTGGCGCGCGACACGGCCTCGACGTTGTGACTCTTGAGCCATTGCTCGGCCACCGGCAGGCGCTGCCAGTCCGGCAACGGCGCCGCCAGCGAGACTTCCTTCCACTTCGGATGGAACGGCGGGTTCTGGAACCTCGGAAATTTGGTGAAGAAGGCGTCCACGAACTGGGCCAGCTTGCGATAGCGCTCGGTGTTGGGTGCCCAGTTGTAGGCTGCGAGCACCGCAGGCACGGCGATGGTATCGACCTTCGCGCCTTCGGCGATCAGGTTGGGATAGTCCTTCGAGGTCAGTACCGCGGGCAGATAGTCGCCCTGCAGCGGCCGCGAATACTCGACCGGGACGAGGTGGAAACGGTTGTCGTTGAAATTGCTGACCGATTTGTATGGCTTGCCGCCGACGGCAATCACCGCGTCGATCTCGCCGGCCCGCATCTTCTCCATCGCGATACGCTGCTCGATATAGACGAAGTTCGGCTTGATGCCGAGCCGCTCGAACACGACCGCGGCGGTCACGAAGGTGCCGCCGTTGGGAAGGTCGACGCTGACCTTCTTGCCGTTGAGCTGGCTGATGCTGGTCACCGATTTCGACGCCATGACGTACATCTCTTCGTTGTAGAGCTTCGTCACGTAGGTGAATTGCTTCTTGATGTCCTTGGCGAAGCCTTTCTTCTCGAGATAGTCGAGCGTGTCGGCGCGCACGATGCCGAGGTCGACACCCTGAAGGAACAGGATGTCGGCCACGCTCTGCACCGAGCCGCGCCCGACGATCGGAAGTACGCGCAACTTGTTTCCGTCGTCGAGCACGGAAGCGAGGTCGGCACCGAACTGCACATAGGTGCCGCCGATTGTTCCGGAGATCAGCGTAACTGTGTTGGCGTTCAGCGCCTGCTTGGTGGCGACCGAACCGAACTGGAAGATGGCCTTCAGACTTTCGCTGACCTTGGCTGGATCGTATTCCGTTTCGGCGGCCTTTGCCGCCGTATTGCTGCATGCCACCGTTATGGCGAGCAATACCATTCCCAATAAGTGTCGCATGGGTTCCTCTGCGCTGGTCTGGAGTAAATTTCTTGAGTAATTGCCTGGTTCTGTTACTGGCCGAGCCGCCGCTTTGCATCGGCCGAACCAAGTTGGGCGGCCTTCTGGTACCAGAGCTTTGCCTGTGCTGGATCGGGCGTGACGCTCCGCAAATCCTGGCTGCCCAGCACCTGCGGATCATACGTTCCCGCGAGCATCAGCGCGGCCTCCACTTCCTGCGCGTCCGCAGCCCGTTCGAGCAGCAGCCGGGCGGAGGTGATATCACCGATCGCAAGCAGGCTCTTCGCCCGCTTCAATAGCGCCGCAAGCTCGTCCGGATCGATGCGCCGTGCCGGAGCCACTTCACGCGTCACCGGAACGGGCTCGCGAACCGCGGGCGCAGCCGCAGCAACCGAGGCCGCCGGATTAATCGCGGCGACGACTTCACGGGACGCTTCGCGCGCCACCGGCTCAGGTACGGCGACCTTGCCCTTGAGCGCGCTCTGATAGGCGGCGGCAATTTCGTCGCGCGTCGGCGACGCCGATGCCAGCGCGGTGGGCGGCGTGCGGCGAGCGGCTGCCATCTCCGCGCCGGACGGTTCGGCGGCCAGCGGCGGCGCGGCAACGCGCTGCGGCTGCGCAGGCTCGGGCATGGCCGCGGCGGCGAGCTCAGCAGGCGGTGGACTGTTGCCGCCGCCACCGCCGAGCGAGGCGTTGAAGATGACGGCACGCGTCGAGTCGATCGAAAACAGCGCGAGGACAGCGGCTATCGCCGACACGATCACGACGCCGGTTACAATGCGCCCGGCGCGCGCTTTCTTCAGGCCGCCGCTGCCGAACCTTCCACTGCCGAACGTATATTCGGAAAGCTGCTGATGTGACTCCTCCTCGTAGTTGGAGAGGAAAAGCGGTACCGGCTCGTGTGGTGGCAGCTCCTCCGGCAGCACATCTGTCCGCTCAAACGATGGCGCAAAGGACTGCGCATATTGGGGCTGCTCGTAGTGAGGCTGCTCGTATCGGAGCTGTTCGTATTGAGGCTGTTCGTATCGGGGTTGCTCGTATCGAAGCTGCTCGAATCGAGATTGATCGGCCTCGTACAACCGAGGATCGCTGATGGCTTCGTCGAATCTGTCGAACGGATCTCTCGCCTGATCCGGCTTGGTGTTCTCCGCCATGGATGCTCCCCACTACTGAACGCAACGACGGGCGTTCCCCTGCACCTACTTCTTGATCTTATTGACGTACAGGAGCCCCTCTACTGATGGTTAAAATCGCACACGGAATGGGTTCAAAAAACGACGGCGGCCGGGGGGAATGAGGAGATATTTTGGTATGATTGAGGCGAACAAGCGGCATCCTGCCGTTTGAAAACACGCATTGTTACCGAGCAACTATATCGGTGAGATGAAATTCATGCCGCTGACGCGAAAAAAAGTGCGTCGCTGGTCCGCGCATCGTACGGACCGCTCCCGTTTCTTCCGAGTGGACGACTAGGTTCGACAGATGATCCCGCACCTCAGGGATGCAGGATCACCTTGCCCATCGCCTTGCGGCCGGCGAGCACCTTCAGCGCTTCGGCGGTTTGTGCCAGCGGAAAGGTGCGGTCGACATGCGAGGAAATCTTGCCTTCCGCCGTCCACTTCACGAGCTTTTCCAGGTTGGCGCGGTTCTTCTCGGGATTGACCCTGGTCCAGGCGCCCCAGAACACGCCGCGGATATCGCAGCCCTTGAGCAGCGCCAGGTTGAGCGGCATCTTCGGAATGTCGCCCGCCGCAAAGCCGATCACCAGGAAGCGGCCTTCCCAGGCGATCGAGCGCAAGGCGGCTTCCGCGTAAGTGCCGCCGACCGGATCGAAGATGATGTCGACGCCCTTGCCCCCGGTGAGGCGACGCAAGCCCTCTTTCAAATCTTCCTTGCTGTAGTTCAGCGTCAGTTCGGCGCCGTGCGCCTTGGCAAATTCCAGCTTCTCGTCCGACGACGCGCAGGCGATTACCTTCAGGCCCATCAGCTTGCCGAGCTCGCAGGCCGCAAGGCCGGTGCCGCCGGCAGCGCCCAGCACGGCAAGCGTCTCGCCTGGCTTCGGGCTGGCGCGATCTTCCAGGGCGTGTAGTGCCGTGCCGTAGATGATGATGATCCCGGCGGCGCGGTCAAAATCCAGATTTTCGGGGATCTTCACGATCGAGCTTGCCGGCAGCGCGATCTTTTCGCGCGCGCCGTTGTGGCCGCAGGATGCCACCACGCGGTCACCGACCTTCAGGTCGGTCACCCCGGCGCCGACGCTTTCGATCACGCCGGCAACTTCGGCGGCTGGCGAAAACGGGAACGGCGGCTTGATCTGGTACTTGCCCTGGATCATCAGGATATCGAAGAAATTCAGCGCCGCGGCCTTGATCGCGATCACGGCCTGTCCCGGTTCGGCCACCGGATCGGGCACGTCGGCCAGCACGAGATCGTCCGGTTGGCAATATTGCGAGCAGAGAATGGCTTTCATGGACACACCTGATTTTCGGACGGGAAAGAAGAGGCTGGATGCTTCTTGCCGGATTTGAAGGCAGGCTACAATCCGATTCAGGCGCATGGCTTATGGTGATCGAACGGGATTCAAACGATGTTTGAAAAGGGCTTGCTGGCGGGAAAGCGGATCTTGGTCACCGGCGGCGGCTCGGGGCTTGGAGCCGCGATGGGACGCCGCTTCGTCGAGCTTGGCGCAGAGCTCGTCATCTGCGGCCGCCGGCTCGAATTGCTGGAGGCGACTGCCGCGCAGATGCGCGGTGAACTCGGCGGCAAGGTCACTGCAGTCCGATGCGATATCCGCGACGCTGCGGCCGTCGATGTGATGATGGACCAGATCTGGCGGGAGGCGCCGATCGACGTGCTGGTCAACAATGCTGCCGCGACCTTCATCGCGCAGACCGAGCATCTTTCGTTCCGCGCGGCGGATGCGATCCTGGCGCCGACGCTGCACGGCACGATGTACTGCACCCTCGCCGCGGGCAGGCGCTGGATCGACAGCAAGCACAAGGGCGTGGTGCTGAGCATACTCTCGACCTCGACGATCACCGGCCGCGCGTTCACGGTGCCGTCGGCGATGGCGAAATCCGCCGTGCTCGCGATGACCAAGAGCCTTGCGGTGGAGTGGGGACCCAAGGGCGTGCGCACGGTTGCGATCGCGCCCGGCGCGTTTCCGACGCCCGGCGCTTCGGGCCAGCTCCGTCCCGAGGGCCGCGATGAAAGCTGGGCGCAGCGCAATCCGCTCGGCCGCGCCGGCGAGCATGGCGAACTTGCGAATCTCGCGAGCTTTCTGATTTCGGACCAGGCCGGCTACATCAATGGTGAGATGGTGGTGCAGGATGGCGGCGCGCATTTGCGCAGTTCCGGCGCCGAGGATCTGCTGCAATGGACTGATGTGCAGTGGCAGAAGCAGCGCGAGCGCCGTTCCAGGGACTGAAGTCGAGACCCGCGCGCTGAATTCGAACGGCATCGGGAACGAAGGTCCGCGACGGTGAGTAACACCGTAACTGCCTTCCCAAAAAAGCATTTCCCGGCTATCCATCCCCGGCGGCGCGATGGGCGCTCGGGCCATCTTCCAGTCACAATAATGAGGGAACCAGTTGTCCGTGTTGCGAATACTGACATTTCTGGTTGCGATTGCGGCGTTGTGCGGGACGACAGCCCTCGCGCAAACACAGGCCCCTGCTTCGAAGGGCGCCAAGGATTCGGCGAAGGAAGCAGCCAAGCCTGCGCCTGCACCGGCGGCAAAGCCCGGAGCTAAATCTGCGGAACCGGCAGGGGCCGCTGCGGCGGGCGGTGCGGAACCTACCTTGATCGGCCAGTACGGTACCTGGGGCGCCTACACGGCGGCGCCGAACGGCAAGAAGGTTTGCTTCGCGCTGGCGAAGCCGTCGTCGTCGAAAACCAATCCGCCGAATCGTCCGCGCGATCCAGCCTACGCCTTCGTCTCGACGCGTCCGGCAGAAAAGGTCTTCAACGAGGTCTCGATCATGATCGGCTATGCGCTAAAGCCGGGCTCGGAATCCTCTCTCGAAGTCGGCGGCGCGTCCTACGCGATGTATACCCAGGGCGATGGGCTCTGGATCAAGAACGCCGCGGAGGAAGAGCAAATGGTCAACGCCATGCGCAAATCCGCCGAGGTCACCGTCAAGGGCATCTCGGCCAAGGGCACCGAGACGACAGACGTCTTCTCGCTGAAGGGGCTGTCCCAGGCGCTCGACCGGCTGGCGCAGGATTGCAAGCGCTAGACGGCATTTAAGCCCAAAATGACGTTGTTTGCGGGCGTTGGAAAGCCTATTTGAAGCTGTCTCCCCTCATGGTGAGGGGGCGCTTGCGCCGTCTCGAACCATGAGGCCCGTCTCTCATCCTTCGAGACGCGGCGAAGACGCCGCTCCTCAGGATGAGGGAGAAACCTCCCTAGAACAGAAATACGATGACCGCAGTTTCGACAGAGACGAAGTCCACGCCGATAACTTCCGTGGCGCCGCTGGAGAAGGTTCCGCTCGAAACCTATGTGCCGCCGGCAAAGCCCTCGCTGATCGGCCTGTCGCGCGCCGAGATCGCCGACCGGCTCGGCGAGATCGGCGTTGCGCCTGCGCAGCGCAAGATGCGCACGCAGCAGCTCTGGCACTGGACGTATTTTCGCGGCGCCAAATCTTTCGCCGAGATGACCAGCGTCTCCAAGGACATGCGGGCACAGCTCGAGCAGCATTTTACCGTCGACCGCCCCGAGGTGGTGGCCGAGCAGATTTCCAGCGACGGTACCCGCAAATGGCTGCTGCGCCTGCCGAGCGGCGATGCGTTCCAGAAGGCGCATGAGGTCGAGTGCGTCTACATCCCCGAAACCGATCGCGGCACGCTGTGCGTTTCCTCGCAGGTCGGCTGCACGCTGAACTGCTCGTTCTGTCACACTGGTACGCAGCGGCTGGTGCGCAACCTCACCGCGGGTGAAATCGTCGGCCAGATCATGGTGGCGCGCGACCGTCTCAACGACTGGGCCGATCGCGAGACGCCGACCGGCAGCCGCCTCGTCACCAACATCGTCATGATGGGCATGGGCGAGCCGCTCTATAATTTTGACGCGGTGCGCGATGCACTGCTGATCACAGCCGATAATGAAGGCATCGGCATTTCCCGCCGCCGCATCACCCTGTCGACCTCGGGCGTGGTGCCGAACATCATCCGCACCGGTGAGGAGATCGGCGTCATGCTCGCAATCTCGCTGCATGCGGTGCGTGACGAATTGCGCAACGAGCTGGTGCCGCTGAACCGAAAATATCCGATTGCCGAACTGCTGCAGGCCTGCCGCGACTACCCGGGCTCGTCGAACGCGCGGCGCATTACGTTCGAATATGTGATGCTCAAGGGCGTCAACGATTCCCTCGACGACGCCAAGCTGCTGGTGAAGCTGCTCAAGGGCATTCCTGCCAAGATCAATCTGATCCCGTTCAACCCCTGGCCGGGCACAAAGTATGAGTGTTCGGACTGGGAGCAGATCGAAAAATTCTCTGAATACATATTCAATGCCGGCTATTCCTCGCCGGTCCGCACGCCGCGCGGCCGCGACATTCTCGCCGCCTGCGGCCAGTTGAAGTCGGAGACCGAAAAGCTGTCCGCGCGCGAACGCCAGGCGCTCCGCGCTATGGCGATGACGGATTGAATGTCCAGAGCACTAATGGTCGTCATGGCCGGGCTTGACCCGGCCATCCACGTCTTTGGTCAATCTCGACAGATAAGACGTGGATGCCCGGGACAAGCCCGGGCATGACGGTGGAGAGGGCAGCGCTATTTATGCTCAACGACGGAACAGCCTAATGGCACTGATCGGCCGCCTCTTCGTCATCCTGTTCGCTTTCCTCGCCGCCTGCTTCGTGGCAGGCATGATCGTGGTCGGCGCGGTGCTGTATCCTGAGTTGAGCGATCTCGGTGGCGTGCCGATCGACCAGAGCGCGGTCAACGTCGTGCTCGGCTTCGGCTTCATTTTTCTGTCCGGTTTCGCACTGCTGCCGGCGCTGGTCATCGTCCTGATTACCGAGGCTTTCTATATCCGCAGCGTGCTCGCTTACGCCATCGGCGGCGCTATCGTCGGCGCGGCCTGCTATCTCGGCCTTACGCCATTCGACCCGGAAACGCTGCGCTTCGACGGCATCGTGCACCGCCACCTCGAAATCATGACCGGGGCGGGCATCGTCGCCGGCCTCGTCTACTGGATGATCGCGGGCCGATCCGCCGGAGCCTGGCGCGAACCGCGACCTCCACTGCGGCCACCGCCGCCATTGCCGTCACAGTCTCGGCCGCAGGTGTGACTCAGGCACAGCCGTCATTGCGAGCCAACGGGTCGCGCGAATGCGCGCCCGATGACAGGCCGCGAAGCAATCCATCCCGCCGCGAAAAGAAAGAATGGATTGCTTCGCTTCGCTCGCAATGACAGGGGTTTTCATCCCCAACTGCCTCGGCTAAACCCCGCGCCATGAACCGTACCGGACTAATTATCGCGTTGGGCTTGTCGCTCGTTGTCGGACTGCTGTTTGGAATCTTTCCCGAACTCGATCTGAAGCTGGCGGCATTGTTCTACGATCCCGCGAGCGCCTCGTTTCCCTTAAAGCAGAACGGGGTTGCCGCATTCGCGCGTGATGCCGCGATGTGGATCGCGTGGGCGCTGGCGCTGCCGGCGCTGATCGCGATTGTCGCGAAGCTGCTGCGGCCGGATCGGCCGATGCTGGTTCCGGGACGCGCGGCGGTGTTCCTCCTGGTCACTATCCTGCTCTCCGCGGTCGTGCTGACCAATCTGACCTTCAAGAGCCATTGGGGACGGCCAAGACCGGTGGTGGTGACGGAATTCAACGGCCCCTGGGAATTCGTGCCGTGGTGGGACCCGCGCGGGGCTTGCGGGCGCAATTGCTCGTTCTTCTCGGGCGAGGGCGCCACCGCATTCTGGACCTACGCGCCCGCAGCGCTGACGCCGCCGGCGTGGCGACCGTTGGCCTATACCGCGGCGACCCTGTTCGGTATCGCGACCAGCGCGCTGCGAATGGCGTTCGGCGGGCATTTCTTCACCGATGTCGCCGCCGCCGGCCTGGTCAGCTTCTTCGTGATCTGGCTCGCCTATGCCTGGATTTACCGCTGGCCGTCGACGAGGTTTACGGATGCGCAAGTCGAGGCCGCGCTGGCGCGCTGGGGTTGGCCCGGCTATCGCCTGTGGCAGCGCTGGCGCGGGCGCGAGGCGGGATAAGCCGAACTCAGCCGCGAAGCGCCATTAAACGCGTGCTCAGTAGCGTGAAATTTGTTATTCGCGCCCTCAAGCCGCAAACGACATCCGCCATTTCGACCGATTGGAAGCTCGATGAGTACGATCCTGAAAAGCCTGCCCAAGGGGGAAAAAGTCGGCATCGCTTTCTCGGGCGGTCTCGACACCAGCGCGGCGCTGCTCTGGATGAAGCAAAAGGGCGCGCGCGTTTTTGCCTATACCGCAAACCTCGGCCAGCCTGACGAGGCCGACTACGACGAGATTCCGCGTAAGGCGCTCGAGTTCGGCGGGGAGAAAGCCCGGCTGGTGGATTGCCGCACCCAACTGGTCCACGAAGGGATTGCCGCGATCCAGTCCGGCGCCTTCCACGTCTCTACCGGCGGCATCGCATACTTCAACACCACGCCGCTTGGGCGCGCGGTGACCGGCACGATGCTGGTCTCGGCCATGAAGGAGGACGGCGTCAATATCTGGGGCGATGGCTCCACCTACAAGGGCAACGATATCGAGCGGTTTTATCGCTACGGCCTGCTGACCAATCCGAACTTGCGGATCTACAAGCCCTGGCTCGACCAGCAGTTCATCGACGAGCTGGGCGGGCGCGCGGAAATGTCGGCGTTCATGACCGCCAACGGATTCGCCTACAAGATGAGTGCCGAGAAGGCGTATTCGACCGACAGCAATATCCTCGGCGCCACCCACGAGGCCAAGGATCTCGAGCGTCTCGATAGCGGCATCAAGATCGTCAATCCGATCATGGGCGTGCCGTTCTGGCGTGACGACTGCGCCGTCAAGGCCGAACAGGTCACCGTGCGTTTTGAGGAGGGCCAGCCCGTCGCGCTGAACGGCCAGACATTCGCCGATCCGGTGGCGCTGTTCCTCGAAGCCAACGCCGTCGGTGGCCGGCATGGCCTCGGCATGAGCGACCAGATCGAGAACCGGATCATCGAGGCCAAGAGCCGCGGCATCTACGAAGCGCCCGGCATGGCGCTGCTGCACATCGCCTATGAACGCCTGGTCACGGGCATCCACAACGAGGACACCATCGAGCAATACCGGATCAGCGGCATGCGCCTTGGCCGGCTGCTGTACCAGGGGCGGTGGTTCGATTCCCAGGCCCTCATGCTGCGCGAAACCGCGCAGCGCTGGGTGGCGCGCGCGGTCACCGGCGAGGTGACGCTCGAGCTGCGCCGTGGCAACGACTTCTCGATCCTGAACACCGAGAGCCCCAACCTGACGTATCAGCCGGAGCGGCTGAGCATGGAGAAGGTCGAGGACGCCGCGTTCTCGCCGGCGGATCGCATCGGTCAGCTCACCATGCGCAACCTCGACATCGCCGATACCCGCGCCAAGCTGAAGCTCTACGGAGAGACGGGCTTGCTGTCCGGCAGCGAAGGCTCGGAGATCTTCAAGCTCGAGAGCGACAAGGGCTGACTCTCGTGTCCCGGACGCGACGCAGCGCGTAGCGGTGCGGCGCAGAGCCGGGACCCAAGCCCAAGAGTGCCGATAGTGGCCGCCTAATGTGGGCCCCGGCTCAGCAGCGCATCACTTCGTGCTGCGCCGCGTCCGGGGCACGAGGCCCGCCCGGGTTGACTGTCCGTTATCGACACGTCATCCGGGACAGATAGATTTGCCGCCGTGAATTCTTGCGGAGCAGCCGCGGACGCTGGCCGCTCCGTGTGTCCGACCGGAGCCTCGATCATGATCAAGCCAGTCACCATCGCCCTCGGCCTCCTGCTTTCGGCATCAGCGGCGGATGCCCAGACGATCTATCCCATTGACCGGGCCGAAATCCTTTCCGGCGCGCAGTTCGACCTCAAGGTCGAATTTCCCGACAAGATCGATCCGGCGAAGCTGAAGGTGACGGTCAACGGTCAAGACTATGCCGCCGCCTTCGGCCGGGCCGGAACGTTCGTCGAGCGCGAGGATGGCAAGGACCAGTCGGCGCTGATCCTCCGCGATGTCACGCTGACCGCGCCCGGCCCTGTCGTCGTCGAGGCCAGTGACGGCGCGCGCAGCGGCAAGGTGACATGGACCGTCTATGACACCGCCCCGCGCAAAGCGAAAAATGTCATCCTGTTCATCGGCGACGGCATGTCGCCCTCGCATCGCGTTGCGGCTCGGCTGCTTTCCAAGGGCATCGCTGAAGGAAAGAGCCTCGGCAAGCTCGCAATCGACGACATGCCGCATATGGCGTTGGTGGCGACGGCGGGCTCCGATTCGATTATCACCGATTCGGCGAACTCGGCCAGCGCCTATGCCACCGGCCACAAGAGCGCCGTCAATGCGATGGGTGTCTATGCGGATCGCACCAAGGACCCGTTAGACGATCCCAAGGTCGAGACCATTGCGAACCTGGTCAAGCGCCGGCTCAACATGGCGGTAGGCGTCGTCAGCAACACCGAGATCGAGGATGCAACACCCGCGGCGATGGTGGCCCATACCCGCCGCCGCGCCGAGTATGATCAGATTGTTGAGCAGTATTTCGCAGCCAAGCCTGATGTGTTGCTCGGCGGCGGCAGCGCCAATTTCCTGCCAAAAGCTGCATCCGGAAAGCGCAAAGATGATGTCGATTATATCGCCCGCTTCCGCGAGGCCGGTTATCCCTTGGCGACCACCGCGGGCGAACTAAATGCGCTCGCGACAAAGTCCGAGACGCGCCGGTTGCTCGGCCTGTTCGCCGCCGGGAATATGGATGGCGCGCTCGACCGCAAATTCCTCAAGGGCGGCGGCGTCAAGAAATTCCCCGAGCAGCCCGACCTGACCGAACAGGTCCAGGCTGCTTTGAACGTGCTGTCGAGGAACGAGGCTGGCTTCTTCCTGATGGTTGAGTCCGGAATGATCGACAAATACGCGCATCTGCTCGACATGGAGCGGGCGGTCTACGACACCATCATGCTCGATAATGCCGTGCGCCTCGCCCGCGATTGGGCGAGCAAGCGCCGCGACGACACCCTGATCCTGGTTGTGGCTGATCACAACCATCCCAACAGCCTTGTCGGCACCATCAATGATGACATGAGCACGACGCCGAACGTGCCGTTCCGCGAACGCGTCGGCGTCTACGACAAGGCCGGCTTCCCCAACTATCCGGCGCCTGATGCGGACGGCTATCCGTCGCGCGTCGATGTCAGCCGGCGGCTTGCCATCTTCTCCGCCAGCCTTCCCGACCACTACGAGACCTTCCGTCCCAAGCTCGACGATCCGAACGAGCCGACGGTGAAGGGCGATGACCCCGCAACCTTCAAGGCCAATGAGAAATACAAGGGCGTCCCCGGCGCGGTGCTGCGGCCGGGCAACCTGCCGGCGATGGTCGGGGCGAGCGTGCATTCCGGTGAGGACGTCATCCTCACCGCGACCGGCCCCGGCAGCGAACGCGTGCGGGGCTCGATGGACAATACCGAAGTCTTTCGTGTGATGGCGGAGGCGCTCGGCCTTGCCGCAGTGGGCCGGTAGCTTTTGCGCCGTGAGCTTCATTAAGACGTCGGCGCGGCAAACATCAGTTTGACGCAGCTTCGAAAGATCATGATCTGCCGTTCGAGACGGCTCGGATCATTCAGCGTCTTGGACATGATGATGGCGCCGTCGACGATGCAGGACAGCATGTCGGCGACATCGTCGAGGTCGACCGGCTCTCTCGGCGGATACACCGCCGCGATGCCGTCGAGGATCGTGCGGAAGCGCGCATTCCAGTCGCGCACGGACTGCGCGGTGAGATCGCGTATCTCACGGTCGAACAGCCGTTCCTGATAGCAGATGCTGGCGATCAGGCAGCCGGGATGTCCGTTCGGCAGATCGGCCATCGTTTCGGCAAGCAGCTTCAGCGAGATCAGAAATGCCTGCAGCGGATCGTCGGAAAGCTGGCGGCCGCGCGCGAAGATATCATCGAACAGCTGATCGTTGGTCGCGACGTATCTGCGAAGCATTTCGCGGGCGAGCGCATTCTTGTCCTTGAAGTGATAAAAGAAGCCGCTCTTCGTGAGGCCGGCCTCGGCGATCACCTCCTCGATCGAGGTGGCGCCAAATCCCTTGGCGAGAACGGCAGCCTCCGCGATCTCGAGAATGCGCTCGCGAGTCGCTTCGCCTTTGCTCATCCGGGGTTCCAGAACTGTACCCATGGTACTGTTTCTCCGTGGCAGTCAGTGCAAGCGGGCTGCCGACCAACCCTATAACCATCTGATTTCGTATCAATTTGCGGGCCTATGGTTCAGCCGCACCACGAGCCGCCTAGGCCGCCGCGACACTATGAGGCACCAACACGGCCGGACCAAGCCGATGCCGGCGAGACGTATCGAGGTCCTCACTTCGCGGAGATATTGAAATGGCCAAGTACCGACATGCCCTGCCGCAGCGCCGTGGTGGCATTTTCCTAACCGATGGCGGCATGGAAACCACGCTGATCTTTCACGGAGGCGTGGATCTGCCGCACTTTGCCGCCTTTGTGCTGCTCGACAGTGCCGAAGGACGGGAGAAGCTGAAGCAGTATTATGCCGCCTATCTTGAGGTCGCGCGCGACCACGGCACCGGCTTTGTGCTCGACAGTCCGACCTGGCGCGCCAATCCGGATTGGGGTGCGAAGCTCGGGTATGACGCGCCTGCACTCAAGGCGATCAACGTCCGTTCGATGGAGTTTCTCAGAGAATTGCGCTCCGGCTGGGAGCGGCCCGGCGCACCCTGCGTCATCAGCGGCGCCATCGGACCGCGCGGCGACGGCTACAAGGCGGGCAACATGGACGCTGCGGAAGCCGAAGCCTATCATCGGGCGCAGATTGCGGCGTTCGTCGAGGGCGGCGCCGACATGGTCACCGCCTATACCCTTACCAGTATCAATGAAGCGATCGGCATCGCGCGCGCCGCGCGGTCGCAAGGGATACCGGCGGCTATCTCGTTCACGGTGGAGACCAATGGCCGCCTAGTGAAGGGGGAAACGTTGCGTGAGGCGATCGAGGCCGTGGATCGCGAGACCGATGGTGCGCCCGAATACTTCCTGATCAACTGTGCGCACCCAACGCATTTCGAAGACGCGTTGAAGGCGGGCGAAACCTGGACCGAACGTATCCATGGCATCAGGGCCAACGCCTCGACAAAGAGCCATGCCGAACTCGACGAATCCGAAACGCTCGATGCGGGTGATCCGGCCGATCTTGGGCGACGCTATGTTGCGCTCAGGCGCGCGTTTCCGGCGATGCGCATTCTTGGCGGCTGCTGCGGCACCGATCACCGGCACGCCGCTGCCATTTGCGAGGCGTGCGTGCCACCGCGGGCCCTCAGCGCTTGATTCAAAAAAATGGCCGGGATTGTTCCCGGCCATTTCATTTTGATCGACTGCGAGGCTCAGCGCGGCGGCGCGGTGCCGGGCGGGGGCGGCGGCAGCGAAGCCTGTCCGCCGTTGAGCAGCGGCGTGATGTTGCGGATGGTGACGCGGCGGTTGACCGCGCTCGGGCCGTCGGTCTGCTCCTTCAGGTACTGCTCGCCATAACCCTGCGAGGTCAGGTTCTCCGCCGGCACGTTGAACTGCTGCGTCAGCAAGGTGGCCGCAGATTCGGCGCGGCGATCCGACAGCGACAGATTGTCGACATCGTTTCCGACCGCATCGGTGTGGCCCTCGATCAGGAATACCGCGCGCGGATTCTGCTGGATCGCCCGGTTGAGGCCGTCGGCAATCACCTGCAGCTTCGCCGCCTGATCGGGCGGGATTTCCCACGATCCGGTTTCGAAGGTGATGGTGTTGACGTCGATGCTCGGCATCCGCTGCCGCACGGTGGGGCTGTAGCGGATTTCGTCCAGTGAATAGCGCCGTTCGATCCGTTCCACCGGCGGCGCCATCATGGTCTCGTAGATCACCTCCGGCTCCGCCTCCTCGGCATCGACGATGTATCTGTTGTAGGGGATATGGATCGTCGGCGGCGGCAGCGCCACGAAGAAGCCGCCCGTCGCCCGCGGATCGCGGTAGCTGTTGTCGATGATGATGATCTCCCGGCCCCGCTCGTCGCGGCGGATACGGCGCAGCAACTGACCGTCGCGGCCCATCACGGTGATGACCTGGGTGCCATCGGGTCTGATGACGACAGTACGGGTCTCGCCGCCGACGGTCTGGGTCTGGATGTCGCGCGCGCCGTAGCGGAAGCGCTCGACCTCATTGTGACGGATATAGGCCTGTCCGCCGGGATCGCGAACGATGATCCGGCCGGGTTCGGTGATGACGGTGCGGCCGCCTTGCTGGACTTCGCGACGCTGGCCACGGAAGTCATCCAGCCGCTGTGGACCCGCAGGCGCAGCGCCCGGAGCGATCACCCTGAGCCCCTCTTGAGTCGGAGGAGGCGGCGGCAATGGCGCTGTGACCTGAGGCGCACGCTGGAAGGCCGGCGCGACGGTTGGCGGTGCGTTCTGGACCCGGCCGGCCGGCGGCGTGGCGGCCGGAGCACCTGGCACGGCGGTCGGCGCTGCGGGAGCGGTCGTGGTGCCCGGAGCGGCCGGAGTGCCAGCAGCCGGGGGCGCCGTTGGCGCAGGTGTCGCGGTCGGCGCCGTTCCAGCGGGGGCGCCGGGGGGCGGCGCGCCGGGGCGGCCCGTCGGTGCCGTTGGCGCCGTCGTTGGAGCACCGGCGGCCGGAGGCGGTGTGCCAGGGCGTCCCTGCGGTAGCGTTGGCGCGGTTGTTGGGGTGCCCGCCGCTGGTGGCGTTGTCGTGGTGCCCGCGGCCGGTGGCGTTGTCGTGGTGCCGGCGGCCGGTGGCGTCGTGGGTGGCGCGCCGGGACGCGCCGGCGGCGCAGCCGTGGTTCCGCCGGGCGATGGGGCGGTCGGCGACGCGGCTGGAGCCGGCGTCGCAGTCGGCGCCGGCGGCTGCCTTGCACCGGAAGGCGGGGGCGGTGTGGGCGATGGCGTCCCCTTCTGAGATGAAGGCGGTAGAGGCGTCGGCGTCGGTGCCGCCGGTTGCTTCGGCGCAGCGGGAGCTGCCGCCGGTGGCGGAGGCGGCGGTGTAGTTGGACGCGCAGGCGCCGCCGCGGGAGGTGGCGGTGTCGGAGTCGGACGCGCGGGTGCGGCCGCAGGAGGTGGCGGCGGAGGCGGCGTTGGACGCGGCGGCGCGGCTGCCGGAGGAGGTGGCAGCGGCGTTGGACGTGGCGGCGGTGCAGCCGCCGGTGGTGCCGGCGGCGGTGCCTGGCGTGGCGGTGGGGCAGCCGCCGGCGGAGGTGGGGCAGGCGTCGGACGTGGAGGCGGCGCCGCAGCGGGCGGCGGCGGGGGAGTAGGCGCCGGTCGGCCGGGGGCAGCGGCCGGCGGCGGTGCGCCCGGCGCGCCCTTCGGCTGCTGCTGCTGTCCCTTGGCTCTGCCTTCCTCTTCCTTGGCTTGCGCCACGACGAGCGGAGCGGTCTGCGCCTGCGATGCGGAGATCGCGAGCTGCGTCACCGTCAAAGCAGTTGTGGCAAGCAGCACGATGCGAAGGTTTGTCATGATGTCCTTGGTCCCCGAAAAAGGCTGGCAGTAACGGAAGTGCTGTATTGAGGTATCAGTTGGTCGATCAGCCGCTCATCATTAGGCCGGATTGTGGCGGCTTACAAATCGCCCGTAGCTTTTTATTTCATGAAAGCAAGGGGTTGCATGCACCCTTATTCATTGCGCGTTCAGACGGTGCTTTCAAAGTTTGTTTCATTCGGTCCCCGGATCGGTGGCTGGGTTAGGCGTTCGCGGGCCATTTGGTCCGCGCACCGGTAGCTCGTCTGGCATCTTGCCCGGCAATTCCCGCGGCTGCGGTGGCTGGCCCGGCTCGTGTACCGGTGGCGGCACCTCCGGACGCGGACGGCCCGGCGGCTCTTCGCGCGGCGGCTCGGTCGGTTTTCCCGGTGTCGCCGGTGGTACTTCCGGCGGTTCAATCGGCATCACATCTCCCGGGCTACAAGTTCCGGGAGCGACAACGGCGACGGCGGCGCCAAGTTCCCGCGCGATCCAATTAATGGAACCGATGGAACCCGGTTACTTGGGCGCGTGGCAGACGGCCTCGATGTTGTGGCCGTTGGGATCGAGCACGAATGCACCGTAGTAATTCGGGTGGTAGTGCGCGCGGACTCCCGGTGCGCCGTTATCGCGTCCGCCCGCGGCCATCGCCGCGTTGTAGAAGGCGTCAACCGTGGCGCGGTCCTTCGCCACGATCGCGACATGCAGCGGCTTGTCCAATCCGCCCTCGCCGCCGATCCAGAAGTCGGGCTTTCCGTTGGCGCCGAAACCTGCGGCGGGCTCGTGGCCGTGTTGCTCCTGCGTGACTTCCATCACGAGAGTGTAGTCGAGCGGCGCCAGGGCTTTCAGATAAAAGGCCTTGGAACGCTCGTAATCCGAAACCGGAAATCCGATGTGGTCGATCATCAGGCTCTCCTGCGGTTTGAGAGATGGGTTCGCAGCGGAAATTCAGCCTCGCGCCAATAGCGTGTTGCTGCGGGTTCTGCCGGTCTCGGCATAACCCCGCGTCCGCATGTCCGCGATGCAGTCTTGCTGCCATTCGTCCTTTGACAGATGCTCGATCACGACCGCGCGCGGCCACAGCGTCTGCGGCGCCTCGGCGAAGAAGCCGGTCAGCACGCGATCTTCAAATCCTTCGACGTCAATCTTGAGCGCGTCGACATGCGAGACGTCTGCTTCTTCGAGGATGCGCTGCAGCCGCAGCGACGACACCCTGATCGCCTTGCCGGAGGCCACGCCCGACACGATGTGGCTGGCGCCGAGATTGTCCCCATCGGTTTCGATCATCAATTCGCCGTCGGCGGCACCGGCGGCGGCCGCGACCAGTCGCACCTGCCTGTAGCCGGAGGCGGCATTGTTGAAGGCGAGCCGCGCATGGGTGACCGGATGCGGCTCGATCGCGATCACCTTGCCGCCGGCGCCGACATGGCGCGCCAGCGCAAGCGCATAGGTACCGACATTGGCGCCGACATCGACGAACACGCCGCCTGCGGGCACATGCGCGCGCAGAAAATTCAGTTCTTCGAGATTGTAGTCGGGATTGAACAGCGCGCCGCGCTCGGTGGCGCTGGCCTGATGATAGAAGCGGAACGAGGCGCCCTGGTACTGCATGTCGACGGGCCCTGTCCGCAACAGGTTCACCAGCCGCGACAGCATCGGCCGGAACGCGCCGCGTTTCAGCCGCGAGCGGTGGGCCAGCGAGATAATGGCGGCCTGTGCGGCATTCGGAGCGAACGCGCCGAACGGGGCGGGCGATGGATCGTTGTCGGGCGTCAAACCTAAGTCCTCGGGTAGAAGCGGCGCATGCATAGCCGGTTTTGCACGCGACTCCAACGAGGCTCTGAGTGCGGGTAGCGCGATTGCCCCCGTTTTGGCTGTCATGCCCCGCGAAGGCGGGGCATCCAGTACGCCCCGGCCTCTCTATGTCATTGTCGTCTCTGGAATACTGGATCGTCCGCCGGAGCCTGTCATCGGGCGCGCATTCGCGCGACCCGTTGGCGGACGATGACGGCGGATATGACCGAGGAAATTACTAAGCCGCCTTTCGCGCCGTCTTGCGCGGACGCAGGAGCCGGCCGAGCAAACGGCGTTTGTCCTTGCGCGGAATCAGCTCGACGTCGCTGACGAGTTTGGCGCCATCCTTGCGTCGTTCCAGCACGATCTTGCGGCTATGGAACGCCTCCAGCTCGGCGCGATGGGCGACGCTGACGATGGTCGCGTTCGGCAATTCCTTGATGACGAGCTCCATCATCTTGTCCTGACTCTCTTTGTCGAGCGCCGACGTCGCCTCGTCCAGCACCACGATGTCGGGGTTGTGCAGCAACAGCCGCGCAAATGCCAGCCGCTGCTTCTCGCCGCCGGACAGCGTCTGATCCCATGGTCCCTCTTCCTTGATCTTCTCCCTGAGATGGTCGAGGCCGACCTTGTGCAAGGCATCGCAGATCTGCTCGGTGAGCCAGTCATCGGCCGCACCGGGATAGGCGATCGCGCGGCGCAACGTGCCGGTGGGGATGTAAGGCTTTTGCGGCAGCATGAAGAGCCGGCGGTCAATATGGAAATTGACGCTGCCGCCGCCCCAGGGCCACAGCCCGGCGATCGCGCGCACCAGCGTGCTCTTGCCTGTGCCGGACTCGCCGGCCACCAGTAATCGCTCGCCGGGTTCGATCACGACTTCGGTCTCGTCGACGACGGCGGTGCCGTCGTCGAGTGTCACCGACAGATCGTTCAGACTCAGCATGGCGCCGCCTTCGGTCTCGCCGCGCTTGATGCGGCCGATGCCGTCGCCCTGCTCGGCGCGCTCCAGGCCGTCGAGCGACATCATCAGCGAAGCGATGCGGCGTGCTCCGGCGTTCCATTCGGCAAGCCGCGGGTAATTGTCGACCAGCCAGCCGAACGCGGTCTGCACGATGGTGAAGGCGGACGCCGCCTGCATCACCTGACCGAGCGTCATGCTGCCGTCGAGGAATTTTGGTGCGCACAACAATAGCGGGACGACCGGCGCGATCAGGCCTGATCCCTGCGACACCACCGTGGTGCGCATATGCTGGCCCGCTACCCGCGCCCATTGCCGCAGCACTTTTGAAAACGTCTTGTTGATGCCGTCGCGCTCTTCCTCTTCGCCGCCGAGCAGCGCGATGCTCTCGCCGTTCTCGCGCACACGGGTCAGGACATAGCGGTATTCGGCCTCGGCCTGGTTCTTGGCTTCGGACACCTGCACGAAGCTTCGTCCAATCGCCGTGATCGAGCCCGAAGCGATCGCAGCGTAAACCATTGCTGCAATCACGAGGAAGCCGGGGATGGTGATGGTCGATCCCGCGAGCGTGATCGTCAGCGCGCCGCCGATGGTCCAGAGCACGACGATGAAGGTGGCGGCCGACAGAAATGCCGATGTGACGCCGGCGACGAAATCAACCGGCGAGTCGGTCGCGATGCGCAAATCCTCGGCGATGCGATATTCGGGATTCTGATGATCGCCGCCGACGAGGTTGAGCTGATAGTAGCGGCCATTCGCCAGCCACCGCGATATCACTGCGTTCGTCAGCCAGGCGCGCCAGCGGCGCTGGATGCCCATGCGGACGAACACCTGCGCCACGCCGAGCATCACGCTGCCGATGGCGAGCGGAAAAAACACTGCGGCGAGATAATACACGGTGGCGGAGTCGCGCTTCTCGATGGCGTCGAAGATCGCGCGATTCCAGACATTGATGCCGTATTGAAAGGCGACATGGCCGACGATCAGGAGCAACAGGCCGATCGAGAACAGCCACGCCAGCCGGTCGCCGCCTCTGCCCCAATAACCGCGTGCGCTGATCCAGAACCGCGTCAGCAGATAATTCTTGCGAGCTTGCTCGGCCTCTTCCGGAGACATCTGCGGATCGGGCTCTACCACCTCCGGCGGAGGCGGTTCGACGGGATCGCCGCCCTCCGCGGTAACGTCTATCAACTCTGATTCTTCTTCGGACTCAGAGGGGTTCTTCGCGTTGGTTTTTTTGCGGGGTGGCTTTGACTTGGTGTCGGACCTGGCCATGGCGCAACAACGCAAGGAAAATCAGATGGTTCCTGACAATCGTTCTGTACTCTTGTCCGTGGTGGCTCGAAGAGCGAAGGCGCAAGCAATCCATCTTTCCGCGGAGAAATGGAATGCTTCCCGCCCTCACTAAGCTACGGCGGACGAATAGCTTCGCTCCAACAACGGGAGAAGCGACAGGTCAGCCTACTTTGCTGCGTGCTCCACTTTCCGCCGGCCAACCCGGTGCAGCACACGGGAAAGCTGCTCGACCGAGTAGGGCTTTTGCAGCAGCTCAAAACCGTAGCTGCCGTGCTCCGACAGCACGTGGCTGTAGCCGCTGGTCAGCACCACCGGCAGGTCGGGATGGCGGCGGCGGACTTCCTGGGCGAGTTCAATGCCGGTCATGCCGGGCATTACGACGTCGGTGAATACGGCATCGAAACGCTCGGCGCCGGCCGCCAGTTCTTCGAGCGCATGCACGGCATTGCCGACGAGTGTGGTGGCGTAGCCGAGTTCGGCCAGCGCATCGGTGGCGAAGCGTCCGACCTCGGCATTGTCTTCGACCACGAGCACCGACATCCCGCTTCCGTCGATCGCCGCGGCATCTGCTGCCGGCGTCTGTCGCGATTTGCCGCTGCCGGCGGTGCGCGGCAGATACAGCGTGAAAATGCTGCCCTTGCCCACTTCGCTGGCCACAGCCACTTCGCCGCCGGATTGCTTGGCGAAGCCGAATACCTGCGACAGGCCGAGCCCGGTGCCATGGCCGGGCTGCTTGGTTGTGAAGAAGGGTTCGAAAATGCGTTCGAACTGATCCGGCGGAATGCCGCTGCCGGTATCGGCGACGGATACGGCCACATAACCATATGGATGTTGCGGCTGCGGGGCGGAGTTGGGCAGGCTGGCTGCCATTCCGACCGCAATCGTCAGCCGTCCGCGGCCTTCCATAGCGTCCCGCGCATTCACGGCCATGTTGATGATGGCGGTTTCGAACTGGCCGGCGTCGGCGTTGACGAAGCACGGTTCTTCCGGCCCAAGGATGACAATTTCGATGCGCGAACCGATCAGGGTGCCGATCATTTCACTCAGCATCTGCACGGTCCGCCCGACGTCGAACACCTCCGGCTTCAACGTCTGGCGGCGCGCGAAGGCCAGCAATTGCCCCGTCAGCTTGGCGGCGCGGGTCACCGTATCCGAGATCGCATCGATATAGCGCAGCCGCCGCGCTTCCGGCAGGTCAGGCCGCCGCAACAGGTCGACGGAAGCGCGGATCACTGTCAGCAGATTATTGAAGTCGTGCGCAACGCCGCCGGTCAACTGGCCAAGCGCCTCCAGCCGCTGACCGTGCTTCAGCGCTTCCTCGGCCACCCGGCGCTTCTCGGCCTCGTAATAAAGGTGGCGCGTCCGGCGCAAGGCCAGCCCCAGCAGGGCAAACAGCAGCGCGGTGGCCGGCGCGCCGAAAATCAGGTGCTGGCTCATGGTGGACAGCCAGCGCGCCCGGATCGCCGACGTCTCCAGGCCGGCACTGACATAGATCGGGTATTCCGCGAGCCGCCGGTATCCGAGGCGTCGTTCGATGCCGTCCGTCGACGAGGTCACGGTGACGAGGCCGGCCTCGGGATCGGCCGCAAGCAGTTTTCCGATCGGGCCGTTGTGGTCGAGGCGGACCTCGCGGCCTGCGGCGGGGAAACGAGCCAGCACGGTGCCGTCCGCGCGACCGACCGCGAAGAAACTGCCCGGCTCGCGGCCGATCCGGGCGTAGTAATTTTCGAAATATTCCGGCAGCACGGAGGTCTGGATCACACCTGCGAAGCTGCCGTCCTCGCTCGGGCGCCGTCTGCTGACGCCGAAGAACGCGGCGCCCTGATAGGGCGGCCGCGGCGTGAGCGCCTCGCCAATATAGGTTCCGATATCGCCGGCGACGTGGGCCTTGAAATAGTCCCGGTCGGAAAAATCGATGTCAGGCGCCGGGACGACGAGGCTGTTGACGAGCGCGCGGCTCTTGGCGTCGAATATCCAGGCCGACTTCACCTGCGGCAGCGAAGCGACCAATTGTTTCAGCCGGAAATGCAGCGTTTGCTCGCGGGCAACGATGTCGGCATCGGGGACGTCGCGGATGATCTCGGCGATCTCCGACAGGCTGCGGTCGATGGTCTCGAATACTTTCAGCGCATGCTCGTGCGCGACATCCAGCGTGCGCTCGATTTCACGGTCGGCGGTTTCGCGGATCGAGACCCAGGAGCCGGCGGATGCAAATACAAACAGCGCCAACGGAAGCGCCAATGAGGCGACCATCATCCATTGCAGCAGTCTCAGCGAATTACGTTGCGCGGTCTGCACGCTTGCTCCGGCTCCGCACCGAGCTTAACGCAAAGTCGTGCGAGGAATAAAGCGGAGCGGCGAAGGGAACTTACTTGGGTGGCGGCCAACCCCGGATCGGTAACTATCGATTCAAATCCGGCTGTTCGCGGTATCCCGTAGCCCGGATGGAGCCAACGGGTCGCGCGAATGCGCGCTCGATGACAGGCTCCGCGTAATCCGGGGGGCAGGTTGGTCCCGCTGTGAGAATCCCGGATTGCGCTACGCTCCATCCGGGCTACAGGCTAGCCGGCTAGATCTGGCGCTCGACCATCTTCAGCTTGAGTTCGGCGATGGCTTCCGACGGGTTCAGGCCCTTCGGGCAGGACTTGGCGCAGTTCATGATGGTATGGCAGCGGTAGAGCCGGAACGGGTCTTCGAGGTTGTCGAGCCGTTCGCCGGTGGCCTCATCGCGGGAATCCTTCACCCAGCGCGTCGCCTGCAGCAGCGCGGCGGGCCCGAGGAAGCGCTCGCTGTTCCACCAGTAGCTCGGGCAGGAAGTCGAGCAGCAGGCGCACAGGATGCACTCGTAAAGGCCGTCGAGCTTTTCGCGGTCCTCGTGGCTTTGCTTCCATTCCTTCTGCGGCGTCGGCGTTGTGGTCTTCAGCCAGGGTTCGATCGAGGCATATTGCGCGTAGAAGTTGGTCAGATCGGGCACCAGGTCCTTCACGACCGGCTGATGCGGCAGCGGATTGACCTTCACGGCGCCGCCTGCAGCTACATCGTGCATCGATTTGGTGCAGGCCAGCGTGTTCTGGCCGTCGATATTCATGGCGCAGGAGCCGCAGACGCCTTCGCGGCAGGAGCGGCGGAAGGTCAGCGTCGGATCGATGTTGTTCTTGATCCAGATCAGGCCGTCGAGCACCATCGGCCCGCAATCGTTGATGTCTACATGATAGGTGTCGACGCTCGGGTTCTTACCGTCGTCCGGATTCCAGCGATAGACCCGGAATTCGCGCGTCTCAGTCGCGCCCGCCGGCTTCGGCCAAGCCTTGCCGCCGGTGATCTTCGAATTTTTCGGAAGCGTGAATTCAGCCATATGTCTTGCCTCTACGGTCCTTCTCGTCATTGCCAGGCTTGACCCGGCAATCCATCCTCTTTTGAAGATGGGTGCGCGGGTCATCTGGTGCGAAGACAGCGCTTCGCGCCTTTTGCCCGCGCATGACAAGCAAACTCAATACACCCGCGCCTTCGGCGGGATGTATTGAACGTCGTTCGTCATCGTGTAGTCGTGCACCGGGCGATAGTCGATCGTGGTCTTGCCGTTCGGATCGATCCACGCCAGCGTGTGCTTCATCCAGTTCTTGTCGTCGCGCTCGGCAAAGTCCTCGCGCGCATGGGCGCCGCGGCTCTCGGTACGGTTCGCCGCCGAATCCATCGTGACCACCGCCTGCACGATCAGATTATCGAATTCGAGTGTCTCGATCAGGTCGGAATTCCACACCAGCGAGCGGTCGGTGGTGGCGATGTCGCCGATGCCGCCGTGCACCTTGTGGATCAGGTTCTGGCCTTCGTGCAGGATTTCGCCGGTGCGGAACACCGCGCAGTTGTTCTGCATCACGTGCTGCATGCTATCCCGCAGCTTCGCGGTCGGCGTGCCGCCGGAGGCATGGCGGTAATGATCGAGCCGTCCAAGCGCCAAGTCGGCGGAATCCTTCGGCAGTTCGGGCTGCTTGCCGTTGGGCGTCAGCTTTTCCGCGAGCCTTAGCGCGGCGGCGCGGCCGAACACGACGAGGTCGATCAACGAGTTGGAGCCGAGCCGGTTGGCGCCGTGCACGGACACGCAGGCCGCTTCGCCGATCGCCATCAGGCCCTGCACCACGGCATTGTCATCGCCGTCCTTCTTGGTCAGGACTTCGGCGTGATAATTGGTGGGAATGCCACCCATGTTGTAGTGCACGGTCGGCACGATCGGAATCGGCTCGCGGGTGACGTCGACATTGGCGAAGATCTTCGCCGATTCGGAAATGCCGGGCAGCCGTTCCTGCAACACCTTCGGGTCGAGATGATCGAGGTGCAGGTAGATGTGGTCTTTCTTCTTGCCGACGCCGCGGCCTTCGCGGATCTCGATGGTCATCGAGCGCGAGACCACGTCGCGGGAGGCGAGGTCCTTGGCGGAGGGCGCATAGCGCTCCATGAAGCGCTCGCCCTCGGAATTGACGAGATAGCCGCCTTCGCCGCGCGCGCCCTCGGTGACCAGGCAGCCGGCGCCGTAAATCCCGGTCGGGTGAAACTGGACGAACTCCATGTCCTGCAGCGGCAGGCCGGCGCGCAGCACCATGCCGCCGCCGTCGCCGGTGCAGGTATGCGCCGACGTGCAGGAGGCATAGGCGCGACCATAGCCGCCGGTGGCGAGAATCGTGGTCTGGGCACGGAAGCGGTGCAGCGTGCCGTCGTCTAGCTTGAGTGCGATGACGCCGCGGCAGGCGCCCTGGTCGTCCATAATCAGGTCGATGGCGAAGAATTCGATATAGAACTCGGCCGAATGGCGCAGCGCCTGGCCGTACATCGTGTGCAGCATGGCGTGACCGGTGCGGTCGGCGGCGGCGCAGGTGCGCTGCGCCTGGCCCTTGCCGTAGTCCATGGTCATGCCGCCGAACGGACGCTGGTAGATCTTGCCGTCCTCGGTGCGCGAGAACGGCACGCCCCAATGCTCCAACTCGTAGACGGCTTCCGGCGCGTTGCGCACCATGTATTCGATCGCGTCCTGGTCCCCGAGCCAGTCCGACCCTTTGACGGTGTCGTACATGTGCCAGCGCCAGTCGTCCTGATGCATGTTGCCGAGCGAGGCCGAAATGCCGCCTTGGGCCGCGACCGTATGCGAGCGCGTCGGGAACACTTTTGTAATGCAGGCGGTGCGCAGGCCAGCCTCGCTGCAGCCGACCACGGCACGCAGGCCGGCGCCGCCGGCGCCGACGACCACGACGTCGTAGGTGTGGTCCTCGATCGGATAGGCTTTTCCGTTGCTGGCACTGGCCCTAGTGGCCTTGCCGTTACCTTCAGCGGCCGAACCTTGAGACGCCATGGGTTACACTCCCGATGACAATTTGACGATCGCGTAGATCGACGCCAAGGCGACCGCGATACAGAAGAAATTATTGGCCATCACGCTGGCGAGCTTCAGCATCTCGTTGTGCACATAGTCCTCGATTATGATCTGCATGCCGATCTTCATGTGCCAGGCGCTGGCGATGATGAAGAGCACCAGGATGATCGCGATCGGAAGCGAGCCGAGGATTTGCGCCGCGCCGGCCTGGTTGCGGCCGATCAGCATCAGCACGATCACAATGACCGGCACGATCAGCAGCGTCATGGCCACCGCCGTGAGGCGCTGGCGCCAGAAATCGGTGGTGCCGGAATGCGAGGAACCGAGATTGCGGACGCGGCCGAGCGGCGTGCGCATCGAGGAGCGGCCGCTCATCGTCCGCCTCCGACCGTGTAGGCGATGATCCAGACCAGGACGGTCAGCGAAATGCCCGCGATCAGCGCGCCCCAGGTGAGCGCTTCGCGCTCGTTGGGCTTGAAGCCGTAGCCGAGGTCCCAGAAGAAGTAGCGGATACCGCTGACCAGATGGTGCAGCAACGCCCAAGTGTAGCCGAACACGATCAGCTTGCCGATTATGCTGCCGGTGAAGGCCTGGACATGGGCATACGCCCCGGGGCCGGACGCCGCTGCAATCAGCCACCAGGCCAGCAGCAAGGTACCGAAATAGAGCGCAATCCCAGTGGCGCGGTGGATGACGGAAAGCGCCATCGTCAGGGTGACGCGATAGGTCTGCAAATGGGGCGATAGCGGTCGTTCTATCCTGGCGGTCATTCGGCGGCTTTACGTTGTGTGGGGCCGCGGCCGGCCCATCGGGGAACGCGGTAGATAAATTCTATTTACGTAGTCGAGTCCGTCCGCGCAACGATCAAATCGCTTGGAATGGAGTCAGCGTTCATTGCTATGCGGCTACGAAACGCGATTGTTCAGTGGCTTGGTATACCACAGTGTCGGGCGCGATCGAAGAATTGAATACGCATTCTATTCGTTGAGGGGCGCGGAGCTGCACGTCAAAGGGATCAGTTCCGCGCGACCGCTCAGCGAGATAGTCGACGAAGGCCCTGATCTTCGGAGAAGCCAGCCGGGGGTTCGTGATTGGTCTGTTGAATGGACAGTAGCGGGCACCGGTCCGCTGAGCCGGGTCGCCGCCCGCTCAGTCTTTGAATGGCACCTCGCTATGCCGCCATTTGCGAAGATCACCCTGGCCTTCCAGACGACCCGCCTCAACCAAGACCCGAATGCGGGCAGCGAACATTTCGTGGGTGACTCCGAGAGCGAGCTCTTCGCCGCGCTTTACGGCATCCCAGATGATGCGCGCCATCTTGTGCCAGATAGGTGCAATGACCGAGAAGATGATCTGATCGACCTGCGCCTCGGAGGCGGAGGGCGGAAGCCGGACCTGGTCCCATCTCAGCGAGCTGCTGATTGCGGGAAATTCTTTAAACGGCAGCAAATCGGGAAATCGCTCATAAATCGCTTGCAGCAGCTCCGAATTGAGCTTGATGACGAGATCCCTGACCGAGGCAGCTTCCTTGTTCTCGTGTGCAAGAATGTCCGCGGCGGCCCTCGCCTCATCGAGTTCGCGGGCCGCTTCGATCAAGCAATCAAGAATTTCGGCCGCTTGCGCTTCGTTCATGGTCTCTGCCCCCGGATCGGCGGCGCGCCGCTAATTCTTCGCATAAATATCCCTATACGTATCCCGCAAAATGTTCTTCTGCACCTTGCCCATGGCATTGCGCGGCAGTTCGTCGACGACGAACACGCGCTTCGGCATCTTGAATTTGGCGAGCCTGCCTTCGAGCGCTTTCAGCACACCCGCCTCGGTGACGTCAGCACCCTTGTTGCAGACTAGGACCGCGGTGACGCCTTCGCCGAAATCGGCATGCGGCACGCCGATCACGGCGGATTCGATCACGCCCGGCATGGCGTCGATCTCGCTCTCGATTTCTTTGGGATAGACGTTGAAGCCGCCCGAGATCACCAGGTCCTTGCCACGGCCGAGAATGTGCACATAGCCCTTGTCGTCGATCTTGCCGAGATCGCCAGTGATGAAGAAGCCGTCGTCCCGGAATTCGGACTTGGTCTTCTCCGGCATCCGCCAATAGCCCTTGAACACGTTCGGGCCTTTCACCTCGATCATGCCGATCTCGTCGCGAGCGAGCTCCTTCCCGGTCTCGGGATCGGTGACGCGCACGGAGACGCCAGGCAGGGGATGGCCGACCGCGCCGGGCACGCGCTCGCCGTCATAGGGGTTCGACGTGTTCATGTTGGTTTCGGTCATGCCGTAGCGTTCCAGCACGGCGTGGCCGGTGCGCGCGGCCCATTCGCGATGGGTGTCGGCGAGCAGCGGCGCGGAGCCCGAAATGAACAGCCGCATGTGCTTGGTCGACTCCTTCGACAGCGCCGGGCTCTGCAACAGCCGTGTATAAAAGGTCGGCACGCCCATCAGCACGGTCGCGCGCGCCATCAGTTTGATGATTACTTCAGGATCGAATTTCGGCAGGAAGATCATCGAGGCGCGGGCGAACAGCGTAACATTGCTCGCCACAAACAGGCCATGGGTGTGATAGATCGGCAGCGCGTGGATCAGCACGTCTTTGTCGGTGAAGCGCCAGTAGTCGACCAGGCTGTAGGAGTTTGACGCTAGATTATCATGCGTCAGCATCGCTCCCTTGGAGCGGCCGGTGGTACCTGACGTATAGAGAATGGCGGCCAGATCGTCATTGCCACGGGCTACCGTCGCGAAGGCGGCATCGGCCTTGGCGGCGGCGTCCGTCAGTGATCCCGTGCCGTCGGGCCCGAGCGTTTCGACCTTCGCCTTCACTTTCGCCGCGATGGCGCCGATGCCCTCGGCCTTGGAGGGATCGCAGACGACCAGCGCAGGCTCGGCGTCGGATATGAAGTAGTCGAGCTCGTTCAGCGTATACGCAGTGTTGAGCGGCAGGTAGACGCCGCCCGCGCGCACGGTCGCAAGATATAGCACCAGCGCCGGCACGGACTTTTCGGTCTGGGCCGCGACGCGATCGCCGGGCTTGACGCCGCGCGACGCCAGCACATTCGCCATCTGGCCAGCGCGAGCAATCAGCTCGCCATAGCTGATGCGCGCGCCATCGAGCATTTCGATCGCGAGCCGGTTCGGATCGTCCAGCGTATCGAACAGGCGGGAAAACAGGTTGGCGTTGGCGGTCGTGTTCATGCAAACTTCCCTAAGAGGGCGCTGGCGAATTTCGCAGGCTGGAATAGCAAGAACGCCCTTCAAAAAGCAACGGAGACAGTTTGCATGACAAATGGCGGGAAACGCGTGGCCTGGGTGACGGGCGGTGGCAGCGGGATTGGCGAGGCCGGCGCCGAGGCGCTGGCGGCCGACGGCTGGACGGTGGTGGTCTCGGGGCGGCGGAAAGATGCCCTCGACAAGGTCGTGGCCAATATCACCCAAAAGGGCGGCAAGGCCGAGGCGATCGCGCTCGATGTCAGCAACAAGGAAGACGTCAACAAGGCGGCTGAGCAGATCCTGGCCAAACACGGCCGGATCGACCTCCTGGTTAACAGTGCCGGCATCAATGTGCCGAAGCGAAGCTGGGCCGACATGGAACTGGAGGGCTGGGACAAGGTCGTCGATATCAACCTCAACGGCGTGCTCTACTGCATGCGCGCGGTGCTGCCGGCGATGCGCAAGCAAAAGGACGGCTGCATCATCAACGTCGCGTCCTGGGCCGGCCGTCACGTGTCAAAGATGCCGGGCCCGGCCTACACCACGACAAAGCATGCGGTGCTGGCGCTGACCCATTCCTTCAACATGGACGAATGCGTCAACGGGCTGCGCGCCTGCTGCCTCTCACCCGGCGAGGTCGCGACCCCGATTCTGAAGCTGCGTCCGGTGGTGCCCTCGGAGGAAGAGCAAGCCAAAATGCTGCAGCCGGAAGATTGCGGGCGCACCATCGCCTTCGTCGCCAGCCTGCCGCCGCGGGTCTGCGTCAACGAGATCCTGATCAGCCCGACGCATAATCGCGGGTTTATCCAGACGCCGCACAGCCGGGATTAGTCCGCCAATCCTCTGCGAATTGGGACCCCGTCATTGCGGAGCGCCAGCGACGAAGCAATCCATGCCGCCACGTGCGCGCGATGGATTGCTTCGCTTCGCTCGCAATGACGGCACAGCACGGACTGCGCCCGCAAAAGTTTCAGACATCACGATAAATTATTCCTCGAAACCGGCCCCAAAAACCTCCCGTAGCTCGGCCCAACGACGACGAAATCAACCGGTCCATCGACCAGCGTCGTTGTTTTCATCACCGGCGATACCCGCCGGCCGCAGCAATCCTCGGGAGAAGATTCCATGTCGAAACGTATTGCACTTCTGTCCGCCGCCGTGTTCGGCGCGCTGGCTTTCACCGCCACCATGACCGCGCCCGCAAGCGCGGAGGAAAAGACCGTGATGGTCGGCGGTGCGGCGATGTTCCCGTCCAAGAACATCATCCAGAACGCCGTCAATTCGAAGGACCACACCACGCTGGTCGCCGCCGTGAAGGCGGCCGGCCTGGTCGAGACGCTGGAAGGCAAGGGCCCGTTCACCGTGTTCGCGCCGACCAACACCGCCTTCGGCAAGCTGCCGGCCGGCACCGTCGAGACGCTGGTGAAGCCTGAGAACAAAGCGACTCTGACCAAAATCCTCACCTACCATGTCGTGCCCGGCAAGCTCGCCGCGGCTGACCTCACCGATGGCAAGAAGCTCAAGACGGCCGAAGGCGAGGAGCTGACGGTCAAGAAGCAGGACGGCAAGACTTGGATCGTCGACGCCAAGGGCGGAACCTCGACGGTCACGATCACCAACGTCAACCAGTCGAACGGCGTGATCCATGTGGTCGACACTGTGCTGATGCCGGCGTCCTGAGCCCCGCGCGCGCCTGACTGGTCCCAACAGGGACGCGTGGATTGGCGGGCCGGGGCAACCCCGGCTCGCTTTTTCGTGAAGATCGATACGCGCCAGGCATCGATCTGATAGCGTCATGGCAGTAACGAAAACCCGGTTCCGGGCGTATATTCGACAACGAAATGCAAGCGGGGATGAGCCATGTCGGCCGTAACAGTCAGCGACGAACACGCCGCGTCAGCCAAGGCAAAAATCATTCAGCCGGCCTGGGTGCGGGCGCTGCACTGGACCAATGCCTTCGCGATGGTCCTGATGATCATGTCGGGATGGCAGATCTATAACGCCTCGCCGCTATTCGGCTTTACGTTCCCCCGATCTATCACGCTGGGCGGCTGGCTCGCGGGCGCGCTACTTTGGCACTTCGCCGCGATGTGGCTGTTGATGGTCAATGGCCTGATCTATCTGGTGCTGGGTTTTGTCACCGGCCGCTTCCGCAAGAAACTGCTGCCGATCACGTCGGAGGGCGTGATTTCAGATACGAAAGCTGCGCTGACCGGCAAGCTGTCGCACGATGACCTTACCAGATACAACCACGTGCAGAAGCTGCTCTACGCTGGCATCATCGTCGTCGGCATCCTAATCGTGCTGTCGGGTCTGGCGCTCTGGAAGCCGGTGCAACTGCAATATCTGGCGGCATTGTTCGGCGGCTACGAGGGCGCCCGTTACGTTCATTTCTTCTGCATGGCGGCGATCGTCGCCTTCATGGTGGTTCATGTCGCGCTCGCGCTTCTGGTGCCGAAGAGCCTGCGCGCCATGATCATCGGCCGCTAATTTAGGGGAGAACGACCATGGGCCGCATGCGCAAGCTTCTGATCCCCGGCGTTGACAAGGCGCTTCTGGTCCGGGACGCCGTCAAGACGATGCCGGATCTCACCCGCCGTCGTTTCATCTCCGGCGGCGCCAGCCTCGGCGCGCTGACGCTTCTGACCGGCTGCGACGTCACGGACAGTTTCTCGGCCGAGGAGATGCTGAAGCAGGTCTCGAAGTTCAATGACGGCGTGCAGGCATTGATGTTCAATCCCGATGCGATGGCGCCGACCTTCCCGGAAAGCGCAATTACAAAGCCGTTCCCGTTCAACGCCTATTACGATCTTGACGAGGCGCCTGAAGTCGACAGCAAGACTTGGAAACTCGAGGTGCGTGGCCTCGTCGAGAACAAGAAATCCTGGACGCTGGACGAGCTCTATCAACTGCCGCAGGTCAAGCAGGTCACGCGCCATATCTGCGTCGAAGGCTGGAGCGCGATCGGAAGTTGGACCGGCACGCCGTTGCGCGATTTCCTCAAACTGGTCGGCGCGGATACCCGCGCGAAATATGTCTGGTTCCAGTGCGCCGACAAGGACGGTTACAATTCGCCGCTCGACATGCCGAGCGCGCTGCATGCGCAGACCCAGATGACGTTCAAATTCGGCGACGAGATCCTGCCGCGCGCCTATGGTTTCCCGATGAAGATCAGGGTGCCGACCAAGCTCGGCTTCAAGAACCCGAAATACGTGATCTCGATGGAAGTCACCAACGACTACAAGGGCGGCTTCTGGGAAGACCAGGGATATAATTCGTTCAGTGGGAGTTAGAGGCGCTCCGATCAGCCGCGTTTGATGTCGTCCGAAATCGGCGCGAAGCGAACATGTCCCGCAAGTCCGCTTCGGGCCGATTCTGTTGCAAAAGTCTTTTTGGGGTGACGAACGAAAATTTTCGGGGACGCTGACGCGTGTTGCACGTGGCGACGTGAGGGACCACGTCGTTCCTCGGAAAAACGACCACGGACCTGCGTAGCGGCGTGATGGCGCTTCGCAACGTTACAACTCTCTGAAATTCGCCTTTCGCGAGATTTTCGGGGTCGTTCGAATTTCGACTTTTGCAACGCAATCGGCCACAAGCGGACCACTCCGATGTGCGGAAATCTCGTTCTTTGGCTAACCGTTCGATGAGCACCGCGGGGGATCGTGGCCGTCAGGCAGCGGAGCGCGTGAGCATCTTCTTCCATTTCCAAGGCAGCAGCTCATGGAGCCGGTCTTGTTCGGTATCGGCGATTCGAGCGGGCAACATCCGCCAGCCAGGCTTGCGGATCGGGCTCGTTGAGCTTTGCCGAAGCCGAATTTCCACGGTCCAAGGGAATGGCGGCTATTCGATGAAGCCGGCCAGTCTCGGCAGCCATAGGCTGATGCTTGGAAAATAAATGCAGAGTATCAAGCCGAAAGCCTGCAGCGCGACGAACGGATACATGGCCGTGAACACGTCATTCATGGTGACGCCCGGCGGCGCCGTGCCCTTCATGTAGAACAGCGTCGCCCCGAACGGCGGAGTCATGAATGCGGTCTGCAGATTGACTGCAACGAGCGTGCCGAACCAGGTCATCAGGGCAGCGTTGTTGCCGATGTGGTCGGAGAAGTCGTACCTCAACAGGATCGGCCCGAACACCGGCAGGACGATCAGGCAGATCTCGATCCACTCGAACGGGAAACCGAGCAGGAAGATCAGAATCATGACGAAGCCGAGCATTTCCCACTTGGTGTCGATGCCGAAATGGGTGAGCGTCGAGATCATCAGGTCGTCGCCGCCGAGCACGCGGAACACGTAGGAGAAGCCGGTCGCGCCGAGGAAGATCAGGAACACGAGGCCGTTGGCGCGGCAGGAGGCATAGATCGCGTCGTTCATCATCTTGAACGTCATGCGCCGGTTCAGCGCTGCGATGAACATGGAGCCGATCACGCCGACAGCCCCGCTCTCCGTAGGCGTGGCCCAGCCGGCGAAGATCGAGCCGAGCACGATCACCAGCAGCGCCGTCATCGGGAACAGGCCCCGCCAGAGGGCGTACCAGAACGCAGTGCGGGTTTGCGGCCCGTAGCCGGGCGGCAGCTTGGGCGCGGCGCCCGGCCTGAAGATGGCGACGAGCAGGATATAGACGAGGTAGAGGCCGGAGAGCAGGAAGCCCGGCATGATGGCGGCGAGAAACAGGTTGCCTGCCGAAATCGCCAGCATGTCCGCCATCACCACCAGCATGATGGCCGGCGGAATCAGGATGCCGAGCGTTCCGGCCGAGGCAATGGTGCCGATGGCAAGCCGCTTGTCGTAGCCCGCGGCTATCATCTGCGGCAGCGCGATCACCGACAGCGTGATGACCGCCGCGCCGACCACGCCGATCGGCGCCGCCAGGATCGTGCCCATCACCATCACGGAGACCGCCAGCGCGCCCGGGCACCGCTTGAGCAGGACCTCGGTGGCATCCAGCATGTCCTTGGCGGAGCCCGATCGCTCCAGGATCGCGCCCATGAAGATGAACATCGGGATCGACGCCAGCACCGGATCGTTGGCGACCCCGCCCCACATGCGCAGTACGATATCGGACAGGCCGATCAGGTTGAACGTGCCGAGCCAGGCGCCGAAGACCGCGAAGGCGAGCGCCAGTCCGCCCATGATAAATGCGACCGGGTAGCCCATGAAAATGAAGAAAAACATCGACACGAACATGATCAGAGCGAGATTGTCGGCCAGCCAGTCGAGCACGTTGCGGTCCCCCGGTTGGATTAGACTTCGGTAATCACATGTCCGATTTGCAGATTGACTTCGCGCTCCGACTTTTGGCTGAACAGGAAGACGATCACGCGGAGCAGTACGCTGACGATGCCGAGCACCACCATCCACAGGCCGGCTGCGTAGATGCCCTTGATGATCCAGCGGTGGGTCAGCCCGACGGTGCTATCGGACTGCTCGCCGAGCCGATAGGACTGCGCAACGAAATCCAGGCTGTAGTAGGCGACCAGCGCCGTGTAGGGCAGCGCCAGCAGGAGGCAGCCAGCGAGTTCGATCCATGCCCTGCGGCGATACGACATCATCTCGCTGAATGTATCGACCCGCGGATGCGCGTTGATCGTGTAGCAGTAGCCCATCCAAAGCGAGAAGATCGCGGCGTGGAAGTGCCATTCCAGCTCTTGCAGCCTGGTGTACGGCAGCTGCAAGCCAAACTTGCGCGCGACGACATCGAACGTAGTCACGCACGCCATGATGACGAGCAGCCAACCGGACGCCAGGGCAACAACCTCGAGCGCCCGCCGCATATTCTCGGCCAGCTTCAGCAATGCATTCATCGCAACAAAGTCCTGCTGTGGTGCAACCCGCGGCAGCGCACTGTGCGCAACCGGCTGATCTCATCACCGGCCGGCGAGGCAAACCTCCCCGGCGGGAGCCGGTGCAGCCGCGCGCTGCACCGGCTCCTCCGCTCAATCCTTCTGGTAGGTGGCTTTCATCGTCTGCGACGCGCCCCAAACCGCGAACTTCTTGCGGTAGTCCAGGTAGTGGTCGGCGACCTTCTTGAACAGCGGGTCCTTGGCCGATTCCTCCGCCAGTACTTCCAACCAGGCCTTCTCCAGCGTGGCCAGGTCCTGGTCGCTCCAGCGCTTGATTTGAACCTTGTGCTTGTCGCGCATCTCGGCCATCGCCGCGAACTGGGAGTGGTCGCTCTCGACGTAATTGCGCGTGATGTTTTCGCCGAGGGCGATCTCGATGATCGCCTTGTTCTGATCCGACAGCGCGTCCCATGCCGCCTTGTTCATCAGAAGCTCGCCCGCCGAGACCTGCTGATGCCAACCTGGGAAATAGTTGAACTTGGCGATCTGATGGAAGCCCAACTTGGTGTCCATCGTCGGCATCGAGAACTCGGTCGCGTCGATCACGCCACGCTCCAGCGCAGGATAGATGTCAGCCGCTGCCAGCAGCTGGGTGGAAACACCGAGCTTCTGCATCACCTGTGCGCCAAGGCCGAAGAACCGCATCTTCAGCCCCTTCAGCTCCTCGATCGACTTGATCTCGTTGCGAAACCAGCCGGAGGTCTCGGGCGCAATGGCGCTGGAGTCGATCGCAATCAGGCCGTGCTTGGCGTAAATCTCATCGCGCAACTGGTTGCCGCCGCCGAACCACTTCCAGCCGAGGAACTCGCCGATAGGCGGGCCGAACGGCACGGTGGTGAAGAAGGCGAGCGCGGGGTACTTGCCGGTGTGGTAGCCCGGTGTCGTCCAGCACGATTCGATCGAGCCCTTGGACACCGCGTCGAAGCACTCCAGCGGCGGGATCAGCGCGCCGGGCTCGTAGAACTTGATCTCCAATTTGCCACCCGACAACCGCTCGACATTCTTCGCGAAGCGCACGGCCGGGGTGCCGAGGTGTGGCAGCTGGCTGCCGAACGCGCTCTGCATCTTCCAGCGGACTTTGTCCTGCGCGTTCGCATCTGTGGTCACGGCCGTGAGGGCCAAGGCGGCTAGCCCCGCGAATCCCATTAACAGTGTGGATTTCATCATCTTGCAGCTCCTCCCTTCGTTGCTCGCAATGCCAACTCCCGCAGCCCACACGGCCGCAATGGTTGCTCGACGGCACGTTCGTTAAGGTGGTTGCGCGCCGCTCCCTCGTCGCAGTCAAAGCAAGCATTTCGCGTGCCCGTGCGGCACGGCGAGTGCTCGATACCGGCAAAAAGGACTGTCGGTTCTATTGAGAGTGCGATGCCTGCCGACGGCATTCCCCGCTGCCAATTCGCCTCGAACGAAGACGTCGGCACGTCCCGTCTCGAAGAGCAGCTCTAAACAAGACTACACGATCCCACGCCCATCCAAAAGAGCTCACATTGGCCAGGGTGCCGCACAAACAATTAGGACAAACCAGTGCCCCCGATGTCCGACTCGGGTCAAAAGTAGCCGCGAAGAGAGCGCGGACCGATCTTCGCTCTGCCGCTGACAACCGACGCGACGACGGGCTGTTTCGGCCAAAGGCCCAATCCAAACTGGAGCCGCGAACAACTACGCGGCTGCCATGTCCATTCGTCAGCAGATGCAGGATGCCTTGATCGGAATCTCCATCGGAATCTCCGCCCGCGCCTGCGCGGGGTCGCGCCCTTGAGGCGCGAGATTTTCGCCAAACGTGATTTGGAACTGACGGTCGAGCACATCGCCAAGTCCTACAACCTGGATCTCAGCAGCAACGATCTGACGTCGTTCAGCAAGCTGATGAACGGTGTGCTCGCGTCGTACCGTCGCCTAGACCAGTTCGCGGAGCCGACTTTGGCGGTGAAGTACCCGCGGGACGCGAGGTTCCGTCCACGCGCTCGGACAATCGGCTCAACGTTTGGTATGTCAATCGGCGTCCAAAATTGACCCATGATCGGCGTGCAATTTTGCACGCTGAATGACAGCAGGCCTTTGTCACTTCAGATCGCACTTAGTGCGGCCCTCACCGGTCGTAGATGACAAGGATCGGACGATGGTCACCGCGCACAACGAGCCGCCCCTTGAGCTTCAGCTCCTCAAGGCTGCCCGCCAGCGCAAATTCCTTGCTCGGCATGCCCATGAGCATACCTCCCATCGTCACTCTGGGGCCGCTGCAGGTACCTGCAGGTACTCCACAACATAGGCATCCTCTCGCGAAGGCGAGAGGATGCGGTGGCGTTGGGGCTGCGCGAAAGTAACCGCACTCGACCACGCCGCTGCAGTTCTGACGTTACCTCAACGCGTGCTGAAGGTGAGGCCGGCGCGCTCCGTCAGACGCTTGCGCAACGCCGGACCCATCAGCGCGCCTGGCGTCCAGATGCCGCCCTCGCCCTGCACGTCGCGCACGAGGCAGAGAGCGCTCTCGGCGATCATCTTGCTGGTCGAGCCGTAGCCCGGATCGCGGTCGCCCCTGACGACCGTCTCGACCCGTCCGCCATCCGGTTGCTCGCCCAGGAAGAGGATGTCATAGAAGCCCTTCTCGCGCTCTTCCCGGGTCGGGCCTGCGCCGGGTTTGAGACCGCCGGTCCTGAACAAGGAAAACACCGTGGCGAACGCCTCCGTGGTTACGCCGGCGATTTCCCCCAATCCCGGCGCGACCATCATCTCGTCGTAGACGAAATCCCTGCCGTAGAGATGACCCAACAGGAAATTCGTGCGGTGCACGTTCTTGGTGTTGACCGGCGCCATCGGGAACGGCACGAGCCACGCGTTCATGTGCGGGTCGTATTCGGGGATGAGGCCCGACGGCTGAGACGGCCCGGTGAACCCCGGCGTCAACGCGAAGGGGTCGGTCAGCAGCCCGATCAGGGCTGGATCGCGCGCGGCGGCGGCCAACGTTGCTTGGGCGCTCGCCGCGGTGCCGCCAGACATGCCGCCTTTCACCTTGCGCAGGCGGGCTTTGACCCGCCGCGCCGGGCGTCCGAATTTCTCGCGCGCCTTCTCCTGCAGCGTGAGCACGCCGAGATCGAACGGGATGGAGTCGAAGCCGCAGGAGAAGACAATGCGCGCGCCGGTCCGTTTCGCTTCTTCGTAATGGGCGTCGATCATGCGCCGCATCCAAACCGGTTCGCCGCAGAGATCAACATAGGCGGTTCCCGTGGCCGCGCAGGCCGCCACCAGCCCGGGACCGTGGAGCTGATAGGGCCCGACGGTCGTGATGATCACGGCCGCACGCTCGCACATCGAACGCAGGCTGGCCGGCTCGTCGGCATCCGCCTTGACCAACGGCAAATCGCCCGGTGCGCCGATGTCAACACGCACCTTCTGGAGCTTGTCGGTCGAGCGTCCCGCGATCGCCCAGGACGGAGCATCGTCGCCGCGATAGGACGTCGCCAGATATTCGGCGATGAGACGGCCGGTGTAACCCGTCGCGCCATAAACGATGAGGTCGAAGTCCCGCTTCACGACGTTGGTCCTTCTCGAAACCCGGGAGAGCTACCGCCTCATCGCGTTTGATGGAGGATACCACAGTTCCCGCTGCCGAGCAGACATCTTACCATCAGGCGACGTCACTTTATGCCGCAAACCGCCACACTTTGCGGTCGGAAACGTCCAAAGCATACGAGTGTAAGGCAGCTTCTGGGAAGACCGTCGAGCGCGCTTTTCGCTGCCGTCATTGCGAGCCAACGGGTCGCGCGAATGCGCGCCGGATGACAGGCTTCCGCGAAGCAATCCACCTCTTCGCGCAGCGATAGATGGATTGCTTCGTCCCGCTTTGCTCCGCGCAATGACGACTGGCGCACTCCCACTAAAAACTTCGCACCTTTCTCTGAAACGCCGACAATACTGCGCCTAACGCCAGCATCGCCGCGGAAACATTCAGCGCAAACGACAGGCTGCCCAGCGCATCCGTAATCGCGCCGACCACGATCGGGCCCAGCGTCTGGCCGATGCCGAATGAAATCGTCATCGCCGCAATCGCCGTGGGCCAGGCTTGCGGCGGGTAGTTGAAGCGGACGAAGGCGGTGGTGGAGCCGACCACGGCGAAGAACGCGACGCCGAATACCAGGGCCGATGTGGCGAGCAGCCAAACCGAGTGTCCGAAGATCGGCATCGCCGCGCCGATCGCGTTGACGCCGAGAATGATCGTGGTGGCGAGGCCGCCGCGGTCGAGCGCCAGCACGCGCCGCCACACCCAGGGTGTGACAAAGGCGCTGAGGCCGATCAGGCTCCAGAACGCGCTCTGTGCCGCGGCCCCGCCACCGGCGTCGCGGACATAGGCGATCATGAAGGTCATGTAGGCGATGTAGCCGGCGCCGAATAGGAAGTACCCGGCGAGATAGATCACCACCGGCGCAATCGCGAATTTGGCCGTTGTGGTCGCGGCGGCCGTCACGCCGTCATGAAGCGGCGCGAGCAGAACGGGAATGGTCATGACGACCGCCAGCGCGGTCATCGCCCACCAGACGATCCACCACGAGCCCGGCCCAAAGCCCTGCAGCACGAACGGCGCCACCAGCCCGGACGCCAGGATGCCGATCCCGGGGCCGGCATAGAACAGGCTGAGCAGAAAATTCGCCCGTTCGGGGCGCGACTGCGCAATCGTCGCCGCCAGGGCGCCGCCGCCGACGAATCCGGCCGCGGCGCCGACGCCCGCCAGAAGCCGCGCAAAACTCAGGACGTAGAAATTGCCTGTGGTGGCGCAGAGCGCCAGCGACAACACGCAGGCCAGCGTGCCCCATCGAACCGAAGCCGCCAGTCCAAAACGCCGGATCATCCGCGAGGCGAACAGGGCGCCCGCGAGATAGCCGGCGGCATTGATGGTGTTCATGAAACCGGCGGCGGAATAGCTCCAGGCCAGCGTGTCGCGCATATCAGGCAGCACCAGCGCATAGGCGAAGCGGCCGATGCCGAGACCGACGGTCGGCGCCAGCGACAGAATCAGGATCAGCCGTGCGGGATGCGCGTAACTCGCGGGACGGTCGGGGGCGTGCAAGGAATTTGCTCCGGCGGAACGGCATTGTGGCAGGCCGGCAGGGGGATGCACAGGCTCTGCGGCCGCAATGGTGTCTTGCCAATGGCGCAATGCCGCTCTAGCACTCCGCCCGGATTTCCTTCGCTCGTCATGCCCGGGCTTGACCCGGGCATCCATCCATCTTCAGAAGATTTTGCGAAGCGGGATGGATTGCCGGGTCAAGCCCGGCAATGACGGCCAAAACACCAGTCTGAGGTAAACGACATGGCGACCCAGAAACTGCTGCTTCTCCCCGGCGACGGTATCGGCCCCGAAGTGATGGGCGAGGTGCGGCGCCTGATCGACTGGCTGAACGCGGCAGGTATCGCGTCATTCGAGACCGAGCAGGGGCTGGTTGGCGGCTCCGCCTATGACGCGCACAAGGTGTCGATCTCGGAAGGCGACATGGCCAAGGCGAAGGCCGCGGACGCCATTATCTTCGGCGCGGTCGGCGGCCCGAAGTGGGACAGCGTGCCCTACGAGGTGCGCCCCGAGGCAGGCCTGTTGCGGCTGCGCAAGGATCTCGGCCTGTTCGCCAATCTGCGCCCCGCCGTGTGCTACCCGGCGCTCGCCGATGCTTCCAGCCTGAAGCGCGAGGCGGTCGAAGGCCTCGACATCATGATTGTGCGCGAGCTCACCGGCGGCGTCTATTTCGGCGAGCCGAAGACCATCACCGATCTCGGCAACGGCCAGAAGCGCGCCATCGATACCCAGGTCTACGACACCTATGAGATCGAGCGCATCGGCCGCGTCGCCTTCGACCTGGCGCGCAAGCGTCGCAACAAGGTGACGTCGATGGAAAAGCGCAACGTCATGAAATCGGGCGTGCTCTGGAACGAGGTCATGACGGCGGTGCATGCGCGCGAGTACAAGGACGTGACGCTGGAGCACCAGCTCGCCGATTCCGGCGGCATGATGCTGGTGAAGGCGCCGAAGCAATTTGACGTCATCGTCACCGACAATTTGTTCGGTGACATGCTGTCTGATATCGCGGCGATGCTGACGGGATCGCTCGGCATGTTGCCTTCGGCGTCGCTCGGCGAGATCGACGCCAAGACCAAGAAGCGCCGCTCGCTGTTCGAGCCGGTGCACGGCTCGGCGCCCGATATCGCCGGCAAGGGGCTGGCCAATCCGATTGCGATGATTTCGTCGTTCGGGATGGCGCTGCGCTATTCCTTCGACATGGGCGATCTCGCCGACAAGGTCGACGCGGCGATCGCCGCGGTGCTCGCCAGTGGATTGCGTACCGCTGATATCAAGTCCGAGGGCACGACGGCAGCCTCAACCACGCAGATGGGCGAGGCGATCCTGAAGGAGCTGCAGAAGCTACACGCGTGAGTGATTTGTTTGGTGTAGCCCGGATGAAACGTAGCGAAATCCGGTGTCTATCTCACAAGCGGCAAGATTCCCGGATTGCGCTTCGCTCCATCCGGGCTACGTCGCAGAAGACACCATCGGAGCCGTTTCATGGACGCATCGCATCGGCCGAAGATCGTGGAAACCGTCGTCCATGAAACGGTGCGGCTGCGGGAGGCGCAGATCGGCCGGCGTTGCGAGGTCCTGTGTAACACGCGCATCGAATATGCCTCGCTTGGCGACTACTCCTATCTCGGGGAGAATTGCGAGGTCGCCGACGCACTGATCGGCAAGTTCACGGCAATCGCCAACTCGGTCCGGATCGGCGCTCCGAACCACCCCATGGGCCGCCCGTCCCAGCATCGCTTCACCTATTGCCCGGAATATTACGAGGCGACGGCCACCCGCGACCGCGACTTCTTTGCGGAACGCCGCAGCGACCGGGTGATCGTCGGCAACGATTGCTGGATCGGGCATGCCGCCATCATCCTGCCGGGCGTGACGGTCGGCGACGGTGCCGTCATTGCCGCGGGAGCGGTCGTCAGCCGCAGCGTGTCGCCCTATACCATCGTCGGCGGCGTTCCGGCTCGCCCGATCCGAAAGCGCTTTCCCGACGCGATCGCCGAAAGCCTGCGTCGCATCGCCTGGTGGGATTGGCCGGATGACATTATCTTCGAACGCATAAGCGATTTTCGCTCCGAAGCGATCGAGCAGTTTTGCGAGCGTTACGACCCGGCGCTTGCTGCGGGTCGCTAGATCGAAATCCGGGAAGGGCGTGGCACTCCTGCCAGACCTCATCCTCTTATGTCCCGTGTCAAGAGGCGGGACATGATGAAGGGCTGTCTCCAGGAATGCAGGAGAGGTGTCGGTGGAATGATCGTGCAAGGGTGGAAGCAGAATCCAGAGACGTCGGTCAACAAGCTCTTATTCGCGGGTTCACGCATTTCCGTTGGTTCGTCTGGGGCTGTCCCGGTCTGAGGTCGGACGTCGATCTTGCGA